>CAWAYT010000031.1:0-109765 GCA_963786265.1 uncultured Alphaproteobacteria bacterium
AGGATCCACGCCGCGCGTTGTCACCATTTGACCTGATCGGCTGAATCCGGTACTTGTTACCGGTCACAACCGAGGTGCACTGGTTTGACCGGGCAGTCTTCACAAGCGAGCAGGCGGGTGGCCCAGCACCGTCGAAAGAAGGCGGCGAGGGGTGTCGCGCGACTCGAGGTGACCGTTCCGGCGGCGGACGCCTCCCTTGTGCGCGATCTGGCGGCGCTGTTGCGAGCGGGTGGAGAAGGGGCGCTGCGGCTGCGCGAGAGCGTGCGCCCGCTGATCCGACCGAGGGCCGCCGTCACCGGGGACGAGTTGATCGCGTTCTTCCGTGCGTCGCCGTTGGTCGGCGAGACCCTCGTGTTTGAACGAGACCGGTCGGAAGGTCGGCCGGTATCCTTCTGACCGATGCCGGGCTTCCTGCTCGACACGAACGTTGTCAGCGAGCTGGTCAAGCCTTCTCCGGAATCATCGGTCCTAGACTGGATCGCAAGACAAGCCGTCGTCGACCTCTTTCTGCCAGCCATTAGCCTCGGGGAACTAATCCGCGGCGTCGTCCGGCTTCCGCAAGGCAGAAAGCGCGACGCATTGGTCCGGTGGGTGCGGGATGATCTGCCTCGTCAATTCGAGGGGCGGATTTTGTCTTTCGACCGCGAGGCGGCCGTACTGTGGGGCAACATCATGGGAGAAGGCGACCGTAGCGGCCGACCCTATGCTGCCGCCGACGCACAGATCGCGGCGACGGCGTTGCGCCACGGCCTCATAGTGGCAACCCGCAACGGCCGCGACTTTCAGGGTAAGGGCGTGGAGCTGTTCAACCCGTGGCCTCGGTAGAGCCGCAGTAGACTTGAAGGTAGCTGTCTCGCCTCGCGGCAGGCGGTTCACGGTGCGCGCGCGGCACCCCTCAACAAGTGGAAGCCTTTGCGTAACCGGCAGCCTTCTGATTCAATGGGAGAAATTGGAGGAAGGGTGCTGCGTGATGCGGCGTGACTTGGGGCAGATGAGTTTGGCGGATGGTCTGGTCAATCAGCGGGCGGGTCGGAACGGCTGGTTGGATAGAATTGACTCGATTGTCGACTGGCCGGCGGTGGTTAAGGTACTGGATGGGATTTACGCCAGTGACGAGGGGCGGCCGTCGTATCCGCTGGTGACGTATGTGAAGCTGCTTTTGCTGCAGCAATGGTACGGTTTGTCTGATCCTGGTCTGGAAGAGGCGGTGGATACCGGAGCCAACCCGCGGAGCCGTGACAACGCGCGGCCGACGCCTCAATTCAGGATTGCTGGAGGGCTTGCGGCTTTCGCCTAAATCGAAACTATGGCATTCTGTCCCGCTCGTCGGGACAGCCCTGCGTCCTTACGCTGCTGGTAGGCGACGAGCAGTTCTCTTCGTCCGTGTCCTCAAGCAGGACGACACCTCCGGAGCGCGCCGGACCAAGAGGAGCGCGCCTCGGAAACACAAAAGGGGCAGGCGGTTGGACCGCGGCGAACACGAACAAAGCCGCGAACCAGCAAGCGTCGTCTAAATAGATGCCCTGTACGTAAGCGTTAAACTGCATTGTCAAACGAAGGGCAACAAGGATAGCGTGTGTAGATGCCTGAGTTTGCGTCAACTGTCGATCTGAGTAACTGCGATCGTGAGCCGATCCATATCCCAGGCTCAATCCAGCCGCACGGCATATTGCTCGTTGTCGAGCCCGGGACGTTTCGCATTCTCCAGGTTGCCGGAGACACGGAGAACATTTTCGGCCGCGAGATCGATGCTATCCTCGACCGAACCATCGCGGACGTTGTTGGAGCTTATCCGGCGTCGCTGTTAGATCAGGGCCGGGGCACTCCTGAGCCGGGGTATCTGGGGTCATTTGTCGCCCCGGGCAACGGCCGCGGGCTCCTGGATTTCACCAGTCATTATCGGGACGGCATCCTCGTCTTGGAGATTGAACCAAGTTCGTCCCGCGCCCAAACCGCGGCGGAAGTTCTGAGCGAGGTGCGCGGAACAGCCTCGGAATTCGAGCGAGCTCCCGATTTGCCGCGACTACTTCAAAGCGCAAGCCGCGAGGCGCGACGCCTCAGCGGCTTCGACCGGGTTATGATTTACCGCTTCCTTCATGATGGCGCCGGTTCGGTGGTGGCCGAGGACAAGGTTGACGAACTTGACCCCTTCCTGCACCACCGCTACCCGGCGGCCGACATCCCGAAGCAGGCGCGAGCCCTTTACTTGCGAAACCTCGTCCGCGTGATCCCGGACGCGAATTACACGCCCGCTCCCCTGGTTCCAGCGCTGAATCCCAAGACAAACGCACCGCTCGACATGAGCGAATGTGCACTGCGCAGCGTGTCTCCAATTCACCTTCAGTACCTCAGAAACATGGGTGTGAGGGCATCCATGTCGGTCTCGATTGTCGTCGATGGCGCTTTATGGGGCCTTATCGCGTTTCATCACACGTCGCCGAAGCTGGTTCATTACGAGTTGCGGGAGGTGTGCAAACATGTAGGGCAGATTCTGAGCCAACAGGTCAAGGCGCGGGAACAAGACGAGCTCCACCACGAGAGACTGGGCCTTGCAGCCGCGCGCGAGGAACTCGTCGACGACCTGTCGAAGGTAAGGGCGATTGAGCAAGCGTTGCTCGAACGCACCGGCGAACTGCGGAGAGTGCTAAGCGCCGACGGGGTCGCGGTCCTGTCCGGCGACCGGGTCAGCAGCACTGGTCATGCCCCGACCGAAGACCAGATCCGGGAACTTGCCGAATGGCTTCTCAACACAGCAACCTTCGACCCGTACGTAACCAACAGCCTTGTCCGCCAGCACGCTCCCGCGGCGGCGTACGGGGCCGAGGCAAGCGGACTTCTGGCGACAGTGGTATCTCGCGAGGAGCCGCTCATGCTGCTTTGGTTTCGAGTTCGAGCAGCTGGAAGCGATCAACTGGGCCGGGAACCCTCATAAAGCGGCGGAGCTGGGAGCGGAGGTGGGCACGCTTACGCCCCGCAAGTCATTCGCGATCTGGAAGGAGATTGTTCACAATCAATCCCGGCCTTGGTCCACCGCCGAGGCGGATGCCGCGCGCAGGTTGGGACGAGCTTTGTTTAGACTTCTGCAGCAGCAGAGGCTGAAAGAACTGAACGTACAGCTTCGACGAACGCTGTCCGACAAGGAGGCGCTTCTCGTACAGAAAGACCTTCTTATGCAAGAGGTCAATCACCGGGTCCAGAACAGTCTCCAGCTCGTCAACGCCATGCTCAACCTTCAGGCACGGCAAGCTGGCGGTGAGCAGCTGAAGGCGCACTTCGACGAAGCGTCCCGCCGCATCATGGCCATCAGCATGGTACACCAGCGTCTCTGGCGGTCTGACCACATTCAGAGCGTCGACTTCGGATCGTACCTCGAAGAACTGCGCGACGGTCTGGTAGAGACTTGGGGACCTGCATGGGTCGGACACGTCAAGGTCCATGGCCGTTCCGTACTTGTACCTACCAGCACGGCTGTCGTTCTGGCGCTTGTGATTACCGAGCTTCTTACCAACGCGGTTAAATATGCGTATGGCGGAAGACCCGGGCCTATAGACGTGAAGTTGAGGGAAGCTCCGGGCGACCTGCATGTAATCGTGCAGGACCAGGGGATTGGAGTTGGTGGAGAGCCTTCGCATGTTGGATTGGGATCGCGGCTTACCCGCGCGCTGGTCGACCAGCTTGAAGGAGAGCTTCGGGTTACGACCGATGCCCCCGGAACCTCGATCCATCTCAGCGTGCCGCTGACGAATGATGTGGCCGGCAAGAATTTGTGAATCTGCTACAGCGCCTAAAGATCGAGACGGCGTTAGCTCACGACCGGATCGAACAGGCCTTTGATCTCGGAGCCCGAACGAGCTCCCGGAGCGCATACCGGGACCTGCTTGCCCGGCTCTATGGCTTTCATGCAGCTTGGGAGCCGTGGGCCGAGGCAGCGCTCGCCCATGCAGGATTCTTCCACGGGCGACGCAAGGTGGACCTGCTGATAGCCGATCTGCATGAGCTAGGAATGACGGACCGCGACATGGGGCAACTTGCCCTCTGCGTTCCGACAGTCCCAATGCGCACTCAAGCCGACGCTTTCGGGTCAATGTATGTCGTCGAGGGTTCGACGCTTGGAGGCATACTAATCGCGCGCCACGTCGAGCGCCGCCTTGGCCTTGGGTTCAACAATGGCTGCAGCTACTTCCGCTGTTACGGCGAGGCGGTTGGTCCGATGTGGAAAGCTTTTGGGTCTACGCTGCTGGCACACTGTGGTCCGCGGGACGAAAGGGCCGTCGTAACGGCCGCGCGCCGGACCTTTGAAATCCTGCACCGATGGCTTTGTTCTCAATGACGCGTGCGCGGCGTCGGCGCGAAGAGGCAGCAGCCGGGACTGTTTGTGTTCCTTGTCCGACGAGGATCCCTGGCGGCTTTGCCTCGTCGGACTTGCTGATACGGATCTGAGGCCCTATCGACTCTGCGACCGCTGCCACTCGTTAAATCGGCGCTGTTCCTCTATTTGCCGCTGCGTCTCAGCTTGCTGAAGAGCACGTTGCCGCTCGAAATCGAGCTGCCTCTGCATTTCACGGTCTCTGGAAGCTTCCGCCTGCTGCTGCCGACGATCTTGCGCCTGGCGATCCAAGGTCGCGTTGCCGGCGAGGCCACCAACGGCCCCGCCAATCAGCATGGCGGATGTGCTGCCTCCGAAGATGGCGCGCCCGGCGCCGGCGCCGAGCGCCGCGCCCCCGACGGTTCCGACGCCGGGACCGGAGTCACCTTCACATCCGGCTAGGGCCAAGCCGAACGCGGCGGCAAGCATCATCGCTCCCGGCCCAGCAAACCTGATTGTGTGCGACGGTCTCATCGTGATTGTCCCTCTTCCTCGGTAACGGACTTGACCATCTCGTCGAACGACAGAGCATCATCATAATTTGTGTCCGCCGCCTCGAACGCTCTCATCTTGTAGGTCATCACCTCCGTAAAGGTGAGCACACCGTCATTGTTCGCATCGACGCGCGCGAACTTCGCGGGATCGTGTGAACCGAGCTCTTCGGGTGTCAGTTTACCGTCACGGTTGCGGTCCAGTCCGCTGAATCCCGCCGCTGCGTCCCGTACGAACTCGCCCTCACTAATCAAGTTATCGCCGTTGGTATCGGCGGCCTCGAAAGCCAGCTTCTCATACATGACCCCGAACTCCATGGGGTCCGGTAACTCGGTATCCTGCTGAGCGTAAGCGCCGTTGATAGCCCAGGCCGCCGTCCCGATCGTAAAGCAGCTCAACAAGAGGAGACATTTGCGTGCTGTCATGACCTTTCCCTTTTTTGCATGACTTGCCGTTCTTGATCAACGCCGAGAGAGGAATGCAAGCAGTGCCTGAGTAATGTCGGACACAAGGCCATACGACACTCATTAACGCGCGCTACAAAACTGCGCGTTCGTGGGCACTACAGTCTGACGATACCCCTTGCACTTTATCGCCGGTCGAGTTCCGGCAATATGCAGTCTAGGTGAACCGACCAAACACTTATTGTCAACATCAAAGAGCCGAGCACGCACGCTGGTTCGCCCTCAGCTCGCATTCGCAGGTGAGCCGAGGATGACGAGTTCGGCGAGGGAGACGCGGTTGAACAGACAGGGTCCGCGGCGTGCAACGTCGAGCGGGCATGCACTGTCCTGTCCTCACATCGCTACGAGATGCCCGTCTTCCAGTCGCACCGTTCGGTCCATGCGGGCGGCGAGCGACGGGTTGTGGGTGGCGATGATCGCCGCCAGCCGAGCATCGCGGGCGAGGCTCAACAACAGATCGAACACCTCGTTCGCCGTGGCCGGGTCGAGGTTGCCGGTGGGTTCGTCGGCCAGCACGATCTTCGGGCGGTTGGCGAGCGCGCGGGCGATCGCCACGCGCTGCTGCTCGCCTCCGGAAAGTTGGCCGGGCCGATGGTCGAGGCGGTCGGCCAGTCCGAGCGAACCGAGCAGTTCGCGGGCCCGTACGCTAGTTTGCTAAACCTCGCGCCACGGAACCGCGCGTCCGCTGGAAAGATGATACTGCTGAAATTCGCGTACTGACCGAAACAGTGATCTTCGAAGTTAGCTGTCGCCTCGGCGAACCAATCTGTTCTCCTATCCAGCTCCGAAGTGCCATCCTTCTCCATCTCCGCGCGCTTCACGAGCATCCCGCTAGCCCAAGCGTTCCACGCGTCCTTCCCCTGTGCGTAGAGCTTCAGAGTTTCTTCCTTATTCATCCCCCCCCCTGCCCGCATCCTCAACCTCGGAAGTATTAGGACCTGAATGGCTTATCCGCTGATGCCATTCCAGGCCTCACATCGCCACTAGATGCCCGTCCTCCAGTCGCACCGTTCGGTCCATGCGGGCGGCGAGCGACGGGTTGTGGGTGGCGATGATCGCCGCCAGCCGAGCATCGCGGGCGAGGCTCACCAACAGCGTCGAACACCTCGTTCGCCGTAGCCGGGTCGAGGTTGCCGGTCGGTTCGTCGGCCAGCACGATCTTCGGGCGGTTGGCAAGCGCGCGGGCGATCGCCACGCGCTGCTGCTCGCCTCCGGAAAGTTGGCCGGGCCGATGATCGAGGCGGTCGGCCAGTCCGAGCGAACCGAGCAGTTCGCGGGCCCGTACCCTGCTCTCTCCCCTGGATCTACCGGCGATCATCTGTGGCAGCACCACGTTCTCTTCCGCCGAGAATTCCGGCAGCAGGTGGTGGTATTGATAAACAAAGCCCATGTTGATGCGTCGGACGGCCGTACGCCGGTCGTCATTCAGGCCGCCGCAGGCTGTCCCATCGAGGAACACCTCGCCGTGATCGGGCTGCTCCAGCAGACCGGCGATGTGCAGCAACGTCGATTTTCCCGAGCCGGACGGGCCGACCAAGGCCACCAGCTCGCCGGCGCTGGCCTGCAGATCGACGTCCTTGAGAACCCGCAGCGTCGTCCGACCCTGCCGAAAGCTGCGGGAGATGCCAACCAGGCGGAACACCGGAGCATCGCTGCCCGCACCCTGTCCGCGCGGGATCGAGACGGCTCGCCGCTCGTCATTCATACCGCAGCGCCTCGGCGGGATCGATGCGCGCGGCTCTCCAGGAGGGATAGATCGTCGCGAGAAACGACAATATCAGCGCCATGGCGGTGACCGCCAGCACCTCGAGGTAGTCAACCTTGGCCGGCAGTTGCGACAGGAAGTAGATCTCCGGCGCAAACAGATTGGTTCCCGTCAGCACCTGGATCCACTGCCGCACCGTTTCGATGTTGTGCGAGAAGGCGAGCCCGCCGGCGAAGCCGAATAGCGTTCCGAGCACACCGACGCTGGCGCCGCAGATAAAGAAGATGCGCATGATCGCGCCCCGGGTGGCGCCCATCGTCCGCAAAATGGCGATCGCCCGCCCCTTCTCCTTCACCAGCATGATCAGGCTGGAGATGATGTTGAAGGCCGCCACGACGATGATCAGCGTCAGGATCAGGAACATGACATTGCGTTCCACCTGAATCGCATTGAAGAAGCTGGAGTTGGCGCGCTGCCAATCGTGCACCCGGCCGGCGGCGCCGATCGTTTGCTGCAGGGCGCGCGCCATTTGCGGCGCCTTGTCGGGATCGTCGATAAAGATCTCGAGCGTGGTCACCGCCTCCGGCATGCGAAAGTATGTCTGCGCGGCTTCCATCGGCATGAAGATGAAGCCGCTGTCGTACTCGAACATGCCGACGTCGAACAAGCCGATGATCTGGTAAGCGCGCATGCGCGGCACCGTGCCGAACGCGGTAATGTTGCCCTTTGGCGAGATAAGGGTGATCCGGTCGCCGACGGAAAGCCCCATTCGCTCGGCAAGCCGCGCACCCACCAGCACGGCGTCGTCGCCCCGGAAGCCGTCGAGCGAGCCGGCGACGATGTGGTCCGCCACGATCTTCCGGTCGCGCATGTCCTCCGGCGTCAGGCCGCGAACCACCGCGCCCCTGGCCACGCCGCCGGCGGTGACCATCACCTGATTCTCGATCATCGGATCGACGACACGGACTCCCGGCACCTTGGCGATCGTTTCTCGGACGGCGTCGTATCCGGTCAATCCCGTCACCCCGCCGTACACACTCAGGTGCCCGTTCAGGCCAAGGATGCGGGTCAGCATCTCCTCGCGAAAACCGTTCATCACCGACATGACGATGATCAGGGTGGCGACGCCGAGAAAGATGCCGAGGAAGGAGAAGAGGGCGATGACCGAAACGAACCCTTCCTGCCGGCGCGGCCGCAGGTAGCGGATCGCGACCAACCACTCGAAACCACTAAACATGCGTTGCGTACCTCAGGCGCCGAGTGCCGCGAGGGCCGTTGCGACGGCCATTTCCCGGCGCTCGCCGGTGCCGCGGCTTTTCAGCTCGACGTTTCCGCCCTTGGCGCCGCGCGGCCCAACGATGATCTGTTTCGGCAGGCCGATCAGATCCATCTCCGCGAACTTGATGCCCGGCCGCTCGGCCCGGTCGTCGTAGAGGACGCCATTGCCGGTGCGATGCATTGCTCCGTAGATCGTCTCGCAGATAGCGGCGCACTCCGAATCATCCTGCTTGACATTGATCAGACCGACCGCGAACGGGGCGACCGCTTGTGGCCAAATGATGCCGGCGTCGTCGTGCGACGCCTCGATTATAGCCGCGACCAGTCGGGATACGCCGATCCCGTACGAGCCCATCTCGACGGCGACCTCCTCGCCACGCGGCCCCATGACCGTGGCATTCATCGCCTTCGAGTACTTGGTGCCGAAGTAGAAGATATGGCCGACCTCGATTCCGCGCCCGGTCTTGAGATCGTCGCCAAGCGCGCGCTCGATCGCGGGATCGCGTTGCTCGTCGGTCGCGGCATATCTCGCGACGAACGCATCGACCAGCGGCTGCAAATCGCCGTCGTAATCGATGTCCCTGTCGGCGAGAGTAAGATTACGGAATTCGCGATGGTAGGCGATCTCGCTCTCGCCCGTATCGGCTAGAATTACGAACTCGTGACTGAGATCGCCGCCGATCGGACCGGTTTCCGCGCGCATCGGAATAGCTTGCAAGCCCATCCGCTCGAAGGTTCGGAGATACGCGACAAACATCTTCCGGTAAGTTCGCAAGGCGCCCGCGTGATCGAGGTCGAACGAGTAGGCGTCCTTCATGAGGAATTCGCGGCCGCGCATCACCCCGAACCGCGGCCTGATCTCGTCGCGAAACTTCCACTGGATATGGTAGAGCATGGTTGGCAATTGCCGGTAGCTCTTGACCGTCGATCTAAATATGTCCGTGATCTGCTCCTCGTTCGTCGGCCCATACAAGATCTCTCGCTGGTGTCGGTCCGTTATGCGGAGCATTTCCGGACCATAAGCCTCGTATCGCCCACTTTCCTTCCAAAGCTCCGCGGGTTGGATCGTCGGCATCAGCATCTCGTGACAACCCATGGCGTTCTGTTCGTCGCGAACAATCCGCTCGATGTTCTTCAGAACGCGCAATCCGAGCGGTAGCCAGGAGTAAACCCCGGCGCTGGATTGCCGGAGCATACCGGAGCGAAGCATAAGACGATGCGAAACGATTTGTGCCTCCGCCGGATTTTCTTTCAGGGTGGGCATGAAATAGCGGGAAAGTCGCATCCGGGAGACACCCTTCGTATTGCAAGATGCTGGGCGGGCGGACTTTAAGGCATGAGGAATCGCACATCAACCGAGGTCCCGGCATTCTCGCCGTCACGCAATAGCTCTGACACCCACGCCGAAGGAAATGATGCGATACCGCCTCGGAGCGAAAACGCTTGCTTTGCTTGCTCGCGGCAAAAAAAGTAGTGACGTGCACCTATGGGTTTTGTAGTGTCTTCACTAACTAGAACATGCACGCACATCTGTTTGCCGGCCCGGGTTTAGAGGAGACAACCAAGACAATAAGCAGGAGTCAACCCCGCTGGAATTGGGGACCTAGGCTACGTCTGCTTCCAACAATCGAGGTGATGTGAGTTAAAAGCCTCAAAAGCCAACAGGCAACGTAGCCCAGCATCGAGCGAACGGTCGCGGTGGCGACCGTTTTCATTTCCGCGGCTTCTCCGCGAACTAGTGTCTCTATCTTTCGAGCGCCGCTAATTTCTCTATGGGGCGCGCCCAATCAACGATCGAGCTGAACTTCCTGAACAACGCGCTCGTGGCCGTCCGCCGTGCTCTTGATCCGATACTGATTGACCCTAGCCGCCGGCGGTAGCAGACGAACAATGGTATAGGTGCCGCGAGGGGCAGCCCTGTCCAGCGCGCCCGGCGTAAACTGCACCGTCTGTCCGACGGCGAACTTGTGATCTTCCATTCTTATCTCCGTTTAACGCGCCTCGCCGCGGACGCAGGTGAGAATGATCCGGGCGACAACAGGACGCCCAGCCATCCGGCTCGACGGCGACGCTCACATGATAGCGCTTAGTCGATCGTTTCAGCTTAGCGAACGCAGCAGCCTAGCCGGCGCCGCTTACACCCCTGCGCCTTGACGGCGGAAGGATCCGGCATCAGCGCCGAATCCTTACCAAGCAAGATCAGACGTTGCCGCAGGTTTTTCATTCGTTAAGATCGCTAGGACGTGGTTCTTATACGGTCGCGCAATAGACCCGACGTACCCGCGATTGCCGAGAAGCCGGACAACTTGACTTGGTTGAGATCAAGCCGACCGCAAGTTGACCGCCGAAGTTCTTCCTTGTTGGCCACGCTCGAGGTCAAACTGGACCTTCTGGCCCTCGACCAATTGACCGAGATCGGATCGCTCTAGCGCCGAGATGTGGACAAACACGTCCTTGGATCCGTCGTTCGGCTGGATAAACCCATAACCCTTCGTCGGGTTAAACCACTTTACTGTTCCGATTGGCATCGCATGTTCCCCAATAGATGTAAGTACAGGCCGGCAGACCCGATCGAGTTTCGAATTTGGGGAGCGCTGACAGCCGTCTGTAGCGGCGGTGGAAGCGTGACCACCCGAATTGAAGCTGACACCTAAGTATATAACGGCATCGAGAGCGCTAGGCAACTTAAGAGTAACGTCGGCCGGGCGCTTATTTCGCCCAAACGGCGAATATCCAGATGACGTCTTCTTCTACTCGGACAGCCGCTCACTGCGTAGCAGCCAAGCCGCGCCATCAACGCGGCAGGAAAAACGGTTTATCGCCATCACGGAAGGTCCAGGGTTAAAGCCTTTGGATCAGTCATGGCCGATCCAGGCAAACGCGGCGGCACGATCAGCCGGCGAAAATCGGCGCACGTCGGCCGCTCTGTAGATATCGGTGACGCGCAATACCTCGTCGGCCCACTTTTCCTCGGCGATGATGGCGACGCGCCCGACCAAGGCACGGTAGTGCATCCCGAACCAGGTGCCGGCGGAGCGGGCGCCAGGAGCCCATCCTTTCAGGTACTCCCAATCTAAGACCAGATGCTCGATACGCTCCCGATCGAATATCGGATCGGCCTCGGGGAGGAACCTTTCGTGATCCTCCTCGGTGATCGTGCCTGACATCTTGATGGCAACCAGATTTCCTTTTGTTTCCGGTAGAAACTCGATCATGGCATCCTCCGAGACCCCCGACCGCCATAATCACTCGTCCCACCCCTTGCGCAAGCCTGATCCCGCTTGCGACGATTCGCGACACTAACCACTCTCTGGTTCAGAAGGTGATCGCGTCGGAAGCCTGCTTCAGCACTTCGGCGCTATGCCGCAACGCTAAGCGCTCGCCATCGTCGAGCCGCGGTTTGATGTCGGTGATGACTCCACGGCGGGCGATGACCCGCGGCATCGATAGGGCGACTTCGCTTACACCCTCCACATCACCATTTACGGTCGAGACTGTCTCCACCCGATGCTCGTTGCCGAGAATGCCCCGGACAAGACGCGCCAAGCCGGCGCCGATTCCATAGTAGGTCGCGCCCTTGCCCGCGATGATCTTGTAAGCGGCGTTTCGAACACCGTCGTCGATGCGTTCCCTGACCTCCGACGTGATCGGCCTGCCGACCTGTTCCGCATACTCACACACCGGGAATGTCGCGACGTCGGTGCTGGACCAGGCCAGCACCTCCGTATCCCCGTGCTCTCCCAAGACATGACCGTGGATCGATTGCGCCGCCACCGCAAGGTGCAGCGCGAGCAAGTTTCGAAATCGAGCGGTATCGAGGATTGTTCCCGAGCCGATCACCCGCGATGGCGCGAGCCCGGAAATCCTGGTGGCGACGTAGGTCATGATGTCGACGGGATTAGTGGCGATGACCAGGATCACGTCCGGCGTCGCGGCCAGCACCCGCGGAACGATCGCCTTGAACACTGCGGCGTTGCGATCCAGCAGCTGCAGCCTCGTCTCACCGGGCTTTTGCGCGACGCCCGCGGCGATGACGACCACCGCCGCCCCCGCCAACTGGGGGTAACCACCGGCGTGCACCCAAACCGGGTTTCCGAAAGGCACGCCATGGCTGATGTCCGTTGCCTGAGCCTCGGCAAGCTTCTCATTCAGATCGACAAGTACGATCTCGCTGCCGACCGCGTTCAACATCATGGCGTATGCGGCCGACGAGCCGACCTGGCCAGCACCGACAATTCCAATCTTCAATGGTCCTCTCCCTCACCCTATTTGCTCTGAAACCGGGATTGCTCGGTCGATGCCCGTCCAGCCGGAACCGCCTGGCCACCGCCCGTGTAGACCATTGTGCCGGTGCCTTAGAACTACCGTGGATCGGACGGACTACGTGCGGGCGGGCGGCGGCTCAGGAGATCAGTAACCGTTCAGAATACCGATGCTTTGTGCCCGGCGCGCTGGCTAGTCTGTGCGGCAGCCAAATCCCTTATTGATCCGCGCCATCGACGAGCCTGACTACGCCAGACTCGAACAGCCAATAGACGATGAGCCAGAGGACCGCTGCAATGAGTGATGTTACCGCCACCTTCAATAGAATACGGGGCCGATGCGGCGCGCCCGCCGCATGTCCCTTGCTGACCTGGTCGGCCGCGATCGGTTGGACTCCGAATGGCAACACGGCGAAAATCACCGTCCACCAGATGATCACGTAGACGGCGAAGCCGCTCACCCAGCTCATGAAGCGATTGACCGTCAGGCAGCCCTGCTCGGGGAGGCCTGCTCAAGTTCCACCAGGGTCCCGTAGAAGTCCTTCGGGTGCAGGAACAGCACGGGGTTGCCGTGGGCGCCGATCTTCGGATTGCCGTCCCCGAGCACGCGGGCACCCGTCGCCTTGAGTTGATCGCGGGCGGCGATGATGTCCTCGACCTCGTAGCAAATATGATGGATGCCGCCATCGGGGTTCTTGTCGAGGAAGCCCTTGATCGGAGATTTGTCGCCTAGCGGGTGCAGCAGCTCGACTTTGGTATTGGGCAACTCGATAAAGACCACGGTCACACCATGATCGGGTTCGGGCTGAGGCGCCGATACCTTCGCGCCCAAGATCTCGCGGTACTTTCTCGAGGCTGCGTCCAAATCCGGAACCGCGATCGCAACATGATTGAACCGACCGATCATCTCTCCCTCCTCTGCTGATTATCCTCTGACCAAATGCACATGCGTGAGCGGCCGCTTGTCGATCTGTTTTCGAGCTTCCCTGCGAACGGCGACGCGCACCGCCTCCCGGACAAAATCGTCATCTCCGTATTGGCGGGCCGAGAGTTCTTCGATAACCCGGATTACCGCCGAGCGCATGTCTTGCACCATTTGGTTTTCGCCCTGTTCGAGTAGCCCGATCGACGAGAACTGGATGTCTTGCACATTTGGCCGCGCCTCTTCCAAGACGACGGTGACGACAACGGCACCGTTGTATATGGCTTTTGTGCGCCCTCGGACAAGTTCGCCGTCGATTGGAACCAGGCGGTTGCCTTCCAGCAGCAGCCGACCCGACGGCACATTACCGACCACGCACGCCGGTCCCGGCGCAAGTCGAAGGACTTCGCCATTCTGGGCGACGATCACCTCTGGAACCTGCTGTTGCCTTGCAAGATCGGCGTGTTCCAGCAAGTGCCGCAGTTCCCCATGTACCGGCACAGCCAGCCGCGGACGGGCCAGCCGGTACATCCGCCGCAACTCATCGCGCGCCGGGTGACCCGAGACGTGGATCAGGCCGTGACGGTGCGTCAGCACCTCGGCCCCACGCCGCAGCAAATCGTTCTGCAGACGCGCGATGGCCCGCTCGTTGCCCGGTATTACCCGCGTAGAAAAAATGACGGTGTCGCCCTGCTCCAATGTCACGTAGGGGTGCTCTCCCTTCGCCATCCTGGCCAGAGCCGCGCGCGGCTCGCCTTGGCCGCCGGTGCAGATTATCAGGCTGCGTTCCCGCGGCAGGTGATTAGCGAAGCCATCTTCGAGGAACGGCGGCACGTCAGCCAAATAGCCGCACTCCCGCGCGGCGGTATAGTTGCGCTTCAGCGAGGCTCCGGCCATGACGACGTCGCGTCCCGTGGAACGGGCGACCTCGGCGATCGTTCGCAGTCGGGCGATATTTGTCGCAAAGCAGGTTACCGTCACCCGGTAGGGGCAACCTGCCACCATATCCAACAGGGCATCCAGGATGGCTCCTTCCGAACCGGAAGTGCCGTTCTCGAACACGTTGGTGGAGTCGCAGACCAAGGCGGTGAGCCCGGCGTCCCCTAGCGTTCGTAGCGCCGCCTCCTCGGAAGTCGGTCCGACTACCGGATCCGGGTCGAGCTTCCAGTCGGAACTGTGCAGCACCACGCCGCGATCTGTGTGGATTGCGACCGCCTGCGCCTCGGGGATGGAGTGGGTCATTCCTATCAATTGCAGGTCGAAAGGCCCAATCAGCAGTCTGGCGCTATCCGGGATGGCGATCGGCTTAAGCTGTGCAAGCAAGGCGCCGTCGAGCTTCCGGCGGAGGACGCCGATGGCGAATGGTGTCGCATAGACAGGGCAGCGCAGGAGCGGCCAGAGATACGGAAGGGCGCCGAGGTGGTCCTCGTGCGCGTGTGTCAACAGCAGGCCCTCCAAACGCTCGCGCCTTTCGACGATGAATGAAGGATCGGCCATCATCACGTCGGCGCCAGGAATACCATCGCCGCCGAACGAGACCCCGCAGTCGATCATCAGCCAGCGATGGGCGGCCGGCGGACCGTAGCCGTATAGATTGAGATTCATGCCGATCTCGCCGGCGCCACCCAGCGGCAGAAAGAGCAGTTCGTTGCCCGGCTCGACACTCATCGTGGATTGTTGCGCCGGTAGATCGTATAGAGGCCCTTGAGCGTCAGGTGTGGGTCAGAGCGTTCCAGAACCGCCGAACACTCGCTGAAGAGTGGCGCCAGCCCTCCCGTCGAAATCACCCCGACCGGCGTTCCGATCTCCTGACGGATACGCTGGATCGTTCCTTCGATCATGCCTATGTAGCCCCAGAAGATGCCGGAGCGCATCGCCTGCACCGTGGTCTTGCCGACGACCCGCTCGGGGCGGCCGATGGCTACCCGAGGCAGCTGGGCCGATGCGCGGTGTAGCGCCTCCAACGACAAGTTGACCCCCGGTGCGATCGCGCCCCCGAGATAGTTGCCCTCGTCATCGATCACATCGAATGTGGTCGCCGTGCCAAAGTCGACGATGATCTTGGGGCCGCCGTATTCCTCGAAAGTGGCGACGGCGTTGACGAGGCGATCGGCGCCCACCTCTTCCGGGCGGTCGACGAGAACGCGAATGCCGATGTTGACGTCCGGCGCCCCAACGACCAGGGCGGGACAATCGAAATACCTGCGGAACATCCTCCGCAAACTGAATAAAGTCGCCGGCACGACCGTGGCAATGATGCCGCTGGTGATGTCGCCGCGACGAATGTTTTCCAGCGCGAAAAGCTGGGCAAGCCAAACACCGATCTCATCCGCCGTCCTGTTGGCGTTGGTCGATGATCGCCATTCGCCGATCATCTTGCCGTCAGCATCGAAAACGGCGAAAACGGTGTTGGTGTTGCCGGTATCAATTGCGAGCAGCATCTTCGGGCTACGGCATCGCCCTAGGACTCCGGCGGGAAAACATCGCCGGCGAGGATCAGGCGCTGCCCCCTGCCCTGCTGCAGGATCAACGCTCCCGTCGGATCGAGGTCGGCGAAAATGCCGGCGGCCGTATCGCCCTCCAGCCGGACTTCGATCGGCCGATGCAGTCGCTCGGCTCGCGCCAGCCACGCCTGGCGTACCGGATGAAAACCGCGCTGGCGCCACTCGCCGTACCACCAGAGGAAAGATGGGCAGAACATCTCGAGCACCGACCGGGCGGTCTCGGTCGTAGCGCCCTCCGCCCAAAGCGAAGTGGCAGGGTAATGCACGTCTTGCGGCGGCGGGTGCGAGGCGACATTGACGCCGATGCCGATCACCAGGCTGTCAACTCTTCCGACGTCATTGAGCGACGACTCGAGCAGGATTCCGCTGACCTTCTTTCCGGAAATCAATACGTCGTTCGGCCATTTGCAGGTAACCGCCGCGTCGGCTGGAACGATGGCGGAGATCGTTTCGGCCATGGCGAGGGCGGCGACAAACGTCAGCTGCATCGTTTGCCGCGGCGGCAGGTCGGGACGCAGCAGCAGCGAGAAATACAGATTGCCGAGCGGCGAGATCCACGGTCGACGGAACCGGCCGTGTCCGGCGGTCTGCCGCAACGCCCAAATCAGCGTGCCTTCCGGCGCCCCCGCGCGGCCGAGGCGCTTCGCTTCCTCGCTCGTGGAGTTGGTTGTCGGCAGTTCGAGTATGTGGAAGAAGCCGCAAGCCTGGGCCGGCCAATCTGGCATGCCGACTATCCGCCCCGGAGCAGCGAAGCGGCGGCTGTCGTCGCACTGGACAGAACCGGTTCGGGATAGACAAAGAACAGCACGATAACGGCCATCGAGGCGAGCATCACCAAGCGTAGCTCCGGGCCGAAAGCCCGGTCCAGCGGCTCCGCCGTTTGGTCGAAGTACATTACCTTGACGATCCGAAGATAATAGAACGCCCCCACGACGCTCGACAGAACGCCGATGATGGCGAGCGTGTAGAGGCCACCTTCGATCGCCGGCAGGAAGATATAGAGCTTGCCGAAGAAGCCGGCCAGCGGCGGTATGCCGGCCAGCGAGAACATGAATATCGCCATCGACAGCGCCATCATCGGATGAGTGCGGGACAGACCCGCCAGATCAGAGATCTCTTCGACCATCTGCTGGCCGCGGCGCATGCAAAGGATGCAGGCGAAGGTGCCGAGGTTCATGAACAGGTAGATAGTCATATAGATGAGCAGGCCACGGATGCCCGCCTCGCCGCCGACTGCTAGCCCAATCAACGCGTAACCCACGTGGCCGATCGAGCTGTAGGCCATCAGGCGTTTGATATTGTTCTGCCCGATCGCGGCGAACGCACCGAGCACCATCGAGGCGATAGAGATAAAGACGATGATCTGCTGCCACTGTGCAAGCAGATTGCCGAACGGCTCGATCATCACCCGCACCAGCAGGGCCAGTGCCGCGAACTTCGGCGAGAGCGAAAAGAACGCGGTGACCGGCGTCGGCGCGCCTTCATAAACGTCGGGAGTCCACATGTGGAACGGCACCGCCGAAACCTTGAAGGCCAGGCCGGCGATGACGAAGACCAGTCCGACGATCAGACCGACCGGTGGAACCGCCCCCTGAAGGTCGCCGAGCGCGCTCTGAACGGCAATAAAGCCTGTCGTTCCGGAGTAACCGTAAATGAGCGAGGCGCCGTACAGCAACATCCCGGATGCGAGCGCGCCGAGAACGAAGTACTTTAATCCGGCCTCAACCGAGCGAACCTCGTCGCGGTGGAACGCGGCGATGACGTAAAGCGCCAGGCTCTGCATTTCCAGACCGAGATAAAGCGCCATGAAGTCATTGGCGGAAATCATCAGCATCATGCCGGTCGTCGCCAGCAGCACCAGCACGATGTACTCGAAACGCGCCATTCCCCGCAGTTCCAGGTACTCCTGCGAGATCAGCAGGCAAATTGCCGAGGCGAGCAGCACCAAGACCTTGAAGAAAACGGCGTAGTCGTCGACGATAAACATGTCGCCGAACGACAGCATCGGTCCGCGCGCCGCTATGGTGACGACCAAGAGCAGGGCCAGCAGGAGCGCCAGCGCGCCGAGGCGGATCATCAGCCGGCTGAAACGAACTGCCGCTACGGCGTCGCCTTCTCTCTGAAAGGCGCCCAGCATCAACAGCGCCATCGCCGCCAGCGCCAGGAAAAGCTCGGGCATCACCGGGATCAAATCTGGGACTTCAGCGACGGACATCGGCTACCGGGCCTCCCTGCAACTCGGCGTCTCAGCGGACCGCGAGCGAAGCGCTATCGAGTGCGGCGCGCGCCACATCGAGCCGCTCGACGAGGTTCTGTACGGAGACGTGCATGACGTCGAGGACCGGTATCGGGTAGACGCCGAGCCATATCACCACTGCCGCGAGCGGCGCGAACACCAGGACCTCGCGAGGCGAAAGATCGGCGATCGACTTGAGGGTGTCCTTGGTCAGCGCTCCAAATATAACCCGCCGGTAAAGGTACAGCATGTAGGCGACGCTGAGGATCGTTCCGGTCGCCGTCAGCGCCGCGACCCAGGCGTTGAACTGGAAGGCCCCGAGCAGCACCAGGAACTCGCCGATGAAGCCGCTCGTGCCCGGCAGTCCGACAGAGGCGAGCATGAACAGCATGAAAACCGCCGCATAGACCGGCATCCGATGCACCAAGCCGCCGTAAGCCGCGATGTCGCGCGAGTGTATGCGGTCGTAGACGACGCCGACGATCAGGAACAGCGCCGCCGAGACGACCCCGTGACTCAGCATCTGGACGATGGCGCCTTCGACGCCCTGCACCGTCATGCTGAACGCGCCGACGGTCACGAAGCCCATGTGCGCCACCGAGGAGTAAGCGATCAGTTTCTTCATGTCGTCTTGCGCGAGCGCCACCAGCGAGGTGTAGATGACGGCGATGATGCTGAGCGCGAAGATCAGCGGCGTGAAGGTGATCGACGCTTCCGGCAGCATCGGCAGCGAAAACCGGAGAAACCCGTAACCGCCAAACTTCAGCAGCACGCCGGCGAGGATCACCGACCCCGCCGTGGGCGCCTCGACGTGTGCGTCGGGCAGCCAGGTGTGCACCGGCCACATGGGTAGCTTGACCGCGAACGCGGCGAAACAGGCGAGCCACAGCCATAGCTGCAAGCCGCTCGCAAAGTCGTGCCGCAGCAGCGAGGGGATGTCGGTGGTGCCGGCATCCAGGTACATCGTAATCAGCGCCAGCAGCATCAGCACGGAGCCGGCCAGCGTATAGAGGAAGAATTTGAAGGCCGAGTAGACCCGGCGCGGCCCGCCCCACACGCCGATGATCAAGAACATCGGAATCAGCGTTCCCTCGAAGAAGAGGTAGAACAAGATCAAGTCGAGGGCGCAGAAAGTACCGACGAGCATCGTTTCCATGATCAGGAACGCGACCATGTACTCCCTGACTCGGATTTTTATGCTGTCCCAGCTCGCCAGAATGCAAACCGGGATCAGTATGGTCGACAGCAGCACGAAGGGCATCGAAATACCGTCGACGCCCATGTGATAGGAGATGTTGAACGCCGGCATCCACACCGCGCGTTCCTCCATTTGGAAATCGGCGGTGCCCGGATCGAAGTTGAACCAGATGCCCAGCGACAACAGGAAGGTCGCGGCGGAGGTCAGCAGTGCCACGTTGCGGGCGTTGCGAGCGACGACCTCGGGTTCGCCGCGGATCGCCAGAATGAATGCCGCACCCAGCAACGGCAAGAACGTGACCAGCGAGAGGAGAGGCAGATTGGCCATCGATCGGCGCCTCAACCAGCCGTACGGAACAGATACCAGCTGACGAGGATCAGCACGCCGATGAGCATGGCGAAGGCGTAGTGAAAGATGTAGCCACTCTGCAGTCGAACCGCGCCGCGCGTGATGCGAAGTGTGGCGGCCGCGATACCGTCCGGTCCGACTCCGTCGATCAAGGCGCCGTCGCCGCCTTTCCATAACCCCCGCCCGAGAGCGAACGCCGGCCGGACGAACACCGCGTCATAGAGCTCGTCGAAGTACCACTTGTTCAGCAGGAAGCGGTAAACCGCATGGAACCGCGCGGCAAGCATGCCGGGCAGCCAAGGCGCCACAACGTAGAAGATATACGCGAGCGCGACGCCAGCGATCGCCACCACCAATGGCGACAACTGTACCCAGAGAGGAACCGCGTGCGCATTTTCCAGCGCCGGGTGCTGAGGCAACAGAACGAAGATCGATCCGCGCCAGAAGTCGCTCCAGTGATGGCCGACCATCGGTTCATAGGCGATGAAACCCGCGATGGCCGCGCCCACCGCCAGCACCATCATCGGTACCAGCATCACCTTCGGCAACTCATGCACCCGCGCCATCACGCTCTCGTCGGCGCGTGGCTGGCCGTGGAAAGTCAAGATGAGCAATCGCCAGGAATAGAACGCGGTGAGGAAAGCCGCCAGTACGCCAAGCCAGAAGGCGAAGGCGCCGACCGCGGTTTCCGCTCCCCAGGCTGCCTCGAGGATGAAGTCCTTGGAGTAGAAGCCGGCGAACGGCCAGATGCCGGCGAGCGCCAGGGAGCCGATCCACATCAGGGCGTAGGTCACCGGGATCAGCCGCCACAGCCCGCCCATCTTGCGAATGTCCTGCTCATCGGACATCGCGTGGATGACCGCGCCGGATCCCAGGAACAGCAAGGCCTTAAAGAAGGCGTGGGTCATCAGGTGAAAAATGCCGGCGGTATACGCCGAAACGCCGCAGGCGAAGAACATGTAGCCGAGCTGCGAACAGGTCGAGTAGGCGATGATCCGCTTGATGTCGTTCTGCACACAGGCGACTGTCGCCGCGAAGATCGCCGTAGCCGCGCCAACAATGGTCACCACCGTAAGCGCGATATCGGAATACTCGAAGAGCGGCGACATCCGCGCCACCATGAAAACGCCGGCGGTCACCATCGTCGCCGCATGGATCAAAGCCGACACCGGCGTCGGGCCTTCCATCGCGTCCGGCAGCCAGGTGTGCAGCCCGAGCTGGGCCGACTTGCCCATCGCGCCGAAGAAAAGCAGCAGACAGATCACCGTCAGCATATGAAACTCGCCGCCGAACACGTTCATCATCGTGCCGGAGTGGGTTTCGGCGGCGGCGAAGATCGTGTCTAGATGCACTGACTGAAACAGCACGAAAGTAGCAAGGATGCCGAGGGTGAAGCCGAAATCGCCCACCCTGTTGACGACAAACGCCTTGATGGCCGCGGCGTTGGCCGAAGGCCGGTCGTACCAGAAGCCGATCAGCAGGTATGACGATAGGCCGACGCCTTCCCAGCCGAAGAACATCTGCACCAGATTATCGGCGGTGACCAGCATCAGCATGAAGAACGTGAACAGGTTCAAGTACGCCATGAACCGCGGAATGCCCGGGTCGTGGTGCATGTAGCCGATGGAGTAGACGTGCACCATCGCCGAGACGACGGTCACCACCAGCATCATGACCGCGGTGAGCGTGTCGATCTTGAGCGCCCACGAGACCTGGAAGGAGCCGGATTCGATCCACGGAAGCAGTTCGACGCTGCCCGCCCGGCCGCCCACGACGACGTCGTAGAAGACCACGATAGCGAGCACCATCGACACCAGCAGGGCGCCGCAGGTGATGCGCTGCGCCAAAACATCGATCCGATGCTTGCCGTGCTTGTCCGCGGGACGGGCCAGCGCCAGCGCGCCCGCGATAATAGCGCCCAGCAGCGGCAGGAAAACCAGGGCCACCGACATCGCCGCGCCTCAACCCTTCATCAGATTTATGTCTTCGACGGCGATGGTGCCGCGATTGCGGAAGTAGGCGACAAGAATGGCGAGTCCGATCGCCGCCTCCGCCGCCGCCACGGTCAGCACGAACATAGCGAACACCTGGCCCACCAGGTTCCCGACCTGCGTGGAGAAGGCGATGAGATTGATATTGACGGCAAGCAGCATCAACTCGATCGACATCAAAATGATGATGATGTTCTTTCGGTTGAGGAAGATGCCGAAAATGCCGATTGCAAACAGGATCGCCGCCACCCACAGGTAGTGCGTCAGGCCGATCTCCAACATCAGATGCCCTTCCCGCTGGGAATCTTGCGGATCTCGATAGTGTCCGCTGGCCGGCGGGCGACTTGGCGTGAGATATCCTGGCGGCGAATGCCGGGGCGCCGCCGATGGGTGAGGACGATCGCGCCGATCATCGCGATCAGCAGGATCAGCCCGGCGACCTGGAACAAGTAGATGTAGTGCGTGTAGATCAACTGCCCGAGCGCATGCGTGTTGGTTACGTCGGTGATCGCCGGCGTGGCGGCGATCGCCTCGGCGGTCTGGGCTGTCGGCGAGAGCGTCCAGCCGCCGAGGATGATCAAAAGTTCGGCGAGCAGTACCAGGCCCACCACCGCGCCGATCGGCGCGTAACGCAGAAACCCCTGGCGAAGTTCGGCGAAGTTGATGTCCAGCATCATCACAACGAACATGAACATCACGGCGACCGCGCCGACGTAGACGATAACCAGAATCATCGCCAGAAATTCCGCGCCCATAAGCACGAAAAGGCCTGCGGCGTTGAAAAAGGCTAGGATGAGATAGAGGACCGAGTGTACGGGATTGCGCGCGGATATGACCATAACGCCCGCCAAGATCGCGACGGACGCGAAAAGGTAAAAGGCGAGCGCTTGAACGACCATCGGGCTTCCGAACGGGATGAGGGCGGCGCCTTTTCTAGGGGGTCCCGGCGCGCCGCCACGTGCCGCACCTTTCTGTCCGATCAGGCATCAACAGTCAACGGTATGGCGCGTCGGCCGCCAGATTAGCGGCGATCGACGTTTCCCAGCGGTCGCCGTTGGCAAGCAGCTTTTCCTTGTCGTAGAGGAGTTCCTCGCGTGTCTCGGTCGAGAACTCGAAATTCGGCCCCTCGACGATGGCATCGACCGGGCAGGCCTCCTGGCAATAGCCGCAGTAGATACACTTCACCATGTCGATGTCGTAGCGCGTCGTCCGCCGGCTGCCGTCGGCGCGCGGCTCAGCCTCGATGGTGATCGCCAACGCCGGGCAGACAGCCTCGCACAGCTTGCAGGCGATGCAGCGCTCCTCGCCGTTCGGGTAGCGCCGCAGCGCATGCTCGCCGCGGAACCGCGGACTGAGCGGCCCCTTCTCGTAGCGGATAGTTAATCGTCACCGTGGGTCTGAACATGTACCTGAAGGTGAGCGCCAGTCCCGACACCAGTTCGCTGAGGAGCACGGTGCGGGCGGTACGGTCCATGAAGCTCATCGCATGACCTTTCAGCGGCCGCCCGTCGGCAACCAGTCGAACGCAACCAGCACGCCGGCGACGACCGCGACCGCGACAAGCGAGATCGGCAGAAAAACCTTCCAGCCGAGCCGCATCAACTGGTCGTAGCGGTAGCGCGGGAAGGTCGCGCGTACCCACAGAAAAACGAACAGACAGGCGGAGATCTTCAGGGCGAACCAGATCGGCCCGGGGATCCAGGTGAACGGCGCGAAGTTGAACGGCGGCAGCCAGCCACCCAGGAACAGCACGCTTGTGCTCGCCGACATCAGGATCATGTTCGCGTATTCGCCCAGGAAGAACAGCGCGAACGCCATCGCCGAGTATTCGACGTTGTATCCCGAAACCAGCTCGGCCTCGGCTTCCGGCAGATCGAACGGGTGCCGATTGGTTTCCGCCAACGCCGAGACGAAGAAGATCACCGCCATCGGCAGCAGCGGGAAGACGAACCAGTTCAGCGGTCCATAGGGGCCGGCCTGCGCCTCGACGATCCGCGACAGGTTCAATGAGCCGACGCAGAGCAGGACGGTGACGATCACGAAGCCCATCGAGACTTCATATGACACCATCTGCGCCGCCGAGCGGATCCCGCCGAGGAAGGCGTACTTCGAGTTGCTGGCCCAGCCGGCCATGATAATGCCGTAGACGCCCAGCGAGGAGATCGCGAACAGGAAAAGAATGCCGACGTTGATGTCGGCGATCACCATCGGCGAGCCATCGGCATGCTGACCAAACGGGATCACCGCCCAGGCGACCAGCGCCAGGATGAACGTGATCATCGGCGCCAAGACGAAGACGCCGCGGTTGGCGCCCGACGGGATGATCGTCTCCTTCAGGAACAGCTTAACGCCGTCGGCAATGGGCTGCAGCAGTCCGAACGGACCGACGACGTTCGGCCCCTTGCGGAGGTGCATTGCCGCGATCACCTTGCGCTCGGCATAGGTCAAATAGGCGACCGCCAGCAGGAGCGGCAAAATGATCAGCAGGATCTGAAAGACGATCCAGAGCGTCGGCCACATGTAGCCGGACCAGAGGTCAACCATGAGTTCCGGTCTTCATCAAAGCGTCACCGGTGAAGGCCTCGACGCACTGGGCCATCGTTACGGAGGCGCGACAGACGGCGTTGGTCAGATAGAAGTTCGTTATCGGAACAGCGAACGGCCGCTCGGTAATGGAGCCGGTCGTGCCAAAGCCCTGCCACTCGGATCGGGTGATCGCGTCGGGCGCGGCGAACACCGGGCTTGCGTCGGCCAGCAGGCGGCGAACATCGGCGAGCGTGTTGACCGGCAAAGTCCGGCCCAGCGCTTCCGAAAGCGCGCGGAGAATCGCCCAGTCTTCCCTCGCCTCTCCAGGAGGCTTGCATGCGGCCCACGCGCCCTGCGCCCGGCCCTCGAGATTGACGTATGTTCCGTCCTTTTCCGTGTAAGCGGCCCCCGGCAGAATGACATCGGCGCGGTGCGCGCCTTCATCGCCGTGATGTCCCTGATAGACGACGAAGGCCCGGCCGAGCCGGCTCGTGTCCAGCTCGTCGGCGCCGAGCAAGTAGACAAAATCGATCTCGCCGGCTTCGGCTCCGTCGAGAATGCCGTTCACGTCTCGGCCGCCGCCGCCGGGCACGAAGCCGAGATCCAGGCCCCCGACCCGCGCCGCCGCGGTATTCAGCACGTTGAAGCCGTTCCAGCGGTCACCGGCGATCATGCCTGTCCGCTCGGCAATTCGGCGGGCGCAATCGAGGATAGCGGGTCCATCCGGGCGCGCCAGCGCCCCCATGCCGAGAATCAGCATCGGGCGCGCGGCCTCGCGAAGCACGCCAGCGAACGGATGATCGCCGGCCGCGAGCGCGTCCAGCTTCCGCGGGTCATTGCCCAGATAATCGTAGTCGTAGGTCAGCTCCGCCCTTTCGCCCAGCAAGGCGATCGGGAAAGGCTCAGCCGCGCGCCAACGCTTGCGGATGCGGGCGTTGAGCACCGCGGCCTCCAGCCGCGGGTTGGCGCCAATGAGCAGAAGAGCCCCTGCCCTTTCTATTCCGGCAATCGTAGTGTTGAACAGATAGGACGACCGCGGCGCCGCGGGCAACGCCGCGCCGTCCTGCCGGCAATCGATGTTGGGCGATCCCAGCGTGGTCATCAGCTGCTTCAGCAGCAGCATCGATTCACAGCAGACAAGGTCGCCCGCGATAGCCGCGATCCTCTCGCCGGGGAGGCCCTCCAGCCGCCGCGCAATCGCCGCGAACGCCTCGGACCAGCGCGCCGGCCGCAGCTTGCCACCCTCGCGCACGTATGGACGGTCGAGACGTTGCCGGCGCAGACCATCGCAGGCAAATCGGGTCTTGTCGGAGATCCACTCCTCGTTCACGTCGTCGTTGATCCTCGGCAGGATCCGCAACACCTCGCTTGCCCGCGCATCGATTCGAATGTTGCTGCCCACGGCGTCCATGACGTCGACCGACTCCGTTTTCGACAGTTCCCATGGGCGAGCGACGAATGCGTACGGCTTGGAGGTCAGCGCCCCCACCGGACAGAGGTCGATGATGTTGCCGGAGAGTTCGGAGGACAGCGCCTTCTCGACATAGGTTGTGACCTCCATGTTCTCGCCCCGGCCGGTGGCGCCGAGTTCCGGAATGCCGGCTACGTCCTGAATGAACCGTATGCAGCGCGTGCAATGGATGCAGCGGGTCATGATCGTCTTGATCAGCGGGCCGAAGTCCTTGTCCTGCACCGCCCGCTTGTTCTCGAAATAGCGGCCCCGGTCAAAGCCGTAGAACAGGGCCTGGTCTTGCAGGTCGCACTCGCCGCCCTGGTCGCATATCGGGCAATCAAGGGGATGGTTGATCAGCAGGAATTCCATCACGCCCTTGCGGGCGGCATGCACCTTCGGTGTGTTGGTCTGGACGATCATCCCATCGGCGGCCGGCATGGCGCAGGAGGCGATCGGCTTCGGCGATCCCTGCATGGCGACCAGACACATGCGGCAGTTGCCGGCGATCGCCAGACGCTCGTGATAGCAGAAGCGTGGGATCTCGATGCCGGCCAGCTCGCAAGCCTGAAGGATCGTCAGGCCCGCCGGGACTTCGACATCCTTTCCGTCGATCGTCAGCTTGGGCATGGCCCGGCCCTCACGCCGCTTGCTTCTGCCGCGAAGCGTCGTACTCGCGAATGCGGCGCTCGAACTCCGGGCGGAAGTTACGGATCAGTCCCTGAATGGGCCAAGCAGCGGCGTCGCCCAGCGCGCAAATCGTGTGCCCCTCGATCTGTCGCGTCACCTGGTCCAGCAAATCGATTTCCTCGATCCGCGCGCGACCGTCGCACATGCGCTCCATCACCCGCCAGATCCAGCCGGTACCCTCGCGGCACGGCGTGCATTGGCCACAGCTCTCGTGCTTGTAGAATCTGGAAAGCCGGGTGGTTGCCCGGAGAATGTCCGTGGACTTGTCCATGACGATCGCGGCGGCGGTACCGAGGCCCGACTTGGCCTGCTGCAGCCCATCGAAGTCCATGCGAACCGTCTCGCATACCGCCCTGGGTAGCGCCGGCACCGATGATCCGCCCGGGATAATCGCCAGCAGATTGTTCCAGCCGCCGCGCACGCCACCCGCGTGCCGCTCGATCAGTTCCTTCAGAGGAATACCCATCTCCTCTTCAACCGTGCAGGGATAGTTCACGTGGCCGGAGATGTTGAACAGTTTGGTGCCGGTGTTCTTCGGCCGGCCGAAACCCGCGAACCAGTCGCCGCCCCGACGCAGGATCGTCGGCACCACCGCGATCGTCTCGACATTGTTGACCGTGGTAGGGCAGCCGTACAGACCGACATTGGCGGGAAAAGGCGGCTTAAGGCGCGGCATGCCCTTCTTGCCTTCAAGGCTCTCGATCAGCGCCGTCTCTTCGCCGCAGATATAAGCGCCGGCGCCGCGGTGGACGAGGATGTCGAACCGCCACCCCGAAGTCGCAGGCGTTCTCGCCGATCATTCCGGCCGCGTACGCCTCGTCGATCGCTTGCTGCAGCTTCTCGGCTTCGCGGTAAAATTCGCCTCGGACGTAGACGTAGGCCGTGTGCGCGCCGATGCCGACGCCCGCCAGCAGACAGCCCTCGATCAGCTTTTGCGGCTCGTGGCGCAGGATCTCCCGGTCCTTGCAGGTTCCGGGTTCACCCTCGTCGGCATTGACCACGAGATAATGCGGTCGATCGCCGCACCTCCTTCGGCATGAACGACCATTTCATGCCGGTGACGAACCCGGCGCCGCCACGGCCGCGTAGGCCTGACTTGCGAACCTCGTCGACGATCCACGTTCGACCTTTGCCGACCAGGTCCTTCGTGCCATCCCAATCACCGCGCGCCATGGCGCCGCGCAGCCCCGGTTCGCCGAGGCCGTAGACGTTGGCGAAAATTCTGTCCTGGTCCCTCAGCATCAAGCCTCTCCGCCTGAACCGGGGCGCCGCCGCACCGCGCCCTGGGTGGATGTTAGCGTGGTCAGCCCGCCCGCCGGCTCGGCGCCGTGGCGGCCAATTTGCGAGCCCGCCTTCGGTTTCTCGCCGCCGGCAAGCGCGTGCAGGATTTTCTCCATGCTCTCGGGCGAAAGGTCCTCGTAGTAATCGTCACCGATCTGCGCCATCGGCGCGTTGACGCACGCCCCGAGGCACTCGGCCTCCGATATCGTGAACAGACCGTCCGTCGACGTCTCGCCGACCGTGATCCCGAGTTTGCGGCGGCAAGTTTCGAGAATCTCGTCCGAGCCGCGTAGCCAGCACGGCAAGTTCGTACAGACCTCGATGTGGTAACGGCCAATCGGGCGTAACTTGAACATGGTGTAGAACGTCGCGACCTCGTAGACGCGTATCGACGGCATTTCCAACAATTCGGCTATGTAGTCGAGCGCTGGCATTGTCAGCCAGCCGCCGTTTTGACGCTGCGCCAGATGTAACAGCGGAAGTAACGCGCTCGCCTGCCGGCCCGCTGGATACTTGGCGATAATCTGGCGAGCGGCGTCGTGATTTTCCGGCGAAAACTTAAACGGCGGCCCGGGCGAAGCGATCTCCGTCGTCGCCGTCATCGGTCGACCTCTCCGAACACGATGTCAAGCGATCCGAGTACCGCCACCACGTCAGCCAGCATGTGGCCGCGGCACAAGAGATCCATCGCCTGCAGGTGCGCGAAGCCAGGCGCGCGGATTTTGCAACGGTAGGGCCGATTGGTTCCGTCGGCGACGAGGTAGACCCCGAACTCGCCCTTCGGCGCCTCAACCACCGTGTAGGTTTCGCCCGCCGGGACGCGGTAGCCTTCCGTATACAGCTTGAAGTGATGGATCAGCGCTTCCATTGAATGCTTCATCTCGCCCCGAGGCGGCGGCGCGATCTTTCGGTCATCTACCTTCACCGGTCCCGGCGGCATGTCTTGCAGGCATTGCCGGACGATTTTCACGCTTTCGCGCATTTCATACATGCGCACGAGATAGCGGTCGTAGCAGTCGCCGTGTTTGCCTATCGGAACGTCGAATTCCAGCCGGTCGTACACCTCGTAGGGCTGTGCCTTTCGAAGATCCCAAGGAACACCGGAGGCCCGCAAGTTTGGCCCGGAAAAGCCCCAGTCGAGCGCCTGCTCGGCATTGATCACGCCGATGTCGACCGCGCGCTGCTTGAAAATGCGGTTTTCGGTAAGAAGCTCTTCGAGGTCGTCGATGCACTGGGGGAACTGGTCCGACCACTTCCAGATGTCGTCCGCGAGCCCGGTCGGCATATCCAGGCTGACGCCGCCTGGCCGGAAATAGTTCATGTGCAAGCGAGCGCCCGAAACCCGCTCGCAGAACTCCATCAGGATTTCGCGCTGCTCAAAGCCCCACAGCATCGGCGTCATCGCGCCCACGTCCATCGCGAACGCGCAGACGGTGAAGATGTGGTTGAGGATCCGGCCGATCTCCGCGTACAGCACCCGGATATACTGTCCCCGAAGCGGCGCCTGGATGCGCAGCAGCTTCTCCACCGCCAGTGAAAAGGCGTGCTCCTGGTTCTGCGGCGAGACGTAGTCGAGGCGGTCGAAGTAGGGCACCGCCTGCAGATAGGTCTTGTATTCGATGAGTTTCTCGGTGCCCCGATGCAACAGGCCAACGTGCGGATCGGCGCGCTCGATGGTCTCGCCGTCCATCTCCAGCACCAGACGCAGAACGCCGTGCGCCGACGGGTGCTGCGGCCCGAAATTCATCGTCATGTTCTTGATCTGCGTCTCGGGCATCAGCTTTTCCCGTCTTGCCTCGCCTTCTCGTCACCCGGCAGGAATTGCTGCATGCCTTCCCAGGGGCTCAGAAAGTCGAAGTTGCGGAAGTCCTGCGTCAGCTTGACCGGCTCGTAGACAATCCGCTTCTGCTCGTCGTCATAGCGCACCTCGAGATAGCCGGTCAGCGGGAAGTCCTTGCGCAGCGGGTAGCCGTCGAAGCCGTAATCGGTAAGGATCCGACGAAGGTCCGGATGATCACGGAACCAGATGCCATAAAGGTCATAGGCTTCCCGTTCCCACCATCCGGCGGAGCTAAAGACGCCGGTAACCGTCGGCACCGCCGCCTGCCCATCGGTTCTGATCTTGACTCGAATGCGGCGATTGTGAGTTAGGCTAAGCAGGTTGTAAACGACATCGAAGCGCTGGAGCCGTCCAGGGTAGTCGACCCCGCATACATCCATGAGTTGCTTGAATTGGCAGTTGACGTCGTCGCGAAGGAAGCTCAGGACGCGGACGATGCTCTCCGGCCGCGCCACGATCGCGAGTTCGTCATATTCGATTTCGACCTCTTCAAGCTGCTCCGGCATCGCCGACTGCACGTATTCGCCAAGGTCGCGAAGCGCCAGATCCATAGTTCATCCCGCGAAGGTTCAGGCGCTTATTATCGGAACAGCGTTCCTGTGCGCCGGATTTTCTTTTGCAGTAGGAGGACGCCGTACACCAGGGCTTCGGCGGTAGGCGGGCAGCCCGGCACGTAAATGTCTACCGGAACCACCCGATCGCAGCCACGCACGACAGAGTACGAGTAATGATAGTAGCCGCCGCCATTGGCGCACGAGCCCATCGAGATCACGTAACGGGGTTCCGCCATCTGATCGTAAACGCGGCGGAAGGCGGGAGCCATCTTGTTGGTCAACGTGCCGGCAACAATGATGACGTCGGCCTGCCGCGGACTGGGCCGCGGCACCACGCCGAAGCGATCTAGGTCGTATCGGCTCACATAAGCGTGCATCATCTCGATCGCGCAGCATGCCAAGCCGAAGGTCATCGGCCATATCGACCCGGACCGGGCCCAGTTCACCAGGCTGTCGACCTGTGTGAGCAAGAACCCCTTTTCTTGAACCGCATTCGTGACGCCTGTCCATACCGCGTCGACGTCACCCTCGGCAGGGAAATCGCCGGGCTTTCGCGATGCGTCCATCATTCCCATTCCAAGGCTCCCTTCCGCCATTCATATATGAAGCCGACGGTCAGGATTGCCAGGAATAGCATCATCGACCAAAAGCCGAAGACGCCGATATCTCCCAGGGATACAGCCCAAGGGAAGAGAAAGGCGACCTCCAGGTCAAAGATGATGAAAAGAATCGCAACAAGATAAAAACGTACGTCGAACTTGCCGCGCGAGTCTTCGAAGGGATCGAAACCGCACTCGTAGGGCGCGTTCTTGTCCGGATCGGGGTTCTCTCCGCCGATCACGTAAGACGCACCCAAAGCCACCGCGGCGACCACCACGGCGATGCCGAGGAAAATCAGTATCGGGAGGTATTCTCCTAGCAATGGGTTCAAGGTGCCTCGTTTCACCGGGCGCCGCGAAAGCTTCCGGATCTCACCGAACGGTCCGGGGCGGGTGGCGGGAGTGACGGGACTCGAACCCGCGGCCTCCGGCGTGACAGGCCGGCGCTCTAACCGACTGAGCTACACCCCCGGACCTGGACCGCCCGCAGTGGGAACGGAGGATTTAGCCTTCACCCGCGGAGGTGTCAAGGAACACCGGAAAATCGCGAATGACGCACCAGCACCGAAACCGGGAACGCTTGGAGCGCATCCTTCATTGCGATGCGGCGCCGGTCGTCGCCGGCATCCTCGGCGGTTAGCGCCACTCCGGTGAACAGATCAACCCATTCGTGCTCTCGGGCGGCGGGTGGCAGCAGCAGCGCCGTATCGCCCCAAACGCGTTCTCCGTGGATCGAGTTGTCGCCCGTCAGCAACCGGCGAATCAGCCGCGGGGCAATGGTCAGCACCTGCATCTCCCCGTTGCCTCGAAGGAAAGCGCAGACATGCTCAGCGCGCCCACCTACGGCCTCCACCGGGATATAGGATGCTTCCTCGAACACCCGTGGGTGTTCGCGCCTGAGCGACAGCAGGCGCCACGTTACGAACAGCTTGACAGTCCCGTCCTGCCATCGCTGCAGCAGTTCGGGAGCAAGCCCACCGCCTTGCTGCTTGAAAGCATCATCGAGCCGCGCCAGCCGCTGTTCGCGGTCGGCGAAGTCGACTGGTCGGCGATTGTCCGGATCGACCAAACTGAGGTCCCACAGCTCGCAGCCTTGGTAGATGTCGGGAATACCGGGCGCGGTCAGCTTGATAACCGCTTGCGATAGACTGTTGAGCATACCGGCCACGGCGACTTGCCGATGAAACGCGCGGAAATCGACGAGGAATGGGTTGGACCGCGAGATGTTTAGGCATCGACCGACCAGCGCGAGCAGTGCGTCTTCGTATTCGCTATTTGGGTTTATCCAGCTGGAGTGCGTCTTTGCCTCGCGCACAGCCTTGATCATGTAAGTCGAGATGCGTTCGCGAAAGCGGTCTACGGCTTCAGGCTCGAGTTCGGCGGCCTCGTGGAACTCCACCGGCCAGGACCCTACAAGCGCCTGATACAAGAGATATTCGTCATTCCCCGTCGGCGCCGGCTGGTCGTTGACGATCAACTTGCGACGCTGGTTCAGCGTCGCCCACCGGCGGACATGTCTTCCCCACTCCGTCGGCATCTCCGAGAGCACGTCGATACGCATGCGAGCGTCCTCGCCGCGCTTGGTGTCGTGTGTCGCTGTCGCCAACATTGCGTGCGGCCAGCGGCGACAAGCGTCCTGCGTGATCTTGTGGAAGGCTGAGACGGTGCCGCCGAAGCGTGTCGGCTCGCCGCCCACCTCGTTATTGGCGACGAGTCGGTTGTAGCGATAGAATGCCGTATCCTCCACCCCCTTCGCCGCGACGGGCCCCGTATACTGCTGGAATTTCATCGCCAGCCGCCGTACTTCCCGCCGATTGTAAGGACTAGGGGCGCTCGATAGATCCGTGGTGAGAGCGGAATGGATGAAATCGAACACCGTCTTGTCCGCGCGCACGCTGCGCCGCCGCGCGTGGCTTACCGCCCATTCGATGTCTCGGCGATCGTGCGGCGAGGCGCCGTTGCCGTCCACGTAGGTACGATAGACCGGAAAGCAGGCCACCACTTCACGCAATGCTTGTCGTAAGCCGACGAGAGTGTAATCCCGAGTGAGCCAGCTGCTCTCGGTGAGCCGGTTGTACTCATTCGCGAGCACGCGGAGCTCGCTCGCCAGTTCGAAATCCATGACCTGACGCTTGCTGTCGTACGCGGTTTCCTCAAAGGATACGAGTTCGCCGATGAAGCGTTCGTAGATGCGACGCAGTGGCGCCTCGCCAGCGGGATCGACAAACAGTCCATGCACGCGGTTCAGGAATTCGTATCCGGTGGTGCCCGCGATTGGCCAATCTTCCCGGAGGCGCTCATGAGGGGCCAGGATCTTTTCGACGAGCACAAAGAACGAAGCGGCGTCGCTGTCTTCCGTTATGTCTTCCGCGGCCTGTTCCGATGATTGCTCCAGCGGCCGCTCCGCGTTTGGATCTTGGGCTTGCGCCGGTGGGGCCAGCACTTCGCGGGCGCGACGCTGCAGCCGTTCCAAGTACTGTTTGGGGTCGAACAGACCGTCGATATGATCGATCCGCAAACCGTGGATTCGACGCTGCCGGATCAGCTCCAACACCAGTCGGTGCGTTGCCTCGAAAACCGTCGGCAGTTCGATGCGTATGCCGGCCAGTTCGTTGATCTGGAAGAATCGCCGATAGTTGATCTCCTCCGCGGCGACGCGCCAGTAAGCGAGCCGGTAATGCTGCGCTTCCAGCAACTCGTGAATCCACAGCAGGATCTCACGATCCGCCGGCCGCTCGTTTATTCCAGCGAGAGTGCGCTCGATCGCTTCGGCCAAGGCAGGAGTGCGTCGGACCAGATTTACCCATTCGTTTCGCAACCGTTCCGCTTCCGTCCTACGCATTGCCGGCTGGCGGATCGTTGGCGACCAGTCGCCCAAGTCACGGAAGCCGACGAGCAGGTCCTCCAGTTCGATCACGGTCTGGTCATCGGTCTGCCCCCGCCTGTAGTCGTTGAGAATCGCACGAAGAATGCGCGAATATTCGCCGGGGGTAATCGGAAAGCGCTGCTCGTAATACCACATGCTGAAGCTGCCGGAACCGGCGTCGAAGCGTAGTTTCAGATCTCCGGCTTCCAGCACTCGGCCATAGTGATCGCCAAGAAACGGGACGAGGACTTTGTGCCGCAATTCAACGTGTGGCGAGTTCCACTCGATGTCGAAGTATTCGGCGTAGGGCGAATCCTCTCCCCACTCCAATACATCGAGCCACCAAGCGTTGTCGGCCCGGCCAATTCCCACATGATTGGGGACGAAATCGAGGATCTGTCCCAGGCCGTGCTGGTTCAGGGCCTCGCTGAAGGAAACGAAGGCCGCCTCGTCGCCGATCTCCGGATTGAACGCATTGTGATCGACAATGTCGTAGCCATGGGTGCTGCCGGACCGAGCCTTGAGATAAGGCGACGCGTAGACGTGGCTGATGCCTAGTCGGGCGAAATAAGGCGTCACCCGCTCGGCATCGGCGAAGGTAAAGTCTTTGTTGAATTGGATGCGATATGTAGCTCGCGGAATGGCCGGAATTTGCGTCATTCCCGTGTACCCGCCGGGTTCGCGCGGTCGAGGAACCAGATAACCATCCACGGCTCCAGCCGGTTAATCCGCCTGCCGGCCGATATCGGCGCGGTCGAATAGAGCGCATCAGTATCGGGCAAAGACGCCTCACTCGGAACCTGGGCGGGTGTGGGCGCCAGATTGGCGACGACGGTCAGGAGGGCGCCGTCGCCCAGACGCCAGGCGACGGATAAGCTCGAACCCTCGATCCACTCGATGCGACCGGCATGGCCGGTCATGCCCGGCAACCTCGGCGTGATCTCCTGCTTTCTCAGCGCCAACAAGCGGCGCGTCTCGGCCAGTGCCTCGCGATGCGGCGAACCTGAGATGACCTCCCAGTCGAGCTTGCTGGCTCTGAAGGTGCCCTCGGCCGTAGGATCCGGAATGCGCTCCCGGGCATTCGCGTCGGCAAACTCGGGGAACGCTGCGAACTCCTTGCGCCGTCCTTCCCGCACCGAATCACGCAACGATTCGCCGAGATCACAGAAAAACAGAAAGGGCTGAGTTGAATGCCACTCCTCACCCATGAACAACAGTGGCGTCGAGGGCGCCAGCAGCAGCAGCGCCAACCCGGCGCATACCGCCGACGCTGGCGCCAGCGTAGCCGATCGATCGCCGAAAGCGCGATTGCCGATTTGATCGTGGTTCTGCAGAAATGACACAAATGCCGTTGGTGGCAGATGCTTGCTCGCCTCGCCGCGGCGCTCGCCCGCTCGGAAAGCGGATGGATCGTTCTGGTAAGCAAAGCCCTCGGTGAGGCAGCGGGCCAGATGACGCGCCGGTTCATTGGCGTAGTCGGCATAATAGCCGCGCGTCTCACCGGTCAACAGCACGTGCATGGTGTGGTGGATGTCGTCATTCCACTGCGCGACATAGTGCCGCGGCTGGCCCTGATCCGCCCGCGCCAAATAGCGGGCCTGGTTCTTGTCGTTCTCCAAAACCAAATGAACGTACCGATCGGCCGGAAGCCGTGAACGCACGCTTTCCGCGAGTTCCTCAAGGATATCCGGATGCGAGCGGTCCTCGATCGCGTGCACCGCGTCGAACCGCAAGCCGTCCATCGCGAACTCGTTTACCCAGTAGAGTGCGTTCTCGACGAAGAACCGCCGGACGACCTGCGAGCCTTCGGCATCGAAGTTGATCGCCGCACCCCATGGGGTATGGGTTTCGTCGTTGAAGAAACGCCGAGCGTAGGCGTGCAGGTAGTTTCCTTCGGGCCCGAAGTGATTGTAGACTACGTCCATCATCACCATCAGTCCTTGGTGATGCGCGGCATCGACGAATGCCTTCAGGTCCTCCGGCCGACCATAGATCGAGTCCGGAGCGAACAGCGCTACCCCGTCATAACCCCAGTCACGCCTTCCGGGAAAATCCGCGACGGGCATAATCTCGATGGCGGTCACGCCAAGATCGACCAGGTACGGAAGCTTGTCGATCATTGCTCGGAAAGTGCCCTCGGACGTGAAGGTCCCGACGTGCAATTCGTAAATTACCACCTCTTCCCAGGCGCGGCCGCGCCAGTCGGCGCAGGTCCAGCGAAAGGCGGTCGGATCGATGACCTCACTAGGACCGTGCACGTCCTCCGGTTGGAATCGCGAGGCCGGGTCGGGGACCACCAGGTCGCCATCGATGCGAAAGCGATAGCGCGTGCCCGAGGTGGCCTCGGCCACGATTATCTCACGCCAGCCGTCCCCGGCGTTCTCCAACGGCAGTTCGCTATTGAGTGGTCCGTCGAGAAGCAGGCTGACGTTGCGCGGATCCGGCGCCCATAGGCGGAAGCGGACGCCGCCATTGACCAGCTCGGCGCCGAACGGCATGCGGTGGATGAGGCCGCTCATGCGAGGACGCCCGCGCTCGGCACTTCAACTTTATCCTGATGGCGCACTAGAACGGTCAGGGAACAAGGGGCCGCGACATAGGTGCCGCCATCCTCGTAAAACGAGCCAACGAGGTTGCCGTCCATGGCGGTGTCCATCAGCAAGCGCCAGCGATCGCCCGCCGATGTTGTCGGCAGCGTCCAGTCGATGTTCTCGAAATGAGCGTTCAGGATGAGAAAGAAGCTGTCGTCCGGCTGTGGCTCGCCCTTCGCCGTCAAGTGGTACTCACCCGCTTCGCCGCGCACCAGACAACTAACAAAATGAATTCCGCTATCATCCCAGTCATCGGGGGAGAACTCCTGGCCATCCGGGCGCAACCAACCGATGTCCTTGATCTCCGTACCCTTGATCTTACGTGAGAAAAAAAACCTCGCACGCCGAAAAACAATGTGGTCCTTCCGGAACTTAATGGCTTGGCAAACGAACTCGCGGAATGCTTGGTCTTCTTCCGAGATATTTTCCCAGTCGAGCCAGCTGATCTCGTTGTCCTGGCAATAGGCGTTGTTGTTCCCGCCCTGGCTGCGTCCGAACTCATCCCCCGCCACGAGCATCGGCAAGCCCTGGGAGAGCAGCAGAGTAGCCATTAAATTGCGCCGCTGCTTTAACCGCAGGCGCTCGATTTCCGGATCATCGCTCGGCCCTTCGGCGCCGCAGTTCCAGCTATGATTGTTGTCGGTACCGTCGCGGTTGTCTTCCTGGTTCGCGTGGTTGTGCTTGGCATTGTAGCTGACTACGTCGGCGAGAGTGAAACCGTCGTGGGCGGTGATGAAATTGACCGATGCCCAGGGACGCCGGCCGTGCGAGTTGAAGATGTCGCTGGACCCGGTGATGCGGGTGGCGAGGTCGCCTACCTGTCCGTCGTCGCTCTTCCAGAATCGCCGAACCGTGTCCCGATAGCAATCGTTCCATTCGGCCCAGCCGGCGGGAAAGCCGCCGAGCTGATAACCGCCGAGACCGACATCCCAAGGTTCGGCGATCAGCTTGACGCGCGTCAAAACCGGATCCTGCCGCATCGCATCGAGAAAGCCGCAATGGTGGTCAAAGCCCTCGTGTTCGCGGGCGAGCGTCGAGGCCAGGTCGAAGCGGAAGCCGTCGACGTGCATTTCCTCGACCCAGTAGCGGAGCAAGTCCATCACGAGTTGCAGTACCCGTGGGTGGCGCAAGTCGAAGGCATTGCCGCAGCCGGTGAAGTCCATGTAGTAGCGCTCGTTGCCGGGCACGAGGTGGTAATAAGAAGCATTGTCGATCCCGCGAAACGACAATGTCGGGCCGAGCTCGCTGCCTTCCGCCGTATGATTGTAGACTACATCCAGGATCACCTCGATGCCGGCGGTGTGCAGTACCTGAACCAGCGTCTTGAGTTCGCCGAGGTTGCCGGAGCCAAGATAGGCCGGATGCGGGGCGAAGAAGGCGAGCGTGTTGTAGCCCCAGTAGTTGCTGAGGCCGCGTTCGGTTAGATGTCTATCGTGCAAGAAGGCTTGGATGGGTAGAAGCTCTACTGCCGTGACGCCTAGACTTCGCAAATACTCGACGGATGCTGGGGCGGAAAGGCCCTCGAATGTGCCGCGTACGGCCTCGCTGATCGCGGGGTGCCGCATGGTGAAGCCGCGCACGTGCATCTCGTAAATGATGCTTTCCGTCCAGTCCGTTCGAAGCCGCCGATCCTCACCCCAGGTGAAAGCGGTGTCGACGACCCGGCACTTCGGCATGTATGGGGCGCTGTCCCGCTGGTCGAAACCGAGGTCGCCGGCCTCGCCGCCGATCTCGTAGGCGAAGTTGGCGTCGTGCCAGCGCAGATCGCCGACCAACATCCGGGTATAAGGATCTATCAGTAACTTGTTCGGGTTGAAGCGATGTCCGCGGTGCGGCTCATACGGGCCGTAAACGCGATACCCGTACAGCTGCCGGGGACGCACATCCGGCAGATAGCCGTGCCAAACTTCGTCGGTGTACTCCGGCAATACGATCCGCGCGGTCTCTTTCGCGCCATCCTCATTGAAAAGACAGAGCTCGACTTTCTCGGCATGTTCGGAGAACAAGGCGAAGTTGACGCCCATCCCGTCCCAGGTTGCGCCGAGGGGATAAGAAGCTCCCGGCCAAACGCGGATATGGTCCGGAGTCATCGGCTATATAGCTCCTATTGCTGGCTGATTGCGGACACGGGAGCAGGGCGACCGCCACCTGCGCGCGCGGCCAGGGGCCTCGGTTGACTAACTTCAACACGCAGTCGAGGTTCCATGCGCAGGCACCGGGCGCAGTCTGGGTGCTTGCTCAGGCCCTTCTAGCGCGGAAAAGTCTGGAGTGCATCGATTGACGCGGCCGGGATGTTAGGTGACGCATCGCACGTCCGGAAGCCGCCATGCCGCTTGGCGGTTCATCGATAGCGCCACCGTGGCGGCGCATAAGTAAGTTCACGTTAAGCGCTGGTGCGTATGCTGGCCGGATGCAGGACCTGCTGGATATGTTATACGCGCTTCGACCCCTCTGGCTGCCGTCGCTCGTCCTGAGTCTCGCCGCCTGCATCGGGTTGGCCTTAATCTCAATGTAATTCGGGTGACGTCTGATGTTCGTCAATGTGCAAATTCGGCGCTCCAGTCATGTTGCCAAGCCTCCTGTCGATTACGCTAGCTGCGGTACATTGGTGGGCGGTGACGGGCTCGAACCGCCGACATCCACGGTGTAAACGTGGCGCTCTACCAGCTGAGCTAACCGCCCACGGTCCCCAACCGCCGCTGAGCGGTCGGGGGATGGTGGTCTAATGTGATACGGCAGCGATGAGACGCAAGGAAGGCCGCGACGAAGCGCCTCTTTGGTCCGCCGCAGCTAGTTTAACGCGTCTTTGAGGCCTTTGCCGGCGCGGAACTTCGGCTGCTTGGAGGCGGAAATATCGATGGTCTCGCCGGTTCTGGGATTGCGCCCCTGTGATGCCGCCCGTTCAGACACGCTGAAGGTGCCGAAACCGACGAGACGAACCTCGTCGCCACCCTTCAACGCGTCGATGATGGCGGCAAATACGCTGTCGACTGCCTTCGTCGCATCACGCCTCTGCAATCCTGTATCATTTGCCACGGTTGTAATCAGATCATTTCTGTTCAAAGTGAACCCCCCAAATTAATGGTTGCCGACGTTCTCGGCTGGACGCGAGCAGCGTCCTGTGCGCTTCGTGGCAAAAGTGTATATCGCTACTTTCGCGGGCGTCAATGGAACCAACAGCACTGTCTTCGAGTATTGACGAACTCCGGCTTCAAAAGGGGGCGCCAAGTTCACCTTGTTTATACTAATGCGTAAGCACGCCCCCAATGTCGTCCTCATCCTTTTTCGCGTTCACTGGCGCGTCCAGGTCCGCTCGTTCGTCCCACTCAATCGGCGTCAGATCCGCGACCAGCGCATTCTTCAACACCTCGTCGACCGTCGCGACCGGGATGATCGTCAAATCCCGCTTGATGTTGTCGGGAATTTCCGACAGCTCCCGCTCGTTGTCGCGCGGCATCAGAACCGTTTTCAATCCGCCCCGATGCGCCGCGAGCAGCTTCTCCTTGAGCCCGCCGATCGGTAGCACCCGACCGCGCAACGTCACCTCGCCGGTCATCGCCACTTGCCGCTTGACCGCGATGCCCGTCAGCACGGAGACGATCGAGGTAACCATGGCAACCCCGGCGGACGGACCGTCCTTCGGCGTGGCGCCCTCGGGCACATGGACGTGGATGTCGCGCCGGCTGAACATCAATGGCGATATGCCGAAGCGAATGGCCCGCGACTGCACAAACGACTTGGCGGCCTGGATCAACTCCTGCATGACGTCGCCGAGCTTACCGGTGTAGGTGACCCGTCCCTTTCCAGGAACCATCACCGCTTCGATCGATAGCAGCTCGCCGCCGACCTCCGTCCAGGCGAGCCCGGTCGTCACGCCGACAATGTCCTCCTCCTCCGCCTCGCCGAAGCGGAACTTCTTGATGCCGGCATACTTGTTGAGATTGCCAGCATCGACTTCGATCGTCTCCTGCTCGCCCATCATGATGTCTTTGATGGCTTTGCGAGTCAGACCGGCGAGCTCGCGTTCGAGATTTCGAACGCCGGCCTCTCGGGTGTAATGGCGAATCAGTTCGCGCAGCGCCTCGTCCGAGATCGACCACTCATTCGTCTTGAGACCATGCGCCTCGACCTGTTTAGGCAGGAGGTGGCGCTTGGCGATCTCCACCTTTTCGTCCTCGGTGTAACCGGAAATGCGAATGATCTCCATGCGGTCGAGCAACGGCGGCGGCATATTCATGGTGTTTGCCGTAGTTACAAACAGCACGTCGGAAAGGTCGTAATCGACCTCCAGGTAGTGATCGTTGAAGGTGCTGTTCTGCTCCGGATCGAGGACCTCCAGCAGCGCCGAAGCCGGGTCGCCTCGCCAGTCGTGCCCCATCTTGTCGACTTCGTCGAGCAGGAACAACGGGTTTGACGCCTTCGCCTTTTTCATGCCCTGGATGATCTTCCCCGGCATCGAGCCGATATAGGTGCGTCGGTGGCCGCGGATTTCAGCCTCGTCACGCACCCCGCCGAGCGACATGCGGACGAAGTTGCGTCCGGTGGCGCGCGCGATAGACTTGCCGAGCGACGTCTTGCCGACTCCCGGAGGGCCGACAAGGCAGAGAATCGGTCCACGCAAACGGTTGGTACGCTGCTGCACGGCCAGATACTCGAGGATGCGCTCCTTGACTTTGGCCAGGCCGTAATGGTCCGTATCGAGAATCTCCTGGGCGTGTTTGATGTCCTTCTTGACCCGCGTCCGCTTCTTCCAGGGAATGGTCAACATCCATTCCAGATAGTTGCGCACGACAGTGGCTTCGGCCGACATCGGGCTCATCGAGCGAAGCTTCTTCAACTCCCCGATCGCCTTCTCGCGAGCTTCCTTGCTGAGCGCCGTCTTTTTGATGCGCTCCTCGAACTCGCCGGCCTCGTCGCGACCGTCCTCGCCCTCGCCAAGCTCCTTCTGGATCGCCTTCAGTTGCTCGTTCAGATAGTACTCGCGCTGGGTCTTTTCCATCTGCCGCTTGACGCGGTTGCGGATGCGCTTTTCCACCTGCAGGACGCCAATCTCGGCCTCCATGTAGGAATAGGCGCGCTCCAGCCGTTCGGAGACGGAATCCAGCTCCAAGAGCTCCTGCTTGTCGGCAATCTTTACGGCGAGGTGCGATGCCACCGTGTCGGCGAGCTTGCTCGGGTCCTCGATCTGGTTGATCGAGACCAGCACCTCCGGTGGGATTTTCTTGTTCAGCTTGATGTACTGCTCGAACTGGCCGATCACCGAACGCGCCAGCGCTTCGAGTTCCTGACGTTCCCCGCCGCGGTCAGGAATGACCGCCGCCATCGCCTCGAAGAAGGCTGGGCGGTCGGTAAAGCCCTCGATCCGCGCCCTCTGGCCGCCTTCGACCAGCACCTTCACTGTTCCGTCCGGCAGCTTCAGTAGCTGCAGCACCGTCGAGATGGTGCCGACAGAGAAGATGTCCTCTGGTGAGGGGTCGTCCTGTGTGGCGTTCTTTTGGGCGACCAACAGGATCTGACGATCATCCTTCATCACGTCTTCCAACGCTCGGACAGACTTCTCGCGCCCCACGAACAGAGGAGCGATCATGTGCGGGAAGACGACGATGTCCCGCAGCGGAAGAACGGGATAACTGTTTGACTGGCTGGTCACGACGTTCATTTCCTTCTTGTTCTCAGCGGACTCGCTCTGATGAGGGCAGATGCCCTGGCGGCGCGCCGCATCGAATGCAGGTAACGTGGTCGCGGAAACCGCGCCGGTCAAGTCGGCAGGGGCATAGTCTAAGCGCTGTTGCCGACGTCGCCGCGCCGGTCGACGTAGATGAACAGAGGATTGGCCTGCTCGTCGGCGACTTCGCGATTGATCACGACCTCCTCGACGCCTTCAAGGCCCGGGAGGTCGAACATCGTATCCAGGAGAATGGTCTCCATGATCGACCGCAGGCCGCGCGCGCCGGTTTTTCGCATCACCGCGCGCCGCGCGACACTTTTCAGCGCCCCGTCGGTGAACTCGAGGCGAACGCCCTCCATTTCGAACAGCCGCTGATACTGCTTTACCAGCGCGTTCTTTGGTTTGGTGAGGATATCGACCAGCGCCTGTTCATCGAGGTCGCCGAGCGTCGCGATGACCGGCAGCCGACCAATAAATTCCGGGATCAAGCCGAACTTCAGAAGATCCTCGGGTTCAACCTCCTTCAGAATCTCGCCCGTCTGCCGCTCGTCGGGTGCGCGGACGTCGGCGCCGAAGCCGACCGTGGTGCCTTTGGTGCGGGCTGAAATAATCTTGTCGAGACCAGAGAAGGCGCCGCCGCAGATGAACAGGATGTTGGTGGTGTCGACCTGCAGGAACTCCTGCTGCGGATGCTTGCGGCCACCCTGCGGCGGCACGCTGGCGACGGTGCCTTCCATGATCTTCAGCAGCGCCTGCTGCACGCCTTCGCCGGAAACGTCGCGAGTGATCGACGGGTTATCGGATTTGCGCGATATCTTATCGACCTCGTCGATGTAAACAATCCCGCGTTGTGCCCGCTCGACGTTATAGTCCGCCGCCTGCAGCAGCTTCAGGATGATGTTCTCGACATCCTCGCCGACGTAGCCGGCCTCGGTCAGCGTCGTCGCGTCGGCCATCGTGAACGGCACGTCGAGAATGCGGGCCAGCGTCTGCGCCAGCAGCGTCTTGCCGCAGCCGGTAGGGCCGATCAACAGGATGTTCGACTTGGCGAGTTCGACATCGTTGTTCTTGGTGCTGTGATTGATCCGCTTGTAGTGGTTGTGCACGGCGACCGAGAGCACCTTCTTTGCCCGGTCCTGCCCAATCACATAGTCGTCGAGTACCACGCAGATCTCATGCGGCGTCGGCACTCCGTCACCGGACTTGATCAGGCCGGTCTTGTGCTCCTCCCGGATGATATCCATGCACAATTCGACGCATTCATCACAGATGAACACCGTGGGACCGGCGATCAGCTTGCGGACCTCATGCTGGCTTTTGCCGCAGAATGAGCAGTAGAGAGTATTTTTCGAATCGCCACCCGCGGATTTGCTCATAGCCTGTTCCGTACCCGCGCCGTTATCGATACTATGTTATCCAGTTGCGAGCCTTGGACACAATGCCAAAACCCGCGACCGGGCCAATCAGCGGCTTTTCGCCTACTCCTCACGCGCGGTGCGGCCGGCCGATGCTTGGCCGATCGGTCTCTTCCGCGCGAGGTCTGCTCGCCACTACCTCGTCCACCAACCCAAACTCCCGTGCTTCTTCAGGGCTCATGAACCGGTCACGCTCGACAGCTCGTTCGATTACCTCCAGCGATTGATTGGTATGCTTGACATAAATGGAGTTCAGGCGCGCCCGCAGCGACAGGATCTCCCGCGCCTGGATTTCAATGTCCGTCGCCTGTCCCTGAGCGCCACCGGAAGGCTGATGCACCATGATCCGCGAGTTCGGCAGGGCGTAACGCTTGCCGGCCGCGCCTGCCGCCAGCAGCAGTGACCCCATCGACGCCGCCTGGCCGACACAAACGGTCGAAACGTCAGGGCGAATGTACTGCATAGTGTCGTAGATGGCGAGCCCCGCCGTCACCAGCCCGCCTGGCGAGTTGATGTAGAAGGCGATGTCCTTATTGGGGTTTTCTGATTCGAGGAAAAGCAGCTGCGCGCAGACCAGGCTGGCGACATCGTCGTTTACGGGCCCCGTCAGAAAGACGATGCGCTCCTTCAGCAGCCGCGAGTAGATATCGTAAGCGCGCTCCCCCCTGTTGGTCGTCTCGACCACCATGGGAACCAGCATGTTCTTGTGAGGCTCCACTGCTCACCCCTCTCTGAGTATCCACCGCCCGGATCGTCGTTCGGCGGTCAGCCCAAGCGCGGTTGACTGCTCGGCATCATTGTCCGCTAAGCACTTAATCATACCCCGGGGCCGACGTCAGTGATCTTTGATGGACCCGTTGCGGGCCACTATGATCTAACTTCGTCCTCTTCCGCAGATGTGGTCTCTGCTTCGGGCTCCCGCAACAACTCGTCGGCGGGAACCGTGCGTTCACTGACTTCCGCCATCTCCAAGATGAAGTCGACGACCTTGTCTTCCAAAATCGGCGCGGCGAGCAATTCCTGCGCCTCCGGATTCTTGCGGAGGAACTCGAGCACCATCTGCTCCTGCCCGGGAAAACGCCGCGCCTGAGCAATCATCGCCTTGCCGATCTCTTCCTGGGTGACGCGGAGATTATTGACGCGACCGATCTCGGCAAGCACAAGCCCAAGACGCACCCGCCGCTCAGCCAGCGCGCGATATTCCTGACGCTTTTCCGGCGACAATCTTGCCTCGGCGCTGGCATCCGCAGGCTCGTGATGATGCGTGTGCTCAGGGTCGTCTTCGTGCGAGTTGCCATGCTGGTGCCCGCAATGCTCGTCGTGGACGTGCTCGGGGGAACTCAAGGCCGCGCCTTCGCCTGTCTCCGCCGGGTCCGATTCATCCGCCAGCTGCCGAACCAGCGTTCCGTATTCGCGTTCCAGCAGACCCTTTGGGACGCCAAAGCCGTAGAGCTCGGATAGCCTGTCGAGGAGCGCGCGCCTCAACCGCATTCGTGTGTACGACTTCAACTCGGTATCGCGCTGCTGCCGCAGCCACCCACGCAGATCCTCGAGATCGTTCCAGCCGCCCTGCTTTGCCAGCTCGTCGTCGATGTCGGCCGGCTTGCGGGTGCGCAGCTCCTTGATCTCGATCTCGTACGTCTTCTCGCTTCCCGCCAGATCCTGGCGCTTGATGCCCATCGGCAAGGTCATTGTGACACTGGAGCGGTCGCCTGCCGACAGCCCGAGCAGATGGTCGCCGAAGCCCGGCAACGGGCCTTCCTCGCCGACAGTGATCCGCACGCCTTGGCAATGCTCGGTATCGAAGGGCCATTTGTCCTCGGGGCCGAGGATGTCGACAACGACGATGTCGCCGGTCTGGACTGGCCGCGCTTCGCTGACAGGCGTCTCCTCGCCTACCGCTTCGGCGAACCTCCGCAAGCGCCGATCTACTTCGTCCTCATCGACCTCGGCCACCAGCCGTTCCAGACGAATCGCCGCGTAGTCCGGCGGGGTAATCTCGGGCAGCAATTCGACCGCCATCGTGTACGCGACCTCACCCTGCTCCGGTGATTGGGCGAGCTCGACGCGGGGCGGCATCGCGATGCGAATTCCGCGCTCGCTGATAACCGCTTGCGAACTTTGGCTTACCGCCTCTTCGAGGGCTTCGTGCTTCAGGGATGCGCCATAGCGCTTGCGCAGTAGGCCGACTGGCACCTTGCCCGGCCGAAAACCGGGAAGCCGCGCCGATTGGGCGAGCTCGTTCAACTTAGTATCGACCTTACGTTCGATGTCCGCGGATGATAGGGCGACCCTGAAATGCCGCGTCAGTTCGTCAATCTGTGTCTCGATGACTTCCATGGCTCACGTTGCAGGTGTGAAACTGTGATGCCGCGCGAGGGCGCACATCCCCTCGGCCGGCGAATTCGACCTCGAAGCAACGATCTTCGGTGGTGCGGGCGGAGGGACTTGAACCCCCACGACTTTCGTCACAGGAACCTAAATCCTGCGTGTCTACCGTTCCACCACGCCCGCAGGGACGTCGCGCCCGCCAGCAGGATCGCGAACTCTAGATTAGTGTCACCGTCTGTCAATCATCATCGACATCGATGTCGGCTCAGTCGCCGAGAAGACCCTTGATCGATGAGGAGATGGCCCGTCGGCCGATCGACCGATAGTTTTCGTGGTTGGCGTCGATCCGGGCCAGATCATAGCGATAATTGATCATCAGACCCGCCGACTGCCACATTCCCTGGGCGATCTGTCGCCCATCCAGTTGAGCCTTTCCATCCGCGCGCCGTTGCTCAGGTGAAAATGCGCGACCGGGTCGATCGCCGCTCCGCTGGGCCGCTTTTCGCGGACGAGATAGCGAGCACAAAGACGCATCAGGACAGGCCGGAGCGCTTTCACCACAGCCTCGTCATCGCGCCACGCGGACGACTTCAGCGTCTCCTTCAGCCAGCCCTTGGCCCGCCTCGTCACGCCCGCGGCATTGCTCAGTAATTTGCGCTCGGAGGGCAGAAGCAGATCCCTGTCGCCCTGCTCCAGCGCTGACTTCAGCCATGGAAGGAAGCCCGGTATCGGCGACAGCGTGGCGAAGGTCTTCAGGTTCGGGAACTCCTTCGACAGCCGGTCGACGACGCGCTTGATCAAGAAATTGCCAAAGCTGATGCCATCCAGCCCGCGCTGAGCGTTGTTGATCGAGTAGAAAATCGCGCTGTCGGCGAGCTTCGGATCCTGCACCGGAGCCGCCGGATCGAGCAGCGCCTGCACGTTGCCGGCCATGCCGTTGACCAGGGCGACCTCGACGAAGATCAGCGGCTCGTTCGGCATTCGCGGGTGGAAATAGGCGAAGTAGCGCCGATCGTAGTCCAGGCGGTCCTTTAGGTCGTTCCAGCTTTCGATCGGATGGACAGCCTCGTATGTGATCAGCTTCTCCAGCAGCGCGCCGGACGCGGTGTCCCAGGTTATTCTGCGCAACTCGAGGAAGTCGACGTCGAACCAGGTGGCGAGCAGCCCCCGCAGGTCGTGCTCGAAATCCGGCGAGCTTCGGGTCCTTGGCCACCGCCGCCAGCAATTCGGCGCGCATGTTTACAAGAAACTTGATGCCGTCCGGGAGGCTGTTGAATTGGGTTAGCAGCTTTATCCGCGGCGGCTCCAGCGCCTGCCGCAGCTTGCGCCGGGCTCGTCCTCGATCCGCGGCGGTAGTAGCGGCGTGCCATTCGTCGATCGCCGCCTCTACGTCGTTCTCGACCACGTCGAAGTCTTCGGCCAGCATGTGCAGGAATCGCTCGCGCCCGCTCGCGTCGAGCGCCAGGTAAGCCTCGCCGAGCGCCGCTGCCCTGGCGCGCGCTGAAACTTCGCCGCCGCGCGCCTCGAGACATTCCTTCATCTGCCGACGCAGCCGTTCGCGGTCGTCTTCGGGCAGATCCGGCCGGGTGCTGGCCGCCTCGGCATCATAAACATAGCCGGCGATGTTGTGCCAGCGATAGCGCAGCGTGCGCAACGCCTGCCTAAGCAGATTGCCGCCGTCTTCAGCCCTGGTCAGAGCCTTGATTTCCATTCGGATCGCAACCTTCCTGCGTTCACCTGTTCACGTCGGAAAGCTTTGATTGCGAAGCCAGTGCCGCTCGTTATCCAGACGCAATGCCCCAATGGTCGCCGGTATTGCATCCACGATGTCTTCGGCTATCAGGCCCACGCCAAACCGAGCGGCGGACCGGCCGTGCATCCAGGCCGCGGCGCAGGCCGCCTCGAAAGGCGGCATTGCTTGCGCCAGTAAGCCCAGCACCATGCCGGACAGCACGTCGCCGCTGCCGGCGGTGGCAAGATCGGGCGGCGCGCCGGTGTTGATCGCGGCGCGCCCGTCTGGTGCGGCGATTACCGTGTCCGCCCCCTTCAGCAACACCACCGCGCCGCTTGCCGCCGCTGCTCGCCGGGCGCGGTCGAGTTTGTCGCCCTGGTGGTCGAACAGCCGCGCGAACTCGCCCTCGTGCGGCGTCAGCACACACGGCCCGGCGATGGAACGGAACAAGGCTCGTGCATGGTCGCGAAACACGGTGAACGCATCGGCGTCGAGAACGCATGCCTTGCCAAGGTGGAGCGCCGCCAGGACGCAGGCGCGGGTTGACCTACTCACCCCCGCACCCGGTCCGATCAACACAGCGTTGCGGCGATGATCGGCAATCAGCTCTTGGAAGGCGTTCTCGTCGGCAACGCCGGCGACGATCGTTCCCGGACTGCCGGCGGCTATCACCGCACGATTCTCCGGATGAGCGGCCACCGTCACCAGGCCGGCGCCGATCCGCCGCGCCGCGTCCGCGGCCAGCCGCGCGGCTCCGGTCATCTCGGGGCCGGCCAGCACCACGGCGTGACCGCGAGTGTACTTGTTGGCGGAGGGGGTCGGCCGGGGAAGCAGGTCGCGCCACCGCGGCGGACCGTTGGCGAATGTCCGTGGCGCTATCTTCTGGAGTACGCGCTCCGGGATGCCGATGTCGGCGACGACCAGTTCGCCACTCAGCTCGCTGGCGGGCAGCAGCAGATGCCCGGGCTTGGCGCGGAAAAATGTCACCGTCAGGCGGCAGTGCGGAGCAGCGCCCAGTACCGCCCCGGTATCGCCGTGCACCCCGCTAGGCACGTCGACGCCCACGCAGTCGAGGCCGCGCCGGTTGACCTCCTCGACCAGCTCGGCGGCCATTCCATCGAGTGGACGCGCCAGTCCGGCGCCGAATAGCGCGTCTACCACGAGCCGGTCGTCGTTGAGCAATGCCCGATCGAGCGGCCGGATCCGCTCGCTCCAGCGCGCCGCGTTGGTGGCGGCATCGCCGTGCAGCGTCTCGGGCGCGCCAAGCAAACCGACGCGGATCGGCCAACCCTCGCTGGCCAGGACGCGCGCGACGACGAAGCCGTCGCCGCCGTTGTTGCCCGGGCCGCACAGCACCGTTATCGGCCGCGGTCGCCAGCGGCGACGAATCTCGCGGGCGATCGCACGGCCCGCAGCCTCCATCAACGCCAGGCTGGGCACGCCCGCCGCAACCGCCGCGGTATCGGCTCGATACATCTCCTCGACGGTCAGAATTTCGTCATCCATCCAGGTACCCGCGCGCGTCAGTTGCAGCGATTGTATCGGTGTCGCGGACTGGCGCAAAGCGCCTGTCAAACTTATAACCCCTGGCATGCGCAAGAAGGACGGCGTGTTCTCGGAACAGTGCCGCCGAAGGGGGCCTGCATGAAAGTCGCGGTGTTGGGCGCCGGCGTCATTGGCGTCACGACCGCGTACTTTCTCGCCAAGGGCGGCGCTTCCGTGACGGTCGTTGATCGCCAGCCAGGCCCGGCGCTGGAGACCAGCTTCGCTAACGGTGGCCAGATCTCGGTAAACCACGCGACACCCTGGGCCACTCCGAGCACCCCGCTTAAAGCTCTGAAGTGGCTGGGCCGCTCCGATGCGCCGCTGCTCATCCATCCGCGCTGGGATCCGGCGCTTGCGGCCTGGCTAATCCGCTTCCTCGCCAACTGCACGCGCGGCCGACTGCGCACCAACATCGAGCGGGCGCTCAGGGTGGCGCTTTACAGCCGAGGCCAATTGGCGGAGTTGCGGGCGGAGACCGGCATCGAGTACGACCAGCTCACCCTCGGCATCCTGCATATATTCCGCAATCCGCGGCGACTACGCGGAGGCCTTGCCCGGTTCTTCGCTGATGAACTGAGCTGGGCTGCGAGCGGCGCATTGTCAGCGTCGACGAGTGCGTGGCGCTCGAGCCGACTTTGGCTTGGACGCGCGACAGGCTGGTCGGCGGTATCTTCAGCCCCGGTGACGAGAGCGGCAACGCACACACCTTTACGCTGCGCCTCGCCGAACTGTGCGAGGGCCTCGGCGTCCAGTTCCAATGGCGCCAGCCGGTGCGCCGGTTGCTTCGCTCCGGTCATAGGATCGTCGGAGTCGAAACCGACGGCGGCGGCATCGACGCCGATGCTTATGTACTGGCGTTCGGCAGCTGGTCGCCGCTGCTGTTGAAGCCGCTCGGCGTGGCGTTGCCGGTCTATCCGGGCAAGGGTTATTCGGTGACGATCCCGATCGGTGGGCACTTGGGCGCGCCCACCCTGAGCCTGATCGACGACGAGTTCAAGATGGTCTACAGCCGGCTCGGCGACCAGCTTCGGGTTGCCGGCACGGCCGAGTTCGCCGGCTGGGATACGTCGGTGACGGAAGCACGGGCCCGCTTCCTGCTCACTAAGGCCATGGAGCTGTTTCCCGACTGCGGCGATGTCGAGCGCGCCGAGTTCTGGGCCGGCCTGCGGCCTTCGACGCCGGACGGCGTGCCGGTGATCGGCCGACCGGGGTTCGACAACCTGTTCCTCAACACCGGCCACGGCACGCTGGGCTGGACCATGGCCTGCGGCTCCGGCCGGGTCATCGCCGACCTCGTGCTCGGCCGGACGCCGGAAATCTCGCTGGATGGTCTTGGCATCGATCGCTTTCATTGAGCGCCCGCCTGGATGGACCGTTCCTGAATGCGCCACTACGGGGCCATCGCCCAAACTAATGGCCGCCAGCCGAGCCGGGCAACACGATGAGGTTCCAGTCGTGGAGTACGTGTGAGGTGTAATACAAGGCCGCCATGACCGTCAGAACCAGGATGGCGATGGTCAAGTAGAGCATGCGGCGTTCGATGTTCTTTCCCTCGAGTTCGAGATCTATGCTGACACCGGCGCCCAGCAGCTCAACTGCCTGTTCGATGCTCTGCAAAATCCCATTTTGGAAATTGAGAGCGGCTTCACATGTCTGAACCGCCGGCCTGAACGACCTCTCGAGGAAATAGCCGAGGCGCGGCCAACCGGCGACCCTCTGTTCCCGTAACTCTTCGACCCGTTCCCATACCAGATCGGCGTAGGCGCGACTGGCGTAGAATTGGTAGCGGGTGGAGGCGACGTCTTTTGCGGTAGACCGGGAAAGCACGGATAATTGTTCGTAAACTTGATGTTTGTCGCTTTTACTATCGGACGTGCGGGATAGCATCGAGCTCAAATCGTTCTGATGCTGTCTGAGTATTCTCAGCTGGTTGCGGGCGCTGTCCAAACCGAGAAGCGCCATAAATACATAGGTATCGATTTCTGATAAACGTTGAGCAAGTCGGCCCAGTCTAGCGCCGGAAAGTTCAACGTTGCGCACCAATATTCTATTGAAGTCGTCTTCAAATGGGCGGAAGGGAGTCCATACCAACGCTCCATCGCTCACTTGCGACGCTAATAGATCACGGTAGATATCGCTTATCATGAACTCTTTACTAAAATGACCATTGAATGTTCGTGCAAGGTTATGAGTGATATCCTGTTCGGGGTTGCGTTTTTCTATACGTATGTGTGTAGCGATGTCGGGGTGGAAATCGTCCGATCGCCACTCTTGGATGATTTCCGGTATCGCCGACCAATCGTAGTCGGTCAAGGTTTCTCGCTGTTGCAGGAAGGTGATGCTAAGGAACTCTGTGTGAGTTTGAATAATGCATTTGTTGTTTTCCTTTGCCAACGTCCCTTGTCGTTTGAATTGTGATAATATGTCTGTCTGATGTAGGAATTGCTCGCTCTCGGTAAAGACGTCGGTAGGGCTAGCAATATCTAATGGTAGTATACAGCCAAAACTCTGGTAGCACTGCCTTATCAGATCGATTATGCGATGTCTTTTGCTGATGAGAAATTGACGATCACCTCCATTGCGTCCGTGATCCGTAGTATAGGCTAGATGCGTTAGCAGAGACGGCGGCGCTATTTCAACCGCTGGACGCGCGTGGAGTTCGTCATACATGGTATCTCTCTGATTAACATCCAACTTTGTCCGGTGCCGAACTTCGCGGAGCTGTTTATGATCCCCGCAACTCACTTGTTGATATGACGCTATGCGAATGCTCGGAAGTGGGCGGGACGGGTTGGGCCGCGCCGCTCGGCATGGTAACGAGGCACTAGCCATTCTCATCCTTCATGGTGGTTGAACACGGTTTTCTAAGGGCGGATGGCCGGCATGCCTGGTCACGTGTCGCTGCCGAATGCTCTCCTATTCTCCATGGTTGACTCCTCTGGTACATCTGTCCAATTTAGAACATACCATGAACATATGGCCGAGATGAGACGCACGGATGCCTCCCGCCATCGAGCTTTTTGCCGAGCCCGCCGTTTCTGCATCCGCCCGCGAAACCGATCGCGCTCGGATAGCGGACTTGCGAGCCAGAATCGAGCGAATCGGCGGCGCTGGCTGCAGCCGGCATGCAGCGATCGCGGGACGCGCTGCCGCTCGGCATTCCCCAAATAGACGCTGTTCTGCCGGGTGGCGGGCTGCCGCGAGCGCGACTGCACGAGATCGTCGCGGCCGACGCCGGCGCCGCGGCGATCGGCTTTAGCGCCGTGTTGCTTGCCGGCCTAGCAGGCGGCGACGGTAGCGTCGTCTGGTGCCGCCGCGATCCAGGCCTGCACGGCGTAAGTCTATACGGCCCCGGGGTTGCGGCATTCGGCCTCGATCCGCGCCGGCTGCTGCTGGTCCGCGCCCGCCGGGAGATCGAGGTGCTGTGGTCGATGGAGGAAAGCCTGCGCAGTGGCGCCGTCTCGGCGGTACTCGGCGAGGTCACCGTCACAGTCCCGCCGATCGCATTACGCAGGTTACAACTGGCGGCGGAAATAGGCAGCGTGACCGGGCTGCTGCTGCGGCCGCCGGGCGCCGCTCTCGCCGCCGGTTCGGCGACTACCCGCTGGCGGGTGACCTCGGCGCCGAGTTCCCTCGCCCTTACGCCGCGCGGGCCCCCTCTCCCACCGGGAAAGGGTTGGAGTGGGGACCTCCGCCCCCCTATCCGCTGGCGGCTCGAACTATTGCGTTGCCGCTTCGACCGCGCCGGCCGGCTGGCTCTTGGATTGGTGTGATGAGACGCATCGTCTCTGTGTGGCTGCCGAACTTCGCGACCGACCGGCTATATCGGCTAAGGCGCGGCCCGACCGAGGCGCCGCAGTCTGAAGCGGGGGCCAGGTCCCGTGGCGGACCAGCAGCGCTGGCGACCGCCGCCGCCGGCAAAGGCGGGCTCCACATCGCCGCCGCCGACGCAGCGGCTCGCTCCCTCGGCATCCGGACAGGTATGTCGCTGGCCGATGCCCGGGCGCTCTTGCCGACGCTTACCGTCGAGCCGGCCGACCCTCTCGCCGATCATCGGGCGCTCTCGGCGCTCGCCGACTGGTGCGGCCGGTACACGCCGTGGACGGCGGTAGATAGGGAGACCGGCTATCCAGGCGAGTTCGGCGGCGGCGCCGGACTGTGGCTGGACGCGAGCGGCTGCGCTCATCTGTTCGGCGGCGAGAAGGTGATGCTCGAAGATCTTGTCGGGCGGCTTGAAAAACTTGGTTTTTCCTCGGCGAGCGCGGCGGTCGCCGAGACCGCCGGCGCCGCCTGGGCAATCGCCCGCTTCGCCGGTCGAGAAGATCACCGTGTTGACCGGAGGGTGCTGTGGCAACGGCGCTGGCGCCGCTGCCGGTGCGTGGATTACGGCTGCCAGCCGGACATCGCCGCCGCGCTGCGGCGGATGGGACTGCGCCGGATCGGCGATCTGCTGACGCTACCGCGCGCCCCGCTGGCCGTCCGCTTCGGCGAAGCTCTGCTCCGCCGACTCGACCAGGCGATCGGGCCGGCTTGACGAGCCGCTGTCGCCACGTCGGCCGACCGCCGGCGTTCCGGGCTCGCCTGGCGTTCGCCGAGCCGATCGGCCGGCGGGATGACGTGGCCGCCGCCCTCGATCATCTACTAGTAGATATCTGCGCTCGCCTCGAGACCGCGCACAATGGGGCGCGGCGGCTGGAGCTCGCCGCCTTCCGGACCGACGGCACAGTGGCGCGGGCCGCCGTCGGCACCAGCCGGCCGACCCGAACGCCCGGCCATCTGCGGCGGCTCTTCGGCGAGAAGCTGGATAGCCTCGACCCCGGCTTTGGCATCGAGGTGATGACGCTGGGCGCACTCGTCGTCAATCCATTGCCGCCGGCGCAAGCCAGGATCGGCCTTGATACCGAGGCGGCACGGGCGGAGAGTCTGGCGCAACTCGTCGACCGTCTCGGCAACCGGCTTGGCGGCAACGCCGTCGTCCACCTCGTCCCACACCCGAGCCATATCCCCGAGCGCGCCTGCCGCGAGATGCCGGCGATGATGTGGTTTGCCGCCCCACCCTCACCCCATCCCTCTCCCGGCGGGAGAGGGAGGCGAGCGGAGGCAGCGGGTGAGGGAAAAACGGCCGATATCGAAGATCATCGATCCCGCCAGCCCCGTCCGGTCAACCTGCTTGTCTCGCCGGAACCGATCGAGGTGGTGGCGCCGGTGCCGGATGGGCCGCCGGCGCTGTTCCGCTGGCGCCGCACCCGCTATCTGATCGCCCGCGCCGAGGGCCCGGAGCGGATCGGCCCCGAGTGGTGGCTTGCGGATGGCGGTCACGGCGCGGAGGCGCTGTCCCGCATCCGCGACTACTATCGGGTCGAAGACAACGACGGCCTGCGCTTCTGGATCTACCGCGAGGGATACTTCCGACCCGACCGCCCGCCGCGCTGGTACCTGCACGGGATGTTCGGATGAGCCGCTGTATGCATCCACGCTACGCCGAACTGCAGGTCACCACGAACTTCAGCTTTCTGCGCGGCGCCTCGCATCCGGAGGAGCTGGTGGTGACAGCGGCGGCGCTGGGGTTGTCCGCAATCGGTATTACCGACCGCAATACGCTGGCGGGGGTGGTCCGCGCGCACGTCGTCGCCAAACAGGTTGGGATCCGTCTCGTCGTTGGTGCCCGGCTCGACCTGGAGGCCGGAAATTCCCCTCACCCCAACCCTCTCCCGACGGGAGAGGGAGATTCTGGCGACCACGCACCCTCTCCCGTCGAGAGAGAGGGTTTTGGGAGCGGGCCTCAGCGTTCTGTGCTTCCCGACGGATCGCCCCGCGTACGGCCGGCTGGCGCGGCTGCTGTCGATGGGAAGGCAGCGCGCCCGGAAGGGAGAGTGCCGGATCTGGCTTGCCGACCTGCTCGCCCACGGCGCGGGACAGATCATCGTGGCATTGCCGCCGGAGCAGCTGAACGAGGAGTTTTCCACAGCCCTTCTAAGCTTAACTAGAAACTTCAATGATCGTATCTATCTCGCGGCAAGCAAACTTTATCGTGGTGATGACGAGCGCCGCCTAACGGCTCTGGCGGAGCTTGCCGCCCAGGTGCGCGTCCCGCTGGTGGCGACCAATGATATCCATGTGCACAGCCCCGAGCGCCGGCCGCTGCAGGACGTGCTGACCTGCATCCGCGAACACTGCACGATCCGCGAGGCGGGATTCCGCCTCTATGCCAACGCCGAGCGCCACCTGAAGCCGCCGGAGGAGATGGCGCGGCTGTTCGCGCGGTATGCCGGAGGCGATCGACCGCACGCTGGAGATCGCCGACCGCTGCCGCTTCACGCTGGACGAGCTGCGCTACGAATACCCGGTCGATCCGGTCCCGGAAGGCCGCACGCCGCAGCAGGAGCTGGTTCGCCTCGCCTGGGAGGGCGCCGCCGAGCGCTATCCCGAGGGTGTGCCCGGCAAAGTGCGAACGCAGGTCGAGCACGAGCTGGAGCTGATCGAGCAGCTCGGCTTCGCGCCCTACTTCCTGACCGTCCACGACATCGTCCGCTTCGCCCGCGACGCGGGACATCCTCTGCCAGGGCCGCGGCTCGGCGGCGAACTCGGCGGTCTGCTACTGCCTGCGGCATCACCGCCGTCGATCCCGGCGCGCTTCGACCTGCTGTTCGAGCGCTTCGTCAGCGCCGAGCGCAACGAGCCGCCGGACATCGACGTCGACTTCGAGCACGAGCGCCGCGAGGAGGTGATCCAGTACGTCTACGACAAGTACGGCCGCGACCGCGCGGGCATGACCGCGACGGTCATCTGCTACCGCGCGAAGATGGCGCTGCGCGACGTCGGCAAGGCGCTCGGGCTGTCCGGACGATGCCATCGCGGCGCTGCAGAGCGTGTTCTGGCGTCGCCACTGGGACGAGGTGATGGCGGCGGACGTGCGCGAGCGTCGGCCTCGACTCCGCCGATCCGCACGCTTGCGCATGGTCATCGACCTCGCCGGCGAGCTGATCGGCTTCCCGCGCCACCTCTCGCAGCACACCGGCGGCTTCGTCATCACCAAGGCCGCTCAGCGAGCTGGTGCCGATCGAGAACGCGGCGATGCCGGAGCGCACCGTCATCCAGTGGGACAAGGACGACCTCGACGCGCTCGGCATCCTCAAGGTCGATATGCTGGCGCTCGGCATGCTGACCTGCGTGCGCAAGGCGTTCGAGCTGATCGAGCGCCACTGCGGGCGGACGCTGACGCTGGCCACCGTGCCGGCCGAGGACCCGGCCGTCTACGACATGCTGTGCGAGGCCGACACCGTCGGCGTGTTCCAGATCGAGAGCCGGGCGCAGATGACCATGCTGCCGCGGCTGAAGCCGCGCTGCTTCTACGACCTGGTGATCGAGGTGGCGATCGTCCGCCCCGGGCCGATCCAGGGCGACATGGTGCATCCGTACCTGCGGCGGCGCGCGCGGCGAGGAGCCGGTCGAGTTCCCGTCGCAGGAGTTGGCGGAGGTGCTCGGAAGACGCTGGGCGTGCCGCTGTTCCAGGAGCAGGCGATGAAGATCGCCATCGTCGCCGCCGGCTTCACGCCGGGCGAGGCCGACGGGCTGCGCCGCGCGATGGCCACCTGCCGCCGCTCCGGCACCATCCACGGCTTTCGCGACAAGTTCATCAACGGCATGATCGAAGCGCGGCTATGCGCACTGAGTTCGCCGAGCGCTGCTTCCAGCAGATCGAGGGCTTCGGCGAGTACGGCTTTCCCGGAGTCGCACGCGGCGAGCTTCGCGCTGCTCGTCTACGTCTCGGCTGGCTGAAGTGCCACCACCCCGCGGTCTTCGCCTGCGCGCTGCTCAACAGCCAGCCGATGGGCTTTTACGCGCCGGCGCAGATCGTCGGCGACGCGCGCCGGCACGGCGTCGAGGTGCGGCCGGTCGACGTGAACTTCAGCGAGCGGGACTGCACGCTGGAGGCGCTTTCTCCGCGGCCGACCCTCACCCGCTCGCTTACGCTCGCACCCTCTCCCATCGAGGGAGAGGGTTATCAGGGATGGCCCCGCGTTCCCTCTCCCCTCGCGGGAGAGGGAGGGACCCGCGCAGCCGGAGGGTGAGGGGCGTCGGGGGTGGCGCCATGCCGCCGACGCCGCGCTCGCGCTGCGCCTCGGCTTCCGGCAGATAAAGGGCCTGGCGAAGCAGGACGCGGATGCGATCGCGGCAGCACGCGGCGCCGGCTACCGTTCGGTCGCCGATCTTGCAAGGCGCACCGGCCTCGGCCTTGCGGCGTTGAAGACACTGGCGGCCGCCGATGCGTTCGGCTCCCTCGGGCTGGACCGCCGACGTGCACTGTGGCAGATCAGCGGCCTCGACCCGGCCCCCTTGCCGCTGTTCGCGGCGGCCGCCGAAGCGCCGGGAGCCGGCCGTGATGCTGCCGGCAGCCCCGCTGGGGGAGCAGGTTGCGGACGACTATCGAATGCTGCGCCTGTCGCTGAAGGCGCACCCGGTCGAGCTGCTTCGCTCCCGCCTCGCCCGCGACGGCTATCTCGAGAGCCGCCGGATCGCCGAGTTGCCACAAGGCCGGCGGGTCAAGGCGGCGGGGGTGGTGGTTACCCGGCAGCGGCCGGGCAGCGCCAACGGCGTCATCTTCATCACGCTGGAGGACGAGACCGGCAACGCCAACCTGATCGTCTGGCCGAACACCTTCGAACGATTCCGCCGCGTCGTCCTGCAATCGACGATGATCGGCGTAGAGGGGCCGGTACAGCGGGACGGCATCGTCGTGCACGTGCTGGCCGAGCGTCTCGTCGCCCTCGACAGCCTACTCGGCCGTCTGACGTCGGACGTGGCCGCGAGCAGCGCCCAGGACGAGGCGAGGTTCCACGTCCACTCGCGCGACTTTCACTGAAATCGGCGCTGCGACAAGAGTACCAGCGCACGCGCGGTTTGCGCCTGCCGGCTTCACCCGAACACCTCGACCTGAAACCCCATTGCCACGGCCGCACGCGCCATAACCTGGTCAGCAGTCGCGAGCAGCGCGACCTCGAGGGCGGCCGCGATCGCCAGGTGCAGGGTATCGAGCGTGCGGAGCGGATGTTCCTTGAACCTTTCCAACAATTTCACAGCCGTGTGCGCGTGCTCATCTAATAGCGGATGCACCTCGAGATAGCCGTTGAAGACATCGGAGCGAAACTGCCTGAACACATCCGTTTCAGCCTGGGGGGACAGCTCCTGTGCCCGGCGGCGCCTCGCCAGGACACAGCGAAACTCCAGAGCAGTGAGGCGACTGATCACCGCTCTCTCCTGGCGCAGAAGAAAGGCCTCAAACTGTTCGGACCCTCGTTCGTTCAAGTACAATTTCGCGAGCGCGCTGGTGTCCACATAAGGGCCGCTCATCGTTCATCGCGATCCTGACGAATGTACACCTCGCTGCCCACTGATAGCGGCGGCATGCTCTCTCGAAGGTCTCGGCGTGATGGCATCTTTGCCGTCGCATTTGGAGGCAGCAGGCGGGCGATAGCCTTGCCGTGCCGGGTGATGATGAGCTTGCCTTCTCGCGCTAGCACCTCATCGAGCCGCGGAAGTACGGCACGCACTTCGCGAATGCTAATCTGTTTCATACCTCGTCTTCACCTAGCAAGGTGTGTCACATAAATTCACACCGTGACACATCTTCGAGCGTACGTGCAAGAACAATTGAACGTGAATTCGGGAGTTGGCCTATCTGCCGCGTTTCCGATCGGTCATCCCTTCAGTTTCGTTTCGATCCACACCTCCGAGTGCAGGGTGCGGTGCACCGGACATTTGTCGGCGATTTCCAGCAGCTTCGTCTTGGCGTCCTCGTCAAGCGGACCCGCAAGCTCGATCTCCCGCTCGATGCGATCGAGCGCGCCCTCCTTCGTCTCGCACTCGGCGCAGTCCTCGGCGTGTACCTTTCCGTATCGCAGCGACACCTTGACGCCCTGCAAAGGCAGGCGCTTGCGGTCGGCGTACATGCGAATGGTCATCGAGGTGCAGGCGCCGAGCCCTGCGGTGAGGTACTCGTAAGGGTTCGGGCCGGTGTCGGTGCCGCCATAGGCCTCCGGCTCGTCAGCGGTCAGCTGATGCTTTCCTCGAACCGAAACCGCCTGCGCAAACTTTCCGGTTCCTGTCTCGCTGACGACGACGGCATCGCTCGAGACGATATCAGGCACGGCCTCGGCAGCTTCAAGATAGCGTTCGCCCCAAGCCGCAATGATGTCCGCGACAAAGGCGGCATCCTCGCGGCGCGACAACAGGTGGTCCGCGTTGTCGAGCGAGATGAAGCTTTTCGGGTGCTTCGCCGCCCCCCAAATACGCCCGGCGTTGTCGATGCCGACTACCTGATCGAGCGGCGAGTGAAATACCAGGAGCGGCCGCCGCAGCCGGGCGATGTCGTCAGCCAGCTTGTGCGCTTCGATGTCCTCGAGAAACTGCTTGCGAATGCGGAACGGACGTCCGGCGAGTAGCACCTCCGCCTCGCCCCGCGCCTCGATCTCGGGGATCGCCGGCTGAAAATGGCGGACCACATGCGATGGTTCGGCGGGAGCGGCGATGGTGCACACACCCCGCGCTTCCGGGATGCTCTTTGCGGCCGCCAGCACAGCCGCGCCGCCCAAGCTGTGCCCAATGAGCAGCTCCGGCGCTTTCCGTTCGGACCTGAGCCATTCCGCCGCGGCGAGCAGATCGCCCACATTGGAAGAAAAGTTGGTGTTGGCGAACTCGCCCTCGCTCGCCCCCAGCCCCGTGAAGTCGAAGCGCAGCACGGCGATGCCGTGGGCTCTCAGTCGCTGGGCGATACGCGTTGCCGCGAAGACGTTATGCGTGCAGGTAAAGCAGTGCGCGAAGAGCGCGAAGGCGCGCGGTTCGCCATGGGGCAGGTCGAGCCGCGCGGCGAGCCGGCTGGTCTTGTCGGCGCCGATGAAGGTGATCTTTCCCGCTGGCATTGCACTCATTTCCGCTTCCTCCTTGCGAATAGCTTCTCCAGCCATCGGCCAAACGCCCCAACGTGGATCCTGTTCAGGAACTTCCCGTCAAACTCTGTGCAGAGTGAAACACGGCTCGGCAGGGGTGGTTCTCCCGCCATGCTTGGACAGGCTGCGCGGGGTCGCTGGCTTCTATTCCAACTCTATCCGGATGCCGCCAGTGCCGATTGAGCCATCAATAGCCTTGTCGACCCAAAGGGAAGCGCGTCCTCGGGGTGCGACGCCAGCTGGTCGGCGAACAAAGCGGCGGTCTTTTGCGGCTTGCCGCAGGCTTGGGCTTTTGTGACACTGGCCACCGCATACCTGACACTTACCCGTCACCCGGCGGACGAACCGGCGGCGGCAGCACGGATGAACGAGAATGATGCGAGGCGTGGCGGCGATTGTCTTCACTATCGCCCTTCTGCTCGGGCATCTGGAGCACGCGGTCGCGCAATCGCCGGACGTTCTGCGGAACAGGGTCAATCAAGGCACAGTCGCGATCATTTCGGGCGGCGTCAACGGCACCTACATCCGCATCGCCAGCGATCTCGCGGCGGTTCTCGACAAAGGCGACCAGCTACGCATCCTGCCGATCATCGGCAAGGGATCGGTGCAGAACATCACCGACCTGCTCTATCTGAGAGGCATCGATATCGGCATCGTCCAGTCGGACGTCTTGAGTTTTATCCGCAAGGAAAACCTGCACCCCAACATCGCCCAGCGCATCCGCTACGTAACCAAACTCTACAACGAAGAGGTGCACATCCTCGCGGGCAAGGACATTGCCCAACTGGCCGACCTTGCCGGCAAGAAGCGTCAACGTGGATGTTGCCGGCAGCGGCACGGCGATGACCGCTTCGACGTTGTTCGATACGCTCGGCCTGAAGATAGAGGCGACCAACTTCGATCAGGCGCTCGCGGTGGAAAAAGTGAAGGCCGGCGAGATCGCCGCCATGGTCTACGTCGCCGGTAAGCCGACCGAGCTTTTTCGAAAGATCGAGGCCGGGAGCAACCTGCATTTCGTGCCCGTCCCGCTGACGCCGGAATTGCTGGAGATCTACTTGCCTTCCTCCCTCGCCCATGCTGACTACCCCGGCTTGATCGCGGACGGTCAATCCACGGACACCGTTGCCGTTGGCGCCGTGATGGCGGTCTACAACTGGGACCCAAGCAAAGAGCGTTACAAACGTGTCGCGGCGTTTGTCGATGCGTTCTTCAACGGTTTCGAAGAGTTCCTTAAAGCGCCCCGGCATCCGAAGTGGCAGGAAGTGAACTTAGCGGCCGAACTGCCTGGCTGGACGCGATTTCAGCCGGCGCAAGACTGGCTGGATCGGCGGACCACGACGGCAGGAACGGGTTACGACATCGGCCTTAAGAGCTCCTTCGAGGAGTTCCTGGCGTTTATGAACGAAAGTGGCGGCAGCCGCCGCGCCGCCAGCGCCGAGAGCAGGGAGGCGCTGTTCGCCCGTTTCGTGGAATGGCGGAAACGACAACAGGAGCAGCCGCCTACCGAGTTCGTCAATGTCCTGACAGGTGGCACCAGCGGCGTATATTACCCGCTAGGCAACGCACTCTCCGCCATCTACGGCAAGGCGCTCCCCTACGCCAAGGTTACGGTGCAAGCGACCCAGGCATCCGTCCAGAACCTAAACCTGCTGCAGGCAGGACGTGGCGAACTCGCGTTTGCGCTCGGTGATTTGGTAGGCTTCGCCTGGAAGGGCGAGGCGGACGTAGGCTTTTCGTCGAAGCTCGACAAACTGCGCACGATCGCGGCGATCTATCCAAACTACATACAGATCGTCGCCACCAAGGACTCCGGCATCAAGACACTCGCCGATCTCAAGGGAAAACGCGTTTCCGTTGGCGCGCCGAGGTCGGGCACTGAGGTCAACGCCCGTCGGGTCTTCAGGGCTGCCGGCCTTTCCTATGACATGATGTCGGTCCAGTATCTGCCATTCGGAGAATCGGTCGAGCTGATGAAAGACGGTCAGCTTGACGCCACGCTGCAATCCGCGGGTCTCGGTGTGGCCTCGATTCGCGATCTCGCGAGCTCCGTGCCGATCACCGTCGTCCCGATCCCGCCGGAAGTAATAGCCAAGATCGGCGACGCGGCCTATCTCTCGAAGCCTATTCCGGCAGGCACCTACCAAGGCGAGGATCGTGAGGTGATGACGGTCGCCATCAACAACCTACTGATGACACGCGAGGGCGTTCCGGCCGATGTCGTCTACACCATGACAAAGGGCATTTTCGAGAACCTGGCGGAGTTGACCGCCGCGCATTCCGCCGCCAAGGGAATCTCGCTCGAATCCGCGTCGCAGGGCTCGCCGGTGCCATTGCACGCCGGGGCGGAACGTTATTATCGAGAGAAGGGCGTGCTGAGATAGGCGAGGCAAGTCCTCTGTGTTCGAGGGTCTAGTCGATCATTGCATGGCCGTTAGACAGACCTGTCGGACTCGTACTCTACTCGCGGTTAGCAAGGTCTCGCGCATCCCGCAATGTTGCCGCGAGGCGGGTTCGGTCGCCGATGCCGCTGTGTATCGCACTCGCCCAAACACTCGTGGCCCTATTGCCCGCGACTACCTTCACACTCGTCTGGACGCATTCCGTGGAGAAGACGGAATGGCGGGAGACTTGGCGAATCGAACAGGGACGTTTGCGTCCCGTCGAAGCGGCGGTCAGCGGCAGCGGCGCCGGCATGGAGCCGCCGCCGGGCGCTGTGCTGAGCGATAATCTTTGGCATTATGTTCCCGCGACGCCACCGATGACGCGCTTGCTGCTGGCCAACTCGCGATTGGGCGAGGACTATACGCTTTGCTGGGACGCAACCTGTCGGTCGCTGGCCAGTTTGCTGCCAGCTCATCCTTCGGAGCCGATCGAGTTCTATCCGTGCGACGCGCCGAAGGGCTGATCTCGGCATGCAGGAGAGGTGATGTCATGGAAGGTTACACGGCGGCCAGCGCGGCGGTGGCATTCCAGTGGGAGGACCCCTTTCTGCTGGAGGAGCAACTGACCGAGGAGGAGCACCTCGTTCGCGACAGCGCCCGCGGCTACGCACAGGAGAAGCTCCTGCCCCGCGTCAAAGAGGCGCACCGGCACGAGCACTTCGATCCGGCAATCATGCGCGAAATGGGAGAACTCGGTCTGCTCGGCCCGACCATCCCCGAGGAATACGGCGGCGCCGGCCTCGGCTACGTCGCTTACGGCCTCGCCGCGCGCGAGATAGAGCGGGTCGACTCCGGCTACCGCTCGGCGATGAGCGTGCAGTCGTCGCTGGTTATCTATCCGATCTGGGCCTACGGCACCGACGAGCAGCGTCGCAAGTGGCTGCCCGGGCTCGCTACCGGGGAGGTCATCGGCTGTTTTGGTCTGACCGAGCCCGACGCCGGTTCCGACCCGGGCGCAATGCGAGCCCGCGCCGAGCGCGCGAACGGTGGCTTCGTACTCACCGGCAGCAAAATGTGGATCACCAACTCGCCGATTTCCGACGTCATGGTTGTCTGGGCGAAGCTCGATGGCCGCATCCGCGGATTCCTGCTGGAACGCGGTATGCGGGGACTTTCGACGCCGAAGATCGAGGGCAAGTTCTCCTTGCGCGCGTCCTCCACCGGCGAGATCGTGATGGATCGGGTGTTCGTGCCGGAAGACAACATGTTCCCGGAAGTGGCTGGTTTGCGAGGACCATTCGGCTGCCTGAACAAGGCGAGGTATGGCATCGCCTGGGGCGCGCTGGGCGCCGCCGAGTTCTGCTGGCACGCCGCCCGCCAGTACGCGCTGGACCGCCAGCAGTTTGGCCGGCCGCTCGCCGCCACTCAGCTGGTGCAGAAGAAGCTGGCCGACATGCAGACGGAGATCATGATCGGCTTGCAGGCCGCCTTGCGCGCGGGCCGGCTAATGGACGACGGCCGCTGCGCCCCCGAGCTCGTCTCACTGATCAAGCGTAATTCGTGCGGCAAGGCGCTCGATGTCGCAAGAGCGGCGCGCGACATCCACGGCGGCAACGGCATCATGGATGACTTCCACGTCATCCGGCACGTGCTGAACCTGGAGACGGTCAACACCTACGAGGGCACCCACGACATCCACGCACTCATCTTGGGCCGCGCGCAGACGGGAATCCAGGCGTTCAGTTGCCCTTGAGAGCGCCGAACCCCATTCCTCTCCCGGTTGAGAGAGGATGAAGCGCGGCGAGCGGCTGAGTATGGCCGACCCGGCCACCATCGCTTGCTCGGACAGTGGTCAAAAACAACGCGCTGGTCGCTCGGCTACCGGTCGGGGCGCGACGGTTGCGAGATTTTTTCGAGCGTGTCGGCGGCGTCGGCCGGCTGCTCGGTGGCGAGATCGCCGAGCGAGACGATGCCGACCAGGCGGCGGTCGCCGTCGAGCACCGGCACGCGCCGGATTTGCAGGCTTTCCATCATCCCCATCGCCTCGTGCACGGAGGTGTCGAGAAAGCAGGCGTGCACCTCCGTGGTCATCGCCTCGGCTACCTTCGTGGCCTTCGGGTCATGGCCGGCGGAGGTCGAGCGGACAACGATATCGCGGTCGGTGAGAATACCGACCAACCGGTTGCCCTCGCAGACCGGCAACGCGCCGACGTTCAGGTCATCCATCAGCCGGACCGCGTCCTGCAGTGTCGCATCCGGGGACACTGGTTGGGGGTTACGCGTCATCACATCAACGATCCGCATGACGGGCCTTCCTTGCTCCACGTGATTGCCGCAGCCAGCAAAACACGCGCGCGATTGACTTAGTTGCAATGCGAGACACCGGATGTGCGCTGATCTTGGCATCCGGCTCGCGCCGCGCCGCCTGCTGGTCATAGACTCAACGCAGCAGTTTGATCAAGCTCGTGTAGTCCCAGCGGCCACCGCCGATGCGTTGCACATTCGATAGGAGCTGGTCGACCAGGGCGGTTACCGGCATGCTGGCGCCGTTTCGCCGAGCCTCGTCGAGTGCTATCGCCATGTCCTTGCGCATCCAGTCGACGGCGAAGCCGAAATCGAACTGGTCGGCGAGCATCGTCTGCGACCGATTGTCCATCATCCATGACTGGGCCGCGCCCTTGGAGATGACGCCAAGCACCTTTTCGAGGTCGAGACCGGCTCGAGCGGCGAAGTTCAGCCCCTCGCCGAGCGCCTGCGTCAGCCCGGCCAAGCAGATCTGATTGACCATCTTGGTAAGCTGGCCCGATCCCACCGGGCCAACCAGCGTGATCGCCTTGGCGTAAGCCCACATCACGTCCTCGGCGCGGGCGAAGTGGGCGGGATCGCCGCCGACCATGATCGCCAGCTGGCCATTCTCCGCCCCGGCCTGCCCCCCAGACACCGGCGCATCGAGGAAGCCCACGCCCTGATCGTGCGCGAGGTCGGCGAGGGCGCGCGCCACCTGCGCCGAAGCAGTCGTATGGTCGACGAATATCGCGCCCTGCCGCATCCCCGCGAAGGCGCCGAGTTCGCCCAGGGCGACGCTGCGAAGATCATCGTCGTCGCCGACGCAGGCGAACACGAACTCGGCGTCGCGCGAAGCCTCGGCCGGCGTGTCGGCCAGTCGGCCGCCGAATTGTTGTACCCAAGCCTGGGCTTTGCCCCGCGTCCGGTTATAGACGGTGACCTCGTGTCCCGCCCTTACCAGATGGCCGGCCATGGGGAAGCCCATCACGCCGAGACCGATGAATGCTGCCCGCGCGCCCATGCCCGCTTCCTCCTGTTTCGCCACGCCAGGTTGTTCGCCCCTACGCCGCCGAACGGTCAGCCCAGCATCGTATCGAGGGCTCGCCATGTTGGTTCGTCCGGCGCCAGCAACAACGTTTCCTCGACGATATATGGCTCAACCCGATAGGGCGAGCGGTCGCGTCGCAGGCGGCTGTATCCTCCCGCCTCGCGGTGAATCAATACGCCGGCGGCGTGGTCCCAGGGCTTCAGTCGCGTGTACTGGGCGAAGTGGATGGAGCCAACCCCGAGATCCATGTACTCGCGCCCCACAGAGCCGTAGCGAACGATCTCGGGCGGCTGTACGCCGCGCGCGCGCCAGCGCGCCGTACAGGCGGTCCGCGGCGCGGCGGGTGAGCGATCCCTTCATCGAACCGATGTCGCCGCCAAGTGACGCTCGTACGCGTCGCCTGCCGGTCGGCTCTTCGAGCCAGGCCCCCTCGCCGGCCACCGCCCAGACCATGCTATCGGCGATCGGGTCGTGGATCCAGCCGGCGAGGGTTTCCCCGCCGGCGCAGTACGCGACGATAACGGCAAAGCAGGCCGTGCCCGAGACGTAGTTCATCGTCCCATCGACCGGATCGAGCAGCCACACCGGCGCGTCTTCGCCGAGCCTCGCGAGAATGGCGCAATCGGCTGCGGTGCCTTCCTCGCCGACCACGGCGCTGCCGGACGCAAGGGGGCGTAGAAGCTCGGTGAGGCAACGCTCCGCCTCGGTATCAGCGATCGTGACCAGGTCGCGCGCATGACTCTTTTGCGCGACTTGGCCGGAACCGAGATTACGAAAGCGCGGCAGGATCTCGCGGCTCGCCACATCGCGGATGATGCGGCTGACGTGCGACGGGTCGGGCAGCGGTGGAACCATCTCCGACTTTCAGAGTGCGCCGAGAAGCTTCGTTCGGCCCGCCCACCAGCGATCAGGCTGAGTGCAGTTCCCGGTCACGGTGGTAACCGAGCGCGAAGTCGTCGAGCATCCGCGCCGCTTCCGCGCTATACTCGGCACGTTGCATCAGCGCCCGCGTGACGAAACAGGCGAAAGCCACCGCCTCCCCCTTGCCGCGCAGCCGGAACGCCCGCGCAAATGCCTGCAGCGCGTCGTGCGTCTGCTTGCGCGCCATCACATTGAGCTGTCGCTTGACGAAGCGATACTTCTGCCGCCACCGCCGCTGAGTCGTCGGATCCGCCATGAGCATTATCTACTGAGCCGCGGACCCTTGCACAAGCCTCGGTGGCAGTGGTGCGAGCGGTTGCCAAGGGCCGGGCAGCCCGAGCGCCCGCGCTCAATAATTCTCGGCGCCGCCTGGCGTGGAGATCGGCTCCGCGTTTCGGCGAGCGAAGCGTGCCGCGTGCGGCGCCGACAACCTCACCTGCAGCCGGATCGCGTCGCCACCGACTTCGCGCCGAACGACCTCGCCATGCCGGTATAGCCAGGCGAGCGCCGCCCCATCCCCGGGCGACAGGCTGACGTCGATCACCTGCATCGAGGCGGCTAGGCGCTCGTCCAGCAGGCGCAGCAGCTCGTCGCAGCCCTCGCCGGTGCGCGCCGAAAGCAGGATCGCCCGGCCCTGGTCACGCGCCGCTCTGTTCGCCTGCGACGACCGCTCCTCATCCGGCATCAGGTCGATCTTGTTCAGGGCCTGCAAAACCGAGCCTGTCTCGACGACCTCGGCCAGGCCGAGGCTGTTCAGAACTTTGTCGACATCACGCTTCTGCGCCTCGGTCTCCGGGTGCGACGCGTCACGGACGTGGACTACCAAATCAGCCTCGGTCACCTCCTCCAGCGTAGCGCGAAAAGCCTCCACCAGCTCGATCGGCAGGTCCGAGATGAAGCCTACCGTATCGGAGAGAATCGCCTTGCGCCCGGATGGCAGATCGAGCGCCCGCATCGTCGGATCGAGAGTAGCGAACAGTTGGTCGCGGGCGGCCACCTCGGAGCGAGTCAAGCGGTTAAAGAGGGTCGACTTTCCGGCATTGGTGTAACCGACGAGAGCGACGATGGGATAGGGAACGCGACGTCGCGCCCGCCGGTGCAGGTCGCGGGTTCGCCGAACCTGCTGCAGCTCGCGCTTCAGCCGGGCGATGCGGTCGCGGATCAGTCGGCGATCGGTCTCGATCTGCGATTCACCCGGGCCGCCAACGAAGCCAAAGCCGCCGCGCTGCCGTTCCAAGTGTGTCCAGCTGCGCACCAGCCGGCTGCGCTGGTAGGTGAGAGCCGCGAGCTCGACCTGCAACTCGCCCTCCGCGGTACGGGCCCGCTCGCCAAAGATTTCGAGAATCAACCCCGTCCTGTCGACCACCTTGCTGTTCCAGGCGCGCTCCAGATTACGCTGCTGTACCGGCGTCAGCGCCGCGTCGACGATTACGACGGTGATCGGCGCCGCACCAGCGTTCTCGTGGGTTTTGATCAGCTCGGCATAGCGCTCGACAATGCCCGCGCCGAATAAGGTCGAAGGCCGAACGTTCGGAACGTTGACGACATCCGCTTGAACGACCGTGAGGTCGATTGCCCGAGCCAAGCCGACCGCTTCCGCCAGCCTCGCTTCGCCGCTGCGCATACCATCGGCGGCGCCGCCGCGAGTCACGGGGTGAATGACGATGCATGTCTTGGCCGCGGACGGGCCGCGCGGGTCAGGCACGCGGATGAGCCGCGCCTAGGCTCAACTCGCGGCCGCGCTCTCTTTCTCGGGGTCGAACAATTGGATCTGTACGGACGGCATCACGGTGGAAATCGCGTGCTTGTAGACAAGCTGGGTATGCCCGTCCCGCCGCAGCAACACCGAGAACTGATCAAACCAAGTAACGATGCCCTGCAACTTTACACCATTAACAAGGAATATCGTGACTGGAGTCTTGTTCTTCCGGATGTGATTGAGAAAAACATCTTGTACATTTTGTGATTTTTCAGCGGACATGGGTCAATTCCCTGTTTTGGTCTTATACCGGCAATTTAGTTCGAAGACCCCCAAGCCACGAATGCGCCCCGACCGAGATATGCATCACCGGTGAGTGACCGTGGATATGCTTTGGCGCCCTACCCCCGCATCAGATTACAGAGTTCGTAGTATCTTTGAAAGCTCCAAGCAGCATTTCACGTGAACGGCCGGCACGTGCGGGTCGAACTCTCCGGGTTCCGGCTTCATCTCACGCAACAACACCGGAACGCAACCGGCATTGCTAGCGCATTCGAGGTCGATGTCGGCATCGCCCGCGAACCACACCGAGCTCCCCGGCGGGATGCCGGATCCGTCCAGCGCCAGATGCACGGGATCGGCCGCGGGCTTGTCACGCGCCGCGTCGAAAGCCCCTACAATGCGGCCGAAAAACCGTTGCCAGCCGAGATGGGCCGCTTCCTTCCGCAGATAATCGCCCTTCTTGTTGCTGACGACAGCGAGATAGAGGCCGCTTGCATGCAGTTCCTCCAGCAGCGCCGCCGCGCCCGGCAGGGGCTGCAGCATCTGCATGTGCCGCTCGGTAAATCGGCGGTAGAACACCTCCCCCGCCTCGCGCCAACGTGCGCCAAACAGGGCCGGGAACGAGTCGCGCATCGAGCCGCGAACCCGCCGTCTGGTCTCCTCGAGAGTCCAGGGATCGAGACCGAATGCCAGGAGCGTGTGATTCTGCGCATCCAGGATGGCATGCCAGCTGTCGATCAGCGTGTTGTCCCAATCGAAGATGATCGCTTGCGGCCTTCGGCGCTCGTCTAGAGCTTCCGCCGCCACGGACACGATGTGCGAGGTCATCATTCAGGTCCCCCGTTCTGCTCCGCGTGCGCGGCATAGAGAGCGAGCAGCCGCTCGGTGAGCGGACCAACGACACCGTCGCCAACCGGTACGTCATCGATTTCCACCACCGGCTTGACCCAGGACGTGGTGCTCGTCAGGAAGGCCTCGATCGCCGCCTTTGCTTCCTCTACAGTGAACGGACGCTCGGCTAGCCGCAGCCGATGCTGCCGCGCGATGCGGAGCACCGCCGCCCTGGTGATTCCGCTGAGTATTGAGCGGTCGGCCGCGCGGGTAACGAGCTCATCCGCGGCAGTGACGATCCACGCGTTGGACGCGGTCCCCTCGGTGACCATCCCTCTCTCGTCGACCAACCACGCCTCGTATGCTCCCGCTTCGAACGCCTGCTGTTTGGCGAGTACGTTCGGCAAGAGGGAAATGGATTTGATGTCCGGGCGCCGCCAGCGAAGATCGTCGAGGGTGATTACCCGGACTCCCCGGCGCGCCGCCTGCCGGTCGAAGGGCGGCAGCGCTCTTGCCGTCATCACCAGAACGGGCTCTGCCCGCACGGGGAAGAGGTGATTGCGCGCTGCGACACCTCTCGTTATTTGCAGATATAAGGACCCCAAGCCGACAAGCCGGTTGCGCCGGATCATCTCCCGCATCACCAGGCGCAAGGCGTCCCGGCTCATCGGCCATCGCAGCCGCAACTCCGCGAGCGAACGGGCCAGCCGATCCAGATGCGGCTCTTCATCGATCAGTCGGCCTCTGTTTACGGCGATCACCTCATAAACACCGTCGGCGAACTGGTAGCCACGGTCCTCGACGTGCACATAGGCGCGACGGTGAGGGACATATCGACCGTCGACATACACAATCCTGCCCACGTGCAGCGGCTCAGAAGTACTCGAGACGCACGGAGAACAACTTTTCTACCTTGCGCACGACGTCGGCTGTGGCGAAAAGAATTACTCGGTCCTTGTTCTGGATGACGGTGTTGCCGCGCGGGCTGACGACTTGGCCGTTGCGCACGATGGCGCCGATCACCACACCCGGCGGCAGCTTGATCTCGCGCAAAGGCACGCCGACCAGACTCGATGTTTGCAAAGCCTCCGCCTCGATGAGTTCGCCGAACCCCTCCCGCAGGGTATGAACCGAATGGATACGGCCCCGGCGGACATGCTGCAGGATCGTCGAAGCGGTGATGTTGCGCGGACTGACGACAACATCGATGCCGAGCGTGGTCATCAGCGGCTCGTACGCGCCCTTGTTCAGCAGCGTGATCGCGCGGTGGGCACCATGTCTCTTTGCCAGCAGCGAAGCAAGAATGTTGGTCTCGTCGTCATCGGTCACCGCGACCACGGTATCCGTCGCGGCGACCCCTGCTTCCTTCAGGATTTCGGGATCGAGCACATCGCCGTGCAGAACGATCGTTTCGCTCAGCCTGCTCGCCACCGATGCCGCCCGCTCGGCGTTTGTCTCGATGATCTTGATGCTGATTCCGGTGTGCGCGGCTTCGATCTCCTGAGCCAGCAGCATGGCGATGTTACCGCCACCGCAGATTAGCAGCCGCCGGGCCTCCGGCTCCTCGTAGCCAAATGCCGCCATTGCCCGGACCACCTGTTCGGTCTCGACCACGAAGTAGACATCGTCGCCTACTCGCAGCTCATCCTCCCCGGTCAGCCGCACCGGCTGTTCGTTCCGCACGAGGCCCACGATAACGATGTTCAAGTCTGGAAAAAGCTGGGTCAGTTGCTTGATCGGCGTGTTGATCAGCGGACAGTGCGACTCGCAGCGAGCCCCCAGTAGCCGCACCTTATCCTCGGCGAGCGGGATCATCTCGAATGACCCGGGCACCCTCAGCCGGCGAAGGATGGCTTTCGCCACCTCGACCTCCGGCGAGATGATGACGTCGATGGGCAAGTGATCGCGGGAAAACAGGTTGGCCCAGGCAGGGTCGAGGTAGCTCTGCTCGCGCACGCGGGCAATCTTGATCGGGACCTCGAACAGCGAGTGCGCCACTTGGCAGGCCACCATATTGACTTCATCTGTTTGCGTCACGGCGACGATCATATCCGCGTCGGCGATTCCGGCGCGCTCCAGCACGTCCGGCCGCGACGCGTGCCCTACTACGCCCTGCGCGTCAAGGTTGTCGTTAATCCGGCGGACCAGATCGGGTGACGTATCGATGACGATCACGTCACTTCCCTCCAGCGTCAGGTGGCGGGCGATGTTGAAGCCGACCTGCCCCGCGCCGCAAATCACGATTTTCATTTCGACCTCCGGACTTGTCGATCCGGCCGACCGGTCCGGCTAATCGCCCGCGAGCCGGGCTTTATCGTCGCCCTGGATGCCGAGCGACTTGAGCTTGCGGTGTAGGGCCGACCGCTCCATGCCAACGAACGCGGCCGTTCGCGAGATGTTGCCGCCAAAGCGGCTGACCTGGGCGAGCAGGTACTCGCGCTCGAAGATTTCGCGCGCGTTCTTCAGTGGCAGACCCATGATCTCGCTCGAACGGTCGGAACGCCGTGACGCCGCGAAGTTGGCGTCGAACTCGGCCGGCAGCATATCGGCGCGGATGGGATCGTCCATTCCGCCCGGCGCCATGATCAGCAGCCGCTCGATTATGTTGCGCAACTCCCGGACGTTCCCCGGCCAGTCATAGGTCTGCAGCGCCGCCATCGCGTCCTCGCTGATGCCGCGCGGACGCTGCCCGGAACTCTCCGCGGCGCGTGCCATGAAGTGCCGGGCGAGTAAAGGAATATCGTCACGACGCTCTCGCAATGCCGGAACCCGCAATGGCACTACGCTGAGACGGTAAAACAGATCCTCGCGGAAGCGGCCGGCTTTGATCTCCTCGCCGAGATCCCGGGTTGTCGAGGCGATGACCCGCACATTTACGTCGACACGCGTTTCGCCACCCACCCGATGAAACGTCTGCTCCTGCAGGACGCGTACGATTTTGCCTTGAGTTTCCGGCGGCAGATCGGCGACCTCGTCGAGCAGCAGGGTACCGTTATGCGCGGCCTCGAACGTGCCTATCTTACGCACCGACGCGCCCTCGAGCGGCCCCTCGACCCCAAATAGTTCCACTTCCATACGTTCCGGCGACATCGACGCGCAGTTCAGGACGACGAACGGTCCAGCCGAGCGACGGGAGCGGGCGTGGATCGAACGGGCAAGAACCTCCTTGCCGGAACCGGCGGGGCCCGAAATCAAGACTCGGCTGTTGGTCGGCGCCACTCGTTCGATAGCCTGGCGCAATTGATTGATCAACGCCGAGTGGCCGATCAGCTCGAGGCCGCTGCCCGCGCGCAACTCGCAGTTCCTCGTTCTCGCGCTTCAGCCGGGCCGCCTCGATAGCCCGCTTGATGACGAGAATCATCCGGTCGGCCTTGAACGGCTTCTCGATGAAGTCGTAGGCGCCGAGCTTGATGGCCTGGACCGCCGTCTCGATGGTGCCATGGCCGCTCATGATCACTACTGGTACCGACGGGTGCTCCTGCTTCAGCTGCTCGAGCATCTGCATGCCATCGAGACGGCTGCCCTGCAGCCAGATATCGAGCAGGATCAGACTCGGCCGGCGAACCGCGACGGCCGCGAGAGTTCGGTCGCTGTCCCCCGCCTCGCGCGCCTCATAACCCTCGTCCTCGAGTATTCCGGCCACCAGCGTGCGGATGTCCGCCTCGTCGTCGACGATCAAGATATCTTCGGTCATCGCTTGTGGTTGGTTAGCCATTGGCGTGCAGCTCGGCAGCATACGACGGCTGGAGCTCGACTTCGACAACCGTGGCGGCGTTCCGCGACTTCAGTCTTGCGCGCGCTTCCTTGAACACCAGCGAAACCCGCGCTCCGCCGCCATCCCGATCCTCGATCGACAAGTCTCCGTTATGATCTTCCATGATCTTCTTGACGATGGCGAGACCGAGGCCCGTGCCCTTGGCACGCGTCGTCACGTATGGCTCGGTCAGGCGATCTCGGTTTTCCTCGCGGCAATCCCCGGCCATTGTCCTCGATATCAACATAGACCAGTCGCTGCACGGCGTTGATGATCTCCTCGCGGACCGTGACGCCGATCCAGCCCGGTGGCAGCACGGCATTCAGCCCGTTGCGGCCCTCTACCGCCTCGGCGGCGTTCTTGAGGACATTGATCAACGCCTGCGAGACCTGGCGACTGTCGCACAACAACTCTACCGGCTGCTCGGGAACGTCCAGTTCGATGTGGATGTGCGGGAACCGATTGCGCTCCAGGAATACCGCCTGTTGTACAAGTTCGTTCAAGTTTTCCAGCTTCAGCTCGGGCCGCGGCATCCGGGCGAAGGAAGAGAATTCATCGACCATGCGGCCTATGTCCTCAACCTGACGGATGATGGTTTCTGTGCAAGCCACGAACGTATCCGGATCCGACTTGATCTCGCGCGAGTATTTTCGCTTGAGTCGCTCCGACGCAAGCTGAATGGGTGTCAGCGGGTTCTTGATCTCATGGGCGATCCGTCGGGCGACGTCGGCCCACGCCGCCTTGCGCTCGGCCATGACCAGCGCCGTGATATCGTCGAAGGTAACGACATAGCCGAGCACCTCGCCCTGCGAGCGCTCGGCGACGACGCGAACCATCAGGGTACGCGGCCGCCCCGCCCGGATCAGTCTGATCTCCGATTGGCAAGAGCGGTCCGGCTGCTCGATCGCGTTGCTGATCAGTCCCGCCATCTCCGGGACAACCTCGGCCAGGGGAGTTCCCCTGGCGGCGTCGAGATCGAATCCGAGCAACTCGGAGGCCGAACGGTTCGGCAAGTTGATCGTCGCGTGCGCATCCAGGCCGATCACCCCCGCCGAGACACCGCTCAGGACCGCCTCGGTGAAGCGGCGGCGCTCATCGAGATCGCGATTGGCCATCAGCAAACCCTGCTGCTGACTCTGCAGCTGACTGGTCATCCGATTGAAGGCGCGGCCCAGCATGCCGAATTCGCCGATCGTGGTCGTTGGCTTGAACTCGCACCGAGAGATCGCCGTCTCGGGCTCTCTCCGCCGCGGCGATCAAGCCGCTGATCGGCCGTGAGATGTGGGTGGCGAGGGTCAGCCCCATCCACACCGCCGCGAGCAGCAGCAGCAGGGCGACGATAACGAAAATCATGACGAAGGTGATGAGAATGCCCTCGCGGCTTTGCTCGAGCCGTTGGTATTGCGCGACCGCCATTTCGGTCCGCTGTATCTCGGCAAGGACCTCGGGATCGATAAAACGGCCAATCACCAGATAGGCATCGATAAACCGGTTCAGCTTGATAACGGCGCGCACACGTTCGTCGCGCTCGCTGGTCAGCAGTACTACCTGACCCCGATCGGCTTGCTCGATCGCCTCCGAGGGCACCAGCTCCAGCTGCAGAGCTAGGCTGAGCGTCGCCTGGGCGATCACTCTGCCGTTGCCATCGATCACCGTCGCCTCCGACAGCGATCTCACCCCTGCCTGCGCGGCGAGGAGTTGTTCGAAGATCTCCGGATTGCGCATCAAGGTTGCAGCTTCCCGGTTGAGATCATTGGCCATGGCGAACGCCTCCGCGCGGATGCTCTGGCGGTGCTCGCCAAGATACGCCCGGGCGACGGCGCTCGACAACTCGACGGCGGTGCGCACCCGCTCGCTGAACCACGCCTGAATGCCGAAATTGAGGAACAGCGCCGAGAATACAGCAACCAGGATCGCCGGCGTGACCGCGACAAGGCTGAAGAGGATGACGATCCGGACGTGCAGGCCGGAGCCGGCGAGGCCGCGCCGCCGCTCCGCCCAGACACGCATGAGCTGACGGACGACGATCGCCCCCAACAGCAGGAGCAGGATCGTGTCCAGGTAGAGGAGGACGACTACCGTATTGGGGTCCGGGCCGAAGTCCGCCGCGCCGGTCCATGAGAACACGGTGACGGTGCCGGAGATGACGGCCGCCAGCACGACCGCGAAGGCCAGCTTGCGCTCGATACCCCAGCGGCGATCCAGGATTTTCCAAAGCAGGTTATAACGGCGAGCGAATGATTTGCGTGGCCGTGGGCTCACCGCCCGCCCCCCCGTACCACCGGAATGTTCAAGTCGCGGATTTTCTTGCGAAGCGTGTTTCGATTCAAGCCGAGCACTTCCGCCGCCCGAATCTGGTTGCCGCGGGTCGCCTCCAGCGTGAGGATAATCAGCGGCTTTTCGACCTCGCGAAGCACCCGGTCGAACAAGCCGGGAGACGGCAGAGCGTCGCCGTGCGCGTTGAAGTAGGTACGCAGGTGACGCTCCACGGAGTTTCCCAACCCGTCAGCTTCCGGTTCCGGCGTGGCCGGGGTCGCATCCGCGAGCTCCGCCTCGATGACGTCGACGCCGATCACTTCTTCGGAGTACAGTGCGGCGAGGCGCCTTACGAGGTTCTCCAGTTCGCGTACGTTGCCCGGCCAGCGATATGCCTTCAGCCGCTCCATGGCCCCCGTGTCGAGAATCTTCGGCGGCAGGCCCTCGCTGGCCGCCCGTCCCATGAAGTGTCGGACAAGCTCGGGGATGTCGAAGCTCCGCTCGCGCAGTGGCGGTAGGCGAATCGGCACGACGTTGAGACGAAAATAGAGATCTTCGCGGAACAGCCCCTGCGTGATCAGCGATCGGAGGTCATGGTGAGTGGCCGCCACGATTCGCACATTCGAACGGATCGAGGCGCGGCCGCCGACCGTGGTATACTCGCCTTCCTGCAGAACGCGCAGCAGCCGCGTCTGCGCTTCCGCCGGCATGTCGCCGATCTCGTCGAGGAACAACGTCCCACCTTCGGCTTGCTCGAAACGTCCGGCGCTGCGGTGCGTCGCGCCGGTAAATGCTCCCTTCTCATGGCCGAACAGCTCGCTTTCGATCAATTCGCGCGGGATGGCCGCCATGTTGATGGCTATGAACGGCCCCGATCGTCGTTTGCCATAATCGTGTAGAGCGCGCGCCACCAACTCCTTGCCGGTGCCCGACTCGCCGTTGATCAGAACCGTCAGGTCGGTGACCATCAGGCGGGCGAGCGTCCGGTAGATTTCCTGCATGGCCGGCGAACGGCCGATCAGCGGCAACTGCTCTTCCTGCTGCTCGCCTTCCCCACGCTGCTGCGCCGGCACCTGCCGAGGCGCTTCCAAGGCGCGCCGGACGACCGCGATCAAATCGTTTAGATCGAACGGTTTGGGCAAATACTCGAACGCGCCGCGCTCGGTCGCCTTCACGGCCGTGAGCAGAGTGTTCTGCGCGCTCATCACGATCACCCGCAGCTCCGGCCGGATCTTGCGGATGCGCGGGATCAGGTCGAGTCCGTTTTCGTCCGGCATCACGACATCGGTAATGACGACGTTTCCTTGGCCGTCGGAAATCCAGCGCCACAGGGTCGCGGCAGTGCCGGTTACCCGAACCTGATAACCGGCGCGTTCGAGCGCCTGGCCGACAACGGTGCGGATTCCTGCGTCGTCGTCGGCGACAAGCACGGTCGACGTGGTCACGAGGCGTCCTCCGTCCGCGGCGAATGCATAGGCAGCATCACCCTGAACACCGTCTGGTTCGGTTCGCTCTCGAACTCGATGACGCCGCCGTGGTCGCCTATAATCTTGGCGACCAGCGCCAAGCCCAGGCCACTGCCCTTCGGCTTCGACGTTATGAAGGGTTCGAACAAGTGCGGTTTGATGTCCTCCGGGATGCCCTCTCCGTTGTCCTGAATGGCGACCATGAGCGGCAATTTCGTCCGCACCTGGTTTTCGCCGACGGCGAAGCGAACCCCGTGCCAATAGCAAGTCATCAACGATACTTCGCCACCATCCTGAGGCGCGGCTTCGGCGGCATTCTTGACCAGATTGAGGAACACCTGGACCAACTGGTCGCGATTGCCGTGCACCGGAGGTAGCGACGGATCGAAGTTCTCGTTGAAGCGCAGGTACCGTCCGAAGCTGTTTTCGGCCAGTGTGCGCACCCTCACCAGAACCTCGTGAATATTGACGGCGTCGCGTTGCAGCGGCCCGCCAGCCGAGAACACCTCCATGCGGTCGACGATGCTGCACACCCGGTCGGTTTCGTCTCGTATCAGACAAGTGAGGGCCCGATCTTCCGGGCGGACGCTCTGCTCCAGAAGCTGCGCCGCGCCGCGGATGCCGGCCAGCGGGTTCTTCACCTCATGCGCTAACATCGCCGCCATCGCGCTCACCGAACGCGCCGCGCCGCGATGCGTCAGCTGACGGTCGATCTTCGCCGCCAGCGAACGCTCTTGCATCGAAACCACGACCGTCCCGTCGATTTCGGGCATCGGCGATGCCTGCAGATTGACGACGTGATGACCGATCCGTGGGCTGTTGAGCGTTACGTGATACTCGACCACCGAGCTGCCGGCGCTGCGCGCTTGCCGGATCAGCGCAAACAGCGGACTGTCGGCCGGCACGAGATGGTCCAGACGATGGCCGCGCAAGTTCGCGGCGCTGTTCTGAAAAAATTGTTCGCCGGCGTTGTTGACGTAGACGATCACCCCGTCGGCGTTGACGGCGACCACGACCGCCGCCAGAACGTTCAGGATCAGGTCGGCGTCGATTTCGTTACGACGGAGCTGTCTTCGCAACTTCAAGGCGCCTTTGCTCAACGTCACCTCGCTCACCGCCGGCGGCGGCACGTTGACCTCGCCACGAGCGGAGGAAAAATCGCCTGTCTTTGGCGGAGGCCGATGCGGCCCCCCTCGGACCGAAAGACCAGCCACGCCGGCATCGGAACCAGCCGGCGACCGGCGGAGGATATTGCTAGCGGCACATCGGCTACATCTCGCCAGGTGAAGACCTGACCGATGCTGCACATTAGATAGGCAGTATGTTGCAAATCAAGCCCCTGCCTCATACGGAGAGCTTTTGGTATAGGCGTCCGCAAGGCGCTCAACGGATCAACACCTCGGTGACGAACTTGACTCCCGGGTAACCGAGGGTGAGCAGAAGATAACCCAATAATGCCGCTCTAGCCGCCCGCCGCCCGCGCATGCCCGCCCAGCGTTGCGCCATCAGCAGCGCGCCGATAACGACGAACGCCGCCAGCGTCAGCACAGTCTTGTGATTTATCGGCAAGACGTGACCGCTTTCCCGGTACTGCAGCGCCATTCCAGTGGCAAGCCCAAGCGCCAATATCGTCTCGCCGTACCGAAGCAGGGTCACTTGCAGAGCCTCGGAATCGGCGATCGACGGCAGGTGCCGGGTCAGCGCCGTCGTCCGCTTACGCTTCAGAGTCCGCTCCTGCAGGAAGGCCGCGAATGCCGCGACGGCGGCGATGGTGACGAGACCATAGGTCACCACGGCCGTCGCTATGTGCACACTGACCCAGGCACGGTCGCCTGGCGTTGCCTGCATAGGCTCGCCCTCCGTGTCCTGCAGCAGGATGGCGGCGAGGCCCAGCAGCAGCATATAACCCGCGACGAGCGGGCTCAGGCGCCAAGCCTGCCGGAACGCGACGGCGACGATGGCGTAAAGCGTCATGCTCGCGGCGATCGTCACCCACAAGGTGGCCGACAGTCCGGTCTGCCAGGCCGGAGCGTAGTGCACCGAAACCCACATCAACGGTCCGGCGATGCCAAGCGTCATGGCGGCCCAGAACACCGCGTCACGCGATGGGCTGCCGCGGAATGCCTGAGCCATTGCGGGGAAAATCGTCGTCAGCGCGATGAAGCTCAACCACATGGTCGGACGCCCTTGCCGCCGCGGGACAAAATGCGCGGGTCTTAGCGAGCTGCATTCGCCCCCTCGCCCGCCAACCGCAGCATCTGCTTCGGGCGGCGCTCTTGGCAAGATGTCTTCGATCCCTCTAGCTTGCCAGCCGGTAATCGAAGCAAAAGCTTGGCACGGCGGGAACAACGATCGATGTCGGCATGTGTCGCTCTGATTGTCGCGGGAGGTCGCGGCAGCCGCTTCGGCCTCGGTACGCCGAAGCAATACCGGCTGCTCGCTGGTCTGCCGGTATTGCGGCGCGCCGTGGCGCCCTTCGTTACGCATCCGCGGGTGAGCGCGGTGCGCGTGGTCATCCATCCCGAGGACGAAGCTAGCTATCATGAGTCGGTCGGCGACCTGCCGCTCCTGGCGCCCACGACCGGCGGTGCATCGCGACAGGAATCGGTTCGGCGCGGCCTCGAGAGTCTCGCCAATGCCCCGCCCCACACCGTGCTTATACATGACGCCGCCCGGCCCTTCGTCACCGCCGAGGTTCTCGATCGGGTGATTCGGGCGCTCGACACGTGGGACGGCGCGGTGCCGGCGCTTCCGGTCGTCGATACTCTGAAGCGCGGCGAGGCAGCGGGCGGCGGCGTAAACGTGCAGGTCGCGGGCACCATCGAGCGAGCCGGTCTCTGGCGGGCGCAAACGCCGCAAGGATTCCACTATGCGCCCATCCTACAGGCGCACCGCAGCTGCATCGGGCTTTGCCTGACCGACGATGCGGCGATCGCCGAACACGCGGGCTTGCGGGTCGGGCTCGTGACGGGCGACGAGGAAAATCTCAAGGTGACGACGGAAGACGATCTCTGTCGCGGCGAGCGGTTGCTGGCCGGTGCGTCCGAAAGTCGCAGCGGCTTCGGCTTCGACGTGCACCGCTTCCGCGAAGGCAACGAGGTGATGTTGTGCGGCGTAGCGGTGCCGCACGATCAGAGTCTCCTGGGTCACTCCGACGCCGACGTCGGCCTTCACGCCCTTACCGACGCGCTGCTCGGCAGCATCGGCGCCGGCGATCTCGGCAGCCACTTCCCGCCGAGCGATCCTCGCTGGCGCGGCGCGGCCTCCGAGGTGTTCCTCCGGCATGCCGCGGCGCTTGTCAGGGAAGCCGGCGGCGCCATCGTCAACGTCGATGTGACCGTCATCTGTGAGCGGCCGAAGATTGGGCCGCACCGCGAGGCGATGCGCGGCCGAATTGCCGAACTGCTCGCGGTGCCTACCGCCCGCGTCAGCGTCAAGGCGACCACTACCGAGGGACTCGGCTACACCGGCCGTCGCGAGGGAATCGCCGCGCAGGCCGTCGCTAGCGTACGGTTGCCCGTTTGCGACTAGGCTTCCGCGGGTATGGCCGTCTCCTGAAAAATCCAGTCCAGATAGCCGGGGTTGCCGGCCGAGATCGGCATCGCCACGACGCAGGGGCAAGCATACGAATGCAGCTCCCTGATGCGCGCCGTCAGCCGGTCGATCAGGTCGCTCCGCGTCTTCAGAATCAGCGATGCTTCGCCTTCCTCCTGCAAACTCCGCTCCCACCAATAGATAGAGGTCATGCCATCCAGGATGTTCGCGCACGCCGCCAGCCGCTCGCCTACGACGGCTCGCCCGATGCTCAGCGCCTCCTGGCGCGATGACGCGGTGACGTAAACCCACATCGCCTGCATAATAGTGTACCCCTACTCCAGACTTTCAAATTTTTGTGCTTTCCGGAATGCTTAAGTAGACGAAAAATGGGGTCCGCGAAATCCGCGAACCCCAAAGTTTCCGGGTCTCTGAGGGGCAACGCGGCGGCCCGTCGCGATGTCGGCGAACAGGCGGAGGGTAAGGAGACACCCTGGTTGCCGTTCTGAACCCAGCAATAGCTGTGCCAACCTGGCCAGACCGCCTGCCGGTCCAACCGCGATCGGCAGCATGGGCGCGCCTTGGCTGCGCGGCCATGCTGCTCTGGCTAGCTTTGCTTGTACCGGGGCTGAACCAGGCCGCGGTCGCGGCCGAAACGGGCGAGTTCGCGGCCGAGAGGGCCCGCATGGTGGCGACAATTCGGGCAAATGCCGAGGCCGTGGGCAGCTTACCGGGCCGGACCGGCATTTCGCAGCGTGTGCTGGATGTGATGAGCGCGCGTCCCGCGCCACGCATTCGTTCCGGACGACGTGCGTGCCAACGCCTACGAGGACCGGCCGCTGCCGATCGGCTTCGGGCAAACCATCTCGCAGCCTTACATCGTCGCGCTGATGACCGATCTGCTGGAGGTCAAGCCGGGCAGTGTCGTGCTCGAGGTCGGCACGGGCTCCGGCTATCAGGCGGCAGTGCTGGCGCCTCTCGCGGCCCGCGTCTTCACTATAGAGATCGTCCCGCAACTTGCCGCGAAGGCCGGGGATCGTCTGGCAACCCTCGGGTACGACAATGTCCGCGTGCGTGCCGGCGATGGCTACTACGGCTGGCAGGAAGAAGCGCCGTTCGACGGGATCATCGTCACCGCCGCCGCCAGCCACATCCCGCCGCCTTTGATCGCACAGCTACGGGCGGGCGGCCGGATGGTCATTCCGGTCGGCGGCCCGTTCTTCGTCCAGCAGTTGATGCTTGTGGAGAAGGGTGGGGATGGCACGGTTACCTCCCGGCAGCTCCTGCCGGTACGCTTCGTGCCGCTGACCGGCGGCCGCTGAGGTGATCCGGCTTGCGGCGGTGGCGCTGCTTTCAGCCGCCGCGCTCGCCTTCGAGGTGCTGCTGGTGCGGGCGTTTGCGATCATGCAGTGGCATCACTTCGCGGCGATGATCATCAGCATGGCGCTGCTCGGCTACGGTGCGAGCGGCACGCTCTTGACCCTTGCCCGGCACCGGTTTGTCGCGCGCGCCGAGCTCTCCTTCGCGGTACTGGCCGCGCTGTTCGCGTTTTGCATCCTCGCCGGAGTCTCCGTGGCGCAGGTGGTGCCGCTCAACCTGCTCGAGCTCGCGTGGGATCGCGGCCAGCAGGTCAAACTCATGCTAGTGTACCTGGTCCTGGCCGCTGCCATTCCTGTTGGCCGGCAGCGGCATCGGACTGGCGCTCGCCGTTGCCGGCGAGCATGTCGGCCGCATATACCGAAGCGATTTGCTGGGCGCCGGCTGCGGTTCGCTCGGCGTGATCGGTCTCCTGTGGCTCCTGCCGGTTGCCGATTGCTTCCGGGCGACGGCGGCGTTTGCGCTCTCCGCCGCGGCGGTCGGTTCGGGCGCGCCTCGACGCAATTCCCTGCTGGCCGGGGCGTGCTTGGCGGGGGCGGTGTTGATCCCGTGGGTCTGGCCCGAAGCGTGGCTGGCGCCGCGCCCGTCGCCCTACAAGGAGCTCAGCCTGGCGCTGATCGTACCCGGCGCGCGGGTGGTAGCCGAGCGGCACGGGCCGCTCGGGCAACTGACGGTCGTCGAGAACCCTAATGTTCCTTTCCGATGGGCGCCGGGGCAGAGCCTGACAAGCACCCAGGAGCCGCCGGAGCAGCTGGCGGTGTTCACCGACGGCTCGGGGATGACCGCGATCACTCGCTTTGATGGCGAGTTCGATCGTCTTCGTTATCTCGACGAGCAGACCGCCGCACTACCCTATCATCTCCTAGCACGTCCGCGCGTGCTCGTGCTCGGCGCGGGTGGCGGCGCCGACGTGTTGCTGGCGCGTATGTTCCAAGCGGCTTCGATCGACGCGGTCGAACTCGACCCAAGGATGGTGGAGTTGGTGCGCTCGCGGTTCGCCGGCTTCGCCGGAGATGTCTACGGACGCCGCCGGTGCGCGTCCACGTGGCGGATGCGCGCAGTTTCGTCCAGAGCAGCGAACAACTGTACGACATCGTGCAGATCTCCTTGCTCGACTCGTTCGCCGCCGCCGGTGGCCTGCCCGGCTTGGGAGTAAGCACCATCTACACGTTGGAAGCGATGCGGGCGCTGCTCGATCGGCTGGCGCCCGAGGGCGTGCTGGCTATCACCCGCTGGAACAGCGTGCCGCCCCGTGATTCGCTGAAGCTCTTCGCCACGGCGGTGCAAGCGCTGCGTGATCGCGGTGTCGACGACCCCGGCAATAGACTTCGCCTGGATTCGCGGCTGGCGGACGGCGACGCTTCTGGTCAAGAACGGAGCACTCAGCGCCGAGGACGCAGCGGCCGTCCGTACTTTCAGCCGCGGAGCGCGGCTTCGATCTCGCTTGGCTGCCCGGAATGCATGAAGACGAGGCGAACCGCTTCAATCTGCTGGAGCGGCCCTGGTTCTATCAGGGAGCTTCGGCGCTGCTGGGACCTGACCGCGGCGGCGTTCTTCGCCAGCTACAAGTTCGACGTTAGCCCGGCGACCGACGACCGCCCCTTCTTCTTCCATACATTGAAGACGTCGACGCTCTGGAATTGCTGCGCATGCCAGAGCGCGCCGGCTTCAACCTGGTCGAATGGGGTTATCCGGTACTGTTGGCAACACTGGGGCAGGCGCTGGTCGCCAGCATTCTGCTGATTTTGTTGCCGCTGCTGGCGCTGCGGCGCGCGCCACCGGCCCGCAATGTCGGCCGCAACCGCGCGTCCGGGTGGTGCTCTACTTCGCCGCCCTAGGTCTCGCGTTCATGTTCATCGAGATGACTTTCATTCAGCGTTTTCAGCTATTTCTTGGGCACCCCGTGTATGCCGTCTCAGCCGTACTCTGCGCCTTCCTGGTGTTCGCCGGCCTGGGCAGCGGAGCCACGCGCGCATTCGCTCTGCGTGTGGGCGGCGATCGCCGGGCGGCGCGGATCGCCGTCGCCGGTATCGCCGTTCTGGCCACGGCGCATCTGCTTTTGCTCGGCGACCTTTTCAGGCACCTCACGGCGACTGCCGCTACTCGTCAAGGTGCCGATTTCCATGTTGGCGATCGCGCCGCTCGCCTTCTGCATGGGCATGCCGTTCCCGCTCGGCCTCGTCCGCAATTCAGGCCGACGCTCCGCCGCTGCTGCCGTGGGCGTGGGGCATAAACGGCTGCGCATCGGTGGTGAGCGCGATCCTGGCCACGCTGCTCGCCCTGCACCTCGGGCTTCGACGATGGTGCTGCTGATGCGCGGTCGCGCTATATGCGTTGGCGGCTGCTCGCTTTACCCCGGACGAGGAGCCGAGAACGTGGCTCGGAAGCAATGGTCGGAGCGGCCGGATTCGAACCGGCGACCCCTAGACCCCCAGTCTAGTGCGCTACCAAGCTGCGCCACGCTCCGACGGCGGCGACTATATAGGCAGGCGAGGACACGGCGCAACCAGGCCAGGGAGTGCGCGCCTAGAGGCCTTCGTCGCGCAGCAGCCGCCTTAGCGCCTGTAGCTCGGCGAGTACGGCGCGCAATTGCGTCCTTTCCGGGTTCCTCGTGCGGCCGGGCTGCCGTCTGGCGCGCGCGTTGTCGGCGCTTGTTCCGGCAAGGACGCCGCCGTGTCCGAGGGCTCTTGCGCCGGCTTCGCGCCGCCCTCCCGTAGCAGCCGCTGCACGCCCTTGATCGTGTAGCCTTCGGTATAGAGCAGGCTGCGGATCCGCCGAGCAGCGAAACATCCTCAGGGCGATAGTAGCGGCGGCCGCCACGCCGCTTCAGCGGCTTGATTTGTGGAAACTTGCTTTCCCAAAAGCGGAGCACGTGCGCCGGCAGCTCTAGTTCAGACGCAACTTCCGCGATCGTGCGGAAAGCCGCGGCGGACTTGAAGTTGCCGCGGCTCGGCGACGTGGTCCGGTGAGGTCGAGGGGAGGATCACTTGCCCGCGCTCTCTCGCCGCCCTTCGTTGATCCGCGTCTTCAGTACCTGCGACGGACGGAACACCAGGACACGGCGCGGCAGGATCGGCACCTCCTCTCCCGTCTTGGGGTTGCGGCCGATCCGCCGCCCCTTCTGACGGATGGAGAAACTGCCGAACGAGGACAGCTTCACCGTGTCTCCCTCGGCAAGCGCCTTGGTGATCTCGCTCAGGACCGACTCCAGCAGGTCCGCCAATTCGTTGCGCGACAGGCCAACCTCCTGGTAGACGGCCTCACTAAGGTAGGCGCGGGTAATCGTCTTTGCGCTCATCCGCCAAGCCTCTGCCGAGAATTCAGGCGATACCTCAAATTAGCGCAGAAGATGGCCGATTTCAATGAGATGTGGGATCCGCCTGAGACGGCATGGCGACTGGCCGAGACGACCTCACCAACGCGCGAGGGCCGCGCCCCAGGTCAAGCCGCCACCGATCGCTTCCATCAGCACGAGATCACCGCGCTTCAGCCGCCCCTCGCTGATCGCGACATCGAGCGCCAAGGGGATCGAAGCCGCCGAGGTATTGGCGTGCCGGTCGACAGTGGTGATGAAGCGATGCGCCGGCACGCCCAGCTTGCGCGCGACACCGTCGAGAATGCGGATGTTCGCCTGGTGCGGGACGACCAGATCGACATCGTCTATTGCCAGGCCGTTGGCGTCGACCGCCTCATGGGCGACGGCGGCCAGGCTGGCGACGGCATGGCGGAACACCTCCTTGCCCGACATCCGCACGCAGCCGACGCGTGCGGGTCGGCGGAGGGCCCGCCGTCGACATAGAGAATCTCGCGATAGCGACCGTCGGAGTGCAGATGGGTCGAGAGGATTCCGCGCGCCTGATTGCCGCCCCGGCCGAGCAGTTGGGTCGCCGGCGCCATCGTCGCCACGCAACAAGAGGGCGCCCGCGCCATCGCCGAACAATACGCACGTGCCGCGATCGTTCCAATCGAGGATGCGGGAAAACGTTTCGGCGCCAATGACCAGAGCGCGTGCGGGCCTGGCCGACCTTGATGAAGTTGTCGGCGATCGCGAGCGCGAAGACGAAACCCGAGCAGACCGCCTGGACATCGAAGGCGACCCCGCGGGTGATGCCGAGCTTGGCCTGCACCTGCGTGGCCGTCGCCGGGAACGTGTCGTCCGGCGTCGTCGTGCCGACAACGATCAGATCAACGTCCACGGCGGGAACATCGGCCGCCGTCAGAGCGCGGTCGGCGGCGCGTACCGCGAGGTCGGAGGTGAATTCACCGTCGGCGGCGACGTGTCGCTGGCGGATGCCGGTGCGCGCGACGATCCACTCATCCGAGGTCTCGATCCGTTGCGCGAGCTCGGCGTTGGTGACGATCCGTTCCGGAAGATACGAACCGCACCCGAGAATTTGCGATCGCGTTTTGTGCATTACCCCGCCGCGAGCTTTGGGTCGGTTCCGGATTCGGAGGAGACGTAGGCGAAATCCTGCTTGATGCCCTCGTTGACGCCGTCGGCAATCAACTGAACGGCCGTGCGAATGGCGTTGGCGAAGCCTAGGGAATCGGTGCCGCCATGGCTCTTGACGCAAACGCCGTTCAGTCCGAGGAACATTGCGCCGTCATATACCCGGGGATCGACGCGCGCTCGCATCGCCCGTAGCGCCGGGCCCGCAAGCAGTGCGCCGAGCCGCGCGAAAGGCGAGCTGATCAGCGCGCTCTTCAGCAAATGCGTGTACAGGCGCGCCGTGCCTTCGGCCGTTTTCAAAGCGATATTGCCGGTGAAGCCGTCGGTGACGATGACATCGACCGTGCCCAGGGCGATATCGTCACCTTCGACAAAACCATGAAAGCGGATTGCGAGACTACTCTGCTGCAGAATTGCCGCCGCCTTTTTCACCGCTTCGTTGCCCTTGAGATCCTCCTCGCCGACATTGAGAATGCCGACGGAGGGATTCTTCAGCCCGAGTACGTTACGGGCGAACACCTCGCCCATGACCGCGAACTGGACGAGGTTGTCGGCGCCGCAGCAGACATTGGCGCCGAGATCGAGGAGTACGGTCCTGCCGCGAATGGACGGAAAAACCGACGCGATCGCCGGCCGGTCGACACCGGGAAGCGTCTTGAAGACGAACTTCGCCATTGCCATCAACGCGCCGGTGTTGCCGGCCGAGACCACGCCATCCGCGGCGCCGGCCGCGACCGCGTCGATCGCCAGGCGCATGCTCGAGTTACGCCCGTTACGCAGCGCCATCGACGGCCTCTCCGTCCCGGCGATAACATCGGTCGCCTCGCGCAACTCGACCCGCGAACTCAGCCTGCGAAAGCGGTCGACCAAAGGCGCAATCTCGTCCGATCGGCCGAACAACAGGAACCGGACGTTCTCCATCCGCTTGGTTACGCGGCTGACGCCTTCGACGACCATCTGCGGTGCATAATCGCCGCCCATCGCATCGATGGCGATCGTGAGTGGCTTCGCCGCGATCTCCATCATGCGGCGCTCATCCGAAGCACAGCTCGGCTCAAACCCGAGGAGAGTCTAGTTACAGCGGGTAATCTCCGATATCGCAGGCCGCCAAAACGAAGGAGTGCATGGTTCATGGAGCTGCGAAACCCGGATATCCGTGCCGCGACTCGCGCGCAGCAGCAAAACGTGCGGTCGGCCGAAGAGTTCTCTGTCATATCCTGAGCATCGGTGCTCGACGACTGCGCGGTGCACCGGCGGCAACAATGCGCTAGTTATACAAAATTCTAGAGGCGAGCAACTATTACCCGCCCTCGTTAGTGCGTTTGCGCCAGCCCGCCAAGCGTGCGAATGCTTCAACGGGCTCTTCCGGCTGGTCTCCCGTCAAACCCTCGAAGCGCGCCCCTGGCTTCCTGGGGTAAGGATCCAGCTCCAATCCAAGTTGCTCGGCGGCCGCCGCGCCGATGTCGACGACGTCGCCCGTCAGCGGCTCGGCCGGCAGGTCATCGGTGAGATCCAGAAAGACCTCCCCTATACCGCTCCCGACCTCCTCGGCGACGTCTTCAAAACCGTAGAGGCGCTCCAGCGGGACCTCGATCGCCGCCGTTACCGGCTCCAGGGTAATGACGCACGTTTGCACTACCTCGGCGGCAAGATGGCCTTCGAGCTTAACTCGTTTTCCGCCGGCCTGCGAACGAATGACACCTTCCGCGCGAAGGTGATTGACGGCGAGGATTGCAAATCGCTCGGCAAGCGCCGCTCTCTCGTCAGGCCGTGCCTCGACATCGAACGCCCGGCCGCCGACCGGCAGATCATGCGCCACTACCGGACGACGGAATTCGGAGCCCTTTCCGCTCACGTGCGGTCCCCCAGGCCAGTTATGAGGACTGGACCGAAGCGGAGACGACCGGAGACAAGCGCTTGCAGCGGCTCGAGGTCGAGCCTCGCGGCCTCCTGCCGAAGATAAGCCGCGACGGCCGCAACCTGCGCGTCGGTCGGCATCGTCTTGCGGAACAGGTTGCGGATCAACGCCGCCTGCAAAGCCGCGGCATCGCCACTGCTCAATGCCGCATCATAAGCGGCGAGCCTACCGTAGAATGCCTTAGCCATGCCCTTCACGCGCTTGCCGACAGCAAGGTCCCCAACTCCCATCTCGCGAAGGTTCTGATCCATATCGGCGAACATCAAATCGAACAGCGCCTGCGCCAGCCCGCTAGTCGCCGAGTGAGCGCGATTGAGACGGCGCAAGACCAGAACCACATGCGCAATGATCATGTCGTAACGCCCGTCCGGTGTATCCGGCACACCCAGCTCCTCATAGAAGGCCGGCTGCCGCGAATTCGCGACGATAAGCCGGTACAGTGATTCGGCGGCAGCCTCCTCGACGGGGCGACGGAACGCCGCGAACAGTCTCATCGTCCTTCGTCCGATTTCCCTTGGCCCGATTTTCGCGGCCGGCGCTCAACTCGGGCACGCGCCCTTGCGAAACAGCCCCGCCGATCTATAGTGCCGATATTCCTCAGTGTTGATGTATCTCCATTTCGGCATGTGACAGTAAAATGGCAAGTGCTCCTCTGCTCAGGCGGCTCGCGCCGCCCACCTCGATAAAGATCTTGGCAGGCATAGCCCTGCTGACCGCAGGTTGTGCCGGACGAATCGATTCCCACGGCGATCGCCTGGAAGCTGATCGGCTGGCGCAGATTCGGCCTGGCGTGCAGACCAGGGAGGACGTCGAGCAAATCCTGGGATCGCCATCCAGCACCTCGGTGTTCGGCGAGGAGAGCTGGTACTACATCAGCGACTTGGTCGAGACACGCTCGATTTTCGATCGCGAGATAAAGGATCGGCAAGTGGTGACGGTCCGTTTCAAGCGACGGCGTCGTAAGTCAGGTTGATGCTTTCGGGCTGGAGCGCGGCAAGGAGGTCGAGGTTGTCGAGCGCGAGACGCCCAGCTTTGGCGAATCAGTGACTATCTTGAATCAGCTAATGGGCAACCTGGGCCGCTTCAACAACGCGGGTATGGGTCAACAGCGCCGCGGCCCACCCTCTCCTCCTAGCGGAGGCTACTGAAAGGCGCTCTCTCTCCCTCGCCCCACGCCTGGCGCACAATGAAATAAAAAAGACCCGCCGCCTTTCGACTGCGGGCCTTTGGTTTTGCAGCCCGAGGCTTGTTTCAGCTTTGCGCCAGCATCGCCAGCAGCAGCAAGGCCACGATGTTGGTGATCTTGATCATCGGGTTGACGGCAGGGCCGGCCGTATCCTTGTAGGGATCGCCGACCGTATCTCCGGTAACCGCCGCCTTGTGCGCCTCTGAGCCCTTGCCGCCGTGGTGGCCGTCCTCGATGTACTTTTTCGCGTTGTCCCAAGCGCCGCCGCCGGCGGTCATCGAGATCGCGACGAACAGGCCGGTGACGATGACGCCGAGCAGCATCGCGCCCAGCGCCGAGAATGCCGCCGATTTACCGGCAATGAGCAGAACAATGACGTAAAGCACGATCGGAGCGAGAACCGGGAACAGCGAGGGGATGATCATCTCCTTGATTGCCGCCTTGGTCAGCATATCGACGCACCGGCCATACTCCGGCTTGGCAGTGCCCGCCATGATACCGGGTATCTCCCTGAACTGCCGGCGCACCTCGACGACCACCGAGCCGGCTGCCCGGCCAACGGCTGTCATGCCGAGCGCCCCGAACGTGTACGGTAACAGGCCGCCGATGAACAGCCCCACCACGACGAACGGATTTGACAGCGAGAAGTCGACATCGACGCCACTGAAGTATGGGTAGTCCGCCGGATTAGCGCTAAAGTACGCGAGATCCTGTGTATACGCGGCAAACAGCACGAGTGCTCCAAGCCCGGCGGACCCGATTGCATAGCCCTTGGTGACGGCTTTTGTAGTGTTGCCCACGGCGTCCAGCGCATCCGTCGTCTTGCGCACGCTCGCATCGAGATCGGCCATGGCGGCGATGCCGCCAGCGTTGTCGGTGACCGGGCCATAGGCGTCGAGCGCAACCACCATGCCGGCCAGCGCCAGCATCGCGGTGACCGCGATGGCAATGCCGAACAGCCCGGCCATAAGGTGGGTGGCGATGATGGCGGCACAGATGATCAGCGCCGGGACCGCCGTCGCTTCCATCGAGATCGCGAGGCCCTGGATGATGTTGGTGGCGTGCCCGGTGCGCGAGGCATCAGCGATGACCCGTACGGGCCGGTAATCTGTACCGGTGTAGTATTCGGTCACCCAGATGAGAAGTCCGGTGACAAGTAGCCCGACGAGGCAGCAGAGGAACAGCGTCCAGCCGGTGAAGGTTTGTCGCGCCCACCGTGAACTGCGTGTCCAACCCGATGACTAACGACGTGACCGGGAGCAGCGCCACCGCCGACAGCACCGCGCAAGCAAGAAAGCCTTTGTATAGGGCGCCCATGATGCTGTTGTTGCGACCGAGTCGGACAAAATAGGTGGCGGCGATGGAAGTGAGGATGCAGACGGCGCCGATAGCCAGTGGGTAAAGCATGATGTTCGCCAGCGCCGGGGTGCCCGCGAAGAAGATAGATGCCAGCACCATCGTCGCCACGACGGTTACGACATAGGTCTCGAACAAGTCGGCGGCCATTCCGGCGCAGTCGCCGACATTGTCACCGACGTTGTCGGCGATGACCGCTGGGTTGCGCGGATCGTCCTCGGGAATTCCGGCCTCCACCTTGCCGACCAGATCGGCGCCGACGTCGGCCCCCTTCGTGAAAATCCCGCCGCCAAGACGAGCGAAGATGGAAATCAGCGAAGCACCGAAGCCCAAGCCGACGAGTGGATCAATCAGCGCGCGGCCTGAGGCGCCCATGCCTAGCAGGATGAAGTAATAGACGGCAACCGCCAGCAAGGCCAGACCGGCAACCAGCATCCCAGTCACCGCACCCGCTTTGAACGCGACATCAAGGCCCCGGGCCAAGCCTTGCCGGGCCGCATCCGCCACTCGTACGTTGGAGCGTACGGAGATATTCATGCCGATGTAGCCGGCAGCTCCGGATAAGCACGCCCCAATTAGGTAGCCAACGGCGACCGTCCAGTCGAACAGGATGAAAAGGATGATGGCCACGACGATGCCGACCACGGCAATCGTCGTGTATTGACGGTTGAGATAAGCGGCGGCGCCTTCCTGAACAGCGCCGGATATATCACGCATCCGCTGCGTACCGGTACTGGACGCGAGCACCGCGCGCGCCGTTATTCCGCCGTATGCCAGTGCGGCCAGACCGCACAGGATGATGAGAACGTACATTATCGACATGACAACTCGCCCCTTATTTTGTAGCAACGAGCGGGATCGCCGATCCCCCTCCCCTGCCCGCCGAGCCTTACATCCGTATGCAACCAGCGGAACATGTCAGATGAAGGTGAGCGGCGCAACCGTTGCCGCTGCAATGCAGCATGAACGTACGGCGATTTGTCTACGAGCCCGGCTGAACACCGGCCAGTATCAGGATCGGCGAGCGGTCAGAAGTGCCGCCATCCTCCGCGGCCAACCACCAGAGCCCGTCGGTCAGGCCCGATGACCGACACCAGTGGGGTATCCGGCTCGCGCTTGCCGATTTCGCCGACGGCGCTTACCGGCACACCGGAACGGGCAGCCGCTTCGCCGATGGCTTCGGTCTGCTCTCTAGGCGCGGTGAAAACCAGTTCGTAATCGTCGCCGCCCGTCAGCAGGGTCGACAGCGACTCCGGATCGTTGGCCAGCACCGAGCTGCCCGCCTCGGACAGCGGCATGCGAGCCGCGTCTACCGTCGCCGCCACGCCGGAGGCTTCGCAGATATGGCCCAGGTCGGCGATGAAGCCATCGGACACGTCGGCGCAGGCAGTCGCTAGGCCGACCAGCGCGCGCCCGAGCGCCAGCCTGCGGGGTAGGCCGACGATACCGGCTTATGGCCGCCTCGGCCTGATCTAGGTTCGAGCAGACCAACGCAGCCGCCCGGTCAGTTCGCCGCAGGCCGATGACGCTGTCGCCGATGGTACCCGAGACGAACACCGTATCACCTGGCCTGGCGCCGGCGCGCCGCAACTCGCGGCCCGGTCTCGATCGTGCCGAAGGCGGTGACGGCGAGGCAGAGCGGACCGGGGGTGGAGACAGTATCACCGCCAATCAGCGTTAGTCCGAACCGAGCCTGCATCTCGGCCATGCCGGCGGTGAAGCCGTCGAGCCAATCGCACATCGCGCCCTCGCGCCAGGCCGAGGGCAGCGCGATCGACAGCACGTAGGCCAGCGGGTCCGCGCCCATGGCGGCGAGGTCGGACAGATTGACGGCCAATACCTTGGCGCCTATGCCATGCGGGGGATCGTTCTCCAGGAAGTGGATGCCGGCCACCAGCATGTCGGCCGTGATAACCGAGCGTTCGTCCAGGGGGAATAGCGAGGGTGGCCGCATCATCGGTCAAGCCGAATGCACCTGGCGCGCCTTCGGCAAGCGGCGCGAAGTAACGTGCTATGAGCTGGAATTCGTCAGTGATCGCGGCTTCCCCTCACGTCTGATTCGCGCTCATCCGCCGCGAAACCGGCTGGCCAGCCGGTCGAGGACGGCGTTCACCAGACCAGGCTCCTTGCCGGCGAAAAACGCATGCGCGATTTCAAGGTATTCGTTGATGACGACCTTTGCCGGCACGTCCGGTTGTGCACAGAGTTCGTAGGCGCCAGCCCGCAGAATCGCCCGCAACAGGATTTCCAGTCGCGGCAGTGTCCAGCCGCCGGTAAGCGCCTCCTCGATGGCTGCATCGATTTGCCGGCCACTGGCCACAACCCCTTCCACGAGAGTACGCAGAAACGGCTCATCCGGCGTCGCCGAAGCCGACAGCTTATCGGAACCGGCCCAGCGCCGTTCGACGAAGTCCCCGAGGACGCGGTCGACTTCGCCGCCGGACACCTCTAGCGCATAAAGCGCCTGAATCGCGGCTAGCCGCGTCGCGCTCCTGTGCTGCCGAAAAGAGGCGCCCGCTGCTGCGCTCATGCGGACACGGCACCAAGGAGCCGCTTCAGCTCCATCATCCGCAAGCAGGCCACGGCGGCTTCCGCGCCCTTGTTCTTCTGGTCGACCGCCGCTCGCACCCGCGCCTGATCGTAGGTCTCGCAGGTGAGCACACCGAAGCCTAGCGGCACGCTGAACATGATGCTGAGGTCCATCAGTGCGCGAGCGACCTCCCGGCAGATATGGTCGTAGTGGTCAGTCTCCCCGCGAATTACGCAGCCGAGCGCTACAACTCCGTCAAAGGAACAAGCGGCAGGAGTTTCGCCCAGCGCGAAGCGGAGCGCCGCCGGCAGCTCGAAACATCCTGGCACCGCCTGACGGTCGCTAAGCACGCCCGCGGCGGCCAGCACGTGGGCGGCGCCCGCATACAGCTGATCGGCGAGATCCGCATAAAATCGCGCTTCCACGATGAGGACACGTCGTCGGACGGTCATATCCCTGCCGGATGTTCGGTGACGGGCCGCTGTCCTACGACCGTTAGCCCATAGCCTTCAAGGCCGATGATGGTGCGCCGGGTGTTGGACACCAGGATCATCTCCTTTACCCCGAGATCGAGCAGGATCTGAGCGCCGACCCCATAGTCACGAAGCTGCCCGCCGGTCTCTTCGCGGCTCTCGATGCGGGCGCGCAGACGGTCCGACAGGCTGGTCGGGTGAAATTCGCGGAGCAACACTATCACGCCCCGGCCGACGGCGCCGATCATCCGCATCGCCCGATGCAATTCGCCTGCCTTGCCGTTGTGCGTGTCGCCGAGAATGTCATCGAGCAGGTTGAGGGCGTGCATACGCACCAACAGTGGGCCGTCCGCCGCGATTTCACCTTTGACCAACGCGACATGCTCCTGGTAGGCGATGCGATTGGCGTAGACGTGCATTCGGAACGGCCCGCCGTAGAGGCTGTCGAGTTCGGTATCGAGGATGCGCTCGACAATTCGATCGTATCGAAGGCGATAGGCGATCAGGTCGGCGATGGTCGCTATCTTCAGCCCATGGAATTGGGCGAAACGGACCAAGTCTGGCGTGCGCGCCATCGTGCCGTCGTCGTTCATGATCTCGCAGATCACGCCGGATGGGTTGAGGCCGGCCAGCCTGGCGACATCGACCGCGGATTCCGTATGTCCGGCGCGTACCAACACGCCGCCGTCCCTCGCCTCCAGCGGGAAGACATGGCCAGGCGAAACCAGGTCGTCCGGCCCCTTCGTCGCATCGATGGCGACGGCGATGGTACGCGCTCGATCGGACGCGGAGATGCCGGTCGTCACCCCTTCGCGCGCTTCGATGGAGATGGTGAACGCCGTCTGATGCCGCGAGGCATTGCGTCGCGCCATGAGTGGCAGCTTCAGCTGATTGACCCTGGCCCGCGCGAGCGCCAGGCAGATGAGCCCCCGGCCGTACTTGGCCATGAAGTTGATGGCAGCCGGCGTCGCCATCTGCGCCGGAATGACCAGATCGCCCTCGTTCTCGCGGTTTTCGTCGTCGATCAGAATGAACATCCGCCCGTTCCGGGCGTCTTCGATGATGTCCTCGATGCTCGACAGCTGCGGCGGCCGGTCCAAAACTCACCCGTGCTCGATGAGCCGGGCAACATATCGCGCCAAAAGGTCGATTTCCAGATTCACCCGATCGCCCGCCGACGGTTTTGCCGAGAGTCGTCATCGAGAGGGTGTGCGGAATAATGTTGACGCCGAACCGCCGCCCGTCGACTTCGTTGACCGTGAGCGAGACGCCGTCGAGGGCGACCGAGCCTTTCGCGGCGATAAAGCGGGCAAGTGTCCGCGGGGCCTTGAAAGCCATACGGCGCGACGCTCCGTCGGGGGTCACCGAGAGAGCCGTTCCGAAGCCGTCGACATGGCCGGATACGAGATGCCCACCGAGTTCGTCGCCGAGCTTCAGCGGCCGCTCGAGATTGACTGGCGTTCCCGGTCGCCAGTCGCCGAGAGTGGTGCACGACAACGTTTCGATGGACGCCTGCACGGCAAACCAGCCCGGCCCCTTGTCGATCACCGTCAGGCAAACGCCCGAGCACGCGATCGAGGCCCCGATCCCGATGCTGGCATCGTCGAACTGGGTGCTGATCTCGATGCGAGTGTCGCCGGCGGCCCGGATGTCCCGCACCTGCCCGAGGTCGGTGATGATGCCGGTAAACATCACTAGGTGCCGGTCTGCTTGACATATTGAGCGAACACGTCGCCGCCGACCGCGCCGACCTCTGCAAATGAAAACACAGGCGCGTCGGACAATACGCCACCGGGCAGCCCAGCCACCGCCGGCAGACCCTCCGCGCCGATGATGCGCGGCGCATGAAACCAGGCGATGCGGTCGATCAGGCCGGCGCGAAGGAATGCCGCCGCGAGTTCGCCGCCGCCCTCCAGCAGCACGCGCGTGAGGCCACGATCAGCGAGGGCCCCCGCCATCGCGCGGACCTCAGGACGGCCACTGGCGTCGGCATCGACTTCGATCACCTGTACGCCCGCGGCGGCGAGGGCTCCAATTCGCGCCGAGTCGCCGTCACGCCCGGTGACGACCCAGGTCGGCACGTCGTGCGCGGTAAGTACGACCTCGGCCGATATCGGTAGCCTGAGTCGACCGTCGGCGATCACCCGCACCGGCGACCATGCTTCCATGCCGGGCAGCCGGCAGGTGAGCGCCGGATCGTCGGCGAGAGCGGTTGCCGAACCGACCAGGACGGCATCGTGGCTGGCACGCAAGCAATGCGCCTTTGCACGCGCCTGATCGCCGGTGATCCACTTACTATCACCTGACGCGGTCGCGATCCGGCCATCGAGAGAGGTGGCGAGCTTCAACGTGATCAAAGGCCGCCCCTCGGCAACACGCAGGAAGAAACCGCGGTTGAGCGCGGCCGCCTCGGCTCGGCAAACTCCCGTTTTCAGCTCTATTCCCGCATCCCGCAGTCGCGCGACACCGCGACCCGCGACCCGCTGATCCGGATCCTCGATGGCCACCACCGCCCTGGCGATGCCGGCTTCTATGAGAGCCCTGCTACAGGGTCCGGTTTCCCCCTCGTGGTCGCAAGGCTCGAGGGTGACGTAGGCGCTGGCGCCGCGCGCCAGATCACCTGCCCGCTTCAACGCTTCCGTTTCGGCGTGTGGTCGCCCGCCCGGCTGCGTCCAGCCTCGACCAACGACGCCTCCGTCGCGCACCAGCACGCAGCCCACCGCCGGATTGGGCCAGACAAGGCCCAGTCCGCGTTTGGCCAACGCCAGCGCCCCACGCATTTCGCGGGCGTCGGCGAGAGAAAGCTCCGGGTCAGTGGTCCCCAAGTTGTTCCACGAACTCTTCGAAGTCCTTGGCCTCGCGGAAATTCCTGTAGACCGAGGCGAAGCGGACATAGGCGACCTGGTCGAGCTGCGAGAGCTGATCCATCGCCATCTCGCCGATCACCTTCGACGGAATCTCCGCTTCGCCGAGAGTCTCCAGCCGCCTTTGGATGCTGTTGACGATGCGCTCGACACGGTCGTCGTCGACCGGGCGCTTGCGCAGTGCGATCCGCAAGCGAGCGGAATAGCTTATCGCGGTCAAACGGAGCGCGCTCGCCGTTCTTCTTTACCACCGTAAGCTCGCGTAGATGCACCCGCTCAAAGGTGGTCCAGCGCGCCCCGCAGGCCGGGCAGTAGCGCCGTCGGCGGATCGCCGCGTGATCCTCGGTCGGACGTGAATCCTTGACCTGGGTATCGTCGTGACCGCAGAAGGGACAGCGCATCACTTTTCCTCACACTGCCAGCGTCGTTGCTCGCCCGCTCCTAGGCGACGCCGTAGACCGGAAACCGGCTGCAAAGCGTCGCCACTTGATCCCGAGCGGCCGCTTCGGCAGCGCCATTATCGTCCGGGTTCGCCGCGAGACCGTCCAGCACGTCGGCGATCAGTTCGCCGACCCTGCGAAACTCGGCCGTGCCGAAGCCGCGGGTCGTGCCGGCGGGCGTACCGAGGCGAATGCCCGAAGTGATCGTCGGCTTCTCCGGGTCGAAAGGAATGCCGTTCTTGTTGCAGGTGAGCCGCGCCCGCCCGAGACTCTCCTCCGCCGCCTTACCGGTCAGCAGTTTCGGCCGCAGGTCGACCAACATCAGGTGCGAGTCGGTGCCCCCCGAGACTATGTCGAGCCCCCGTTGCTGCAGTGTCGACGCAAGAACTTGCGCGTTCTCCACGACGTCTTTCGCGTAGCTGGTGAATTCCGTTCCAAGCGCTTCGCCGAACGCCACTGCCTTCGCGGCGATCACGTGCATCAGCGGGCCGCCCTGCAGTCCTGGAAAGACGGCCGTATTGATTTTTCTGCCGAGCTCCGGATCCTGACTCAAGATCATTCCCCCCCGCGGGCCGCGCAGCGTCTTGTGCGTCGTCGTGGTCACGACGTGCGCGTGCGGGAACGGGCTCGGATAGATCCCCCCGGCGACCAAACCAGCGAAGTGCGCCATGTCCACCATAAGGTACGCACCGACACTGTCGGCAATCGCACGAAAGCGAGCGAAGTCGATGATGCGGGAGTAAGCCGAGCCGCCGGCGATGATGATCTTGGGCTTATGCTGGAGCGCCAGACGCTCGACCTCGTCGAAGTCGATCAGCGCGTCTTCGCGCCGCACCCCGTACTGGACCGCGTGCAGCCACTTGCCGGATATTGAAGGGGGAGCGCCATGGGTGAGATGCCCGCCGGCGGCGAGCGACATGCCCAGCAGGGTCTCGCCCGGCTTCATCAACGCGAGATAAACAGCACCGTTGGCCTGCGCGCCGGAGTGCGGCTGCACGTTGGCGAACTCGCAATGGAACAGCTTCTTCGCCCGTTCGATCGCCAGCGCCTCGGCGATGTCGACGAGTTCACAGCCGCCATAGTATCGGCGGCCGGGATATCCCTCGGCATACTTGTTGGTCATGACCGAGCCCTGCGCTTCCAGCACAGCCCGCGAGACCATATTTTCCGAGGCGATTAACTCGATGTGGTCCTGTTCTCGCCGCAGCTCCCGGGCGATGGCGGCGTCGATCTGCGGATCGGTTTCGGCAAGCGGCGCTCCGAAGAAGCGCTCATGGTAAGTGGCGGCCGAGGATGGCAGTGCAAAAGACATACTCTGCTCCGAAGGTCTACTATGTTGGATTTGATAGCTTCTCTACGCGGCGACAATGATGGCCGCCCTGAAATTCCGTCGACAGGAACACCCGCAGGCAATCGCGAGCGACTTCCACGCCAATCATCCGGCCGCCGAAGCAAATGACATTCGCGTCGTTATGTTGACGGGCAAGGCGGGCCGCGACGGCGTCGTGCACCAGCGCCGCGCGTACTTCCGGAAATCGGTTCGCGGCGATGCTGATGCCGATGCCGCTACCGCAGATCAGCACCCCCCTCCGTACTCGTCCCTCGCGCAGCGCATGCGCCATCGCGTAGCCGAAGTCCGGATAGTCGGCGGGATCCGTGCCGCTCACACCGAGATCGACAACCTGCCGTCCCATCTGCTCGAGTTCGTCCTTGAGAACTCGCTTTAACTCGAAGCCAGCATGATCACTGGCCAGTCCAATCGGCTCGAGGTTCATGCGCGCAACCGCCGAGGCTAAGAGAGGCTCCCGGAAAAGAGCGCGATTAGTACCACATCTCGAAGACCATCGCCAGCGCGCCACAAATTCTCGGCGGTAGCCCATCGAGGACGACGTGCCGGCGTGCGCGGTCATGCCGAGGCTGACCCAGAGATGCTGACGCGCGGTGCCCCCGGGCGAGGTCGCCACCGCGTTCTGCCGGGGCAACGCTGAAACTGCCCGTCATTGAGACAAGGCTACGCACGTCAGCCCCGCACCCTGCAATCAGGATATGTTTACTGTCTGACTAGCCTGCGGCGAGGATGATTACTCATTTCTTTACGGTTGACAGTGTGACGGGTCGACGTGGTAGAAACAATTAACCAATTGGCTTGTTGCAATCAGGTTGTATTCTCATGACTGAAAGTAACGAAGACGAGGTGCCACGGGACGATCTTCTGCGGATGGCGGTAGATATAATCGCTGCTTACCTGAGCAACAATCAGGTGCCTGGCTCTCAGATACCCGATATCATTCATAGTGTATTCAGTTCTCTGGATTCCCTGGACGAACAGCCGGCGGAACCGCCCGCCGAAACGGCGAAGCCGGCGGCTTCCATCCGCAAATCCGTAACGCCTGATTACATCATCTGTCTCGAAGACGGCAAAAAATTGAAAATGCTCAAGCGCCATCTGCGAACCACTTACAACATGACGCCGGAAGAGTACCGGACTAAGTGGAACCTTCCACCAGGTTACCCCATGGTGGCCCCAAATTACGCGGAACAGCGCTCGGACCTTGCCAAGCGGATTGGCCTTGGTCGCAAGGCCGAGTAAGGCCGCGCATCATCATGTATACGCCTGGCCGAGCGTCCAGCACGCGGCGCGCGGGTTGGAACCCCGGCGCTGCGCGCGACCAAAGCCTGGCGGTCTCTACCGTATGAAAGCGACGGCCTAGAGATAGTCGAATTTGCCGTTTCGCCAAACGTACACGACGTAGGTGGGTTCCTTGACGTCGCCCTTGGCGTCGAAGGTGATCGGTCCCAGCACCGTCTTGAAGGTTGTCGACTTCAGTGCGTCGAGCACTTTTACCTTGTCCACTGATTTCGCCTTCTCCGCCGCCTGCTGCCACGCCTGAATCGCCGCGTAGGTGTAGAGGGTGTAGCCCTCCGGCTTGATGCCCTTCTGGACGAATTGCTCGACGATCTTGGCATTAGCCGGGTCCTTGGTTGCGTCAAGGCCGAAGGTGAACAACGTACCTTCGCCGAGCGGACCGGTAATCCCCCAGTACTCGCTGCTAACCATCGCGTCGCCGGACATGAGTTGAGTGGTCACGCCCTGCTCGCGCATCTGCCGCGTGATCAGGCCCGCCTCCGTATGATAACCGCCAAAGTAGAGCACCTCGATCCCGGCCTGCTTCAGCTTGCTGACCAGCGCCGAGTAGTCCTTCTCGCCTTTGGTGATGGTCTCGTTCAGCGCTTCCTTGATGCCGCGAGCGTTGAGTTGTTTCCGGGTCTCATCGGCGAGGCCCTTGCCATAGGTGGTCTTGTCATCGACGATGGCGATCTTCTTCCCCGCAAACCGGTCGGCCAGGAAGTTGCCGGCGACGACACCCTGCTGATCGTCGCGGCCGCAGACCCGAAACACGTTGTCCATGCCCGCGTCGGTCAGCTTTGGGTTTGTGGAGGCTGGGGAGATCTGAATGATGTTGGCGTCATAGTAAACGTCGGAAGCCGGGATCGACGAGCTCGAACAGTAGTGTCCGGCAACGAGCTTCACGCCCTTGCCGGCCACTTGGTTCGCCACCGCCACTGCCTGCTTCGGATCGCAGGCGTCGTCGCCTCTCTCGAGCACCAATGTCCGGCCGAGCACGCCACCGGCCGCATTGATGTCTCTGACGGCCATCTCGGCGCCGTTCTTCATCTGCTCGCCGAACGTCGCCTCGTTGCCGGTCATTGGGCCAACAACGGCGATGGCAATGTTTTCGGCGCGCGCCAGATAGCTCGTGCCCAGCGTCAAGGCAACGGCGGCTGCCAGCATGGATGCGAATGACTTCATGAAGTTCTATCCCTTCTAGCCTGTGGCATGACGACTGCGATTTGCGCACTGCGAACGATCGACTGCCGATCGGCTCCCTACACAGATCAATGAACGCTCATGATTTGCAATCGTCAGGTTGTCAAGAGTCGTTCGACTTGACGTCGCCGGAGCCCGGCCGCAGCCGCCGCCAGGTAAAAAGGCCGGTGCGTTCGTAGAGCCACGGATATTGCAGAACCATCCGGCGGGCGCGGGTGAGTCGAAAGGCAAAGGCGCCGATCAGCATCAATATGCCGGTGCCAATCAGGTAACCGGATAACGACCACAGCGCGCCATTGTACAAGGCGTAGATCAGAAATCTGGACACGGCGCCTAGGAGTGCGCAATAGACCACGGCTTGCCAGTAAGGTCGCCAAGTATCGGCGACAGCTTGCCCGGTCATGAACGCGGCGAACCCCGTCAAGAGGACGGAGATGCCGAAGAACACACCGAACGAAGTTCCGAGCAGAGCTTGCGTCATGTGATCAACTTCGTCAGTGCCCCCCTTCGAGATAGGCTACGCGAATCTCGGGATTCGCGAGCATGTCCCGGCCGGTTCCGGACAGGCTTACTCGTCCGTTGACCAAGACATAGGCCCGATGCGCAAGCTTCAGCGCGTGATAAGCGTTCTGCTCGACCAAGAAGACGGTAACGTTCTGCCGCTTGTTGATTTCGTCGATCGTCCGGAAGATCTGCTTGACGACCATCGGCGCCAACCCTAGCGATGGTTCGTCGAGGAGCAGCAAACGCGGCCGGCTCATCAAAGCCCTGCCGATCGCCAGCATTTGCTGCTCGCCGCCAGAGAGCGTTCCGCCGCGCTGGTCTGAACGCTGCTTGAGGATAGGGAAGAGCCCGAACACCCGCGCCAGATCCTCGTCAAGGTAGCGTCGGTCGGCGGTGATTGCGCCCATCAGCAGGTTTTCTCGGACCGACATACGCGGAAATATCCGCCGCCCTTCGGGCGCCTGGGCTATGCCGGCGCCGATGATCGCGTGCGTTGGCCAGCGCGTGATCTCCTCTCCATCGAAGTCGATCCGGCCACGCGCCGCCGCGGGCTGACCGCAAACGGTCATCAACAGCGTCGACTTGCCGGCGCCGTTGGCGCCGATCAAGGCCACGATCTCACCCGCCCTGACCTCCAGGTTGACGCCCCGGAGCGCCTCGATGCTGCCGTAGAAGGTGTGGACCCCACTTACTTTCAGCATCTCAGCCGCTCGCGCTGCGCGCCAGGTCGTCCGCCACCTCCGGCGGCAGTTCGTCGTCTTCGTCCTCGCCGAGATACGCCTTGATTACCGCCGGCTCGTTGCGTACCTGCGCCGGCGGCCCTTCCGCGATCTTGCGACCATAATCCAGCACGATCACGTGATCGGAAATTTGCATAACAACGCTCATGTCGTGCTCGATCAGCAGAACGCCGATCATTTGTTCGTCGCGGATAGACACCAACAGGTCATTCAGCGCCGCCGTCTCGCGCGGGTTGAGACCCGCCGCCGGCTCGTCGAGGCACAACAATACCGGCCGAATGCACATCGCGCGGGCGATTTCCAGGCGGCGCTGGTCGCCGTACGGCAAGCTCGACGCCGTCCAGTCGGCGCGATCGGTAAGTCCAACCCGCTCCAGCCAGTATTCGGCGAGCTCCACCGCTTCATTCTCCGCTTTCCGATATCGCCCGAGACCGAACAATCCGGCGACGGAGAAAGCGGAGGCGCGCATCAGTTGATTGTGCTGAGCGACGATGAGGTTCTCCAGCACCGACATCCCGCCGAACAGACGGATGTTCTGGAAAGTGCGGGCGACGCCTGCCCGTTGCGGAATGCGGAAGCCTTCCATCCGCTCCAACAGCATCGGACCGCGTGACGGGTGATGAAGCGTGAGCCGGCCGATCGTCGGCTTGTAGAAACCGGTGAGGCAGTTGAAGATGGTCGTCTTGCCGGCTCCATTCGGACCGATAATCGCGGTGATCGAACCGCTCGCCGCTTCGAAGGAGACATCGTTGATGGCGACCAGGCCACCGAAGCGCATGGTCAGGCGCTCGACCGAGAGCAGCGGGCGATCGGCCGTCGTCTCAGCCACGCGCCCCTCACTCCCCCGCTGGTACGGCGCGCGAGGCGCGCCATCGGTCGAGCCGGATCGTCGGCTCGCGATGCGAAAGCAGGCCGCGCGGACGCCAGATCATGATCAGAACCATCAGCCCGCCGAACGCCAGCATCCGAAACTCCGCCAGCTCGCGCACCAGTTCCGGGCCCCCGATCAGCACGATGGCCGCGACCACCACGCCGATCTGGCTGCCCATACCGCCCAGCACCACGATCGCGAGAATGATGGCGGATTCGATGAAGGTGAAGCTCTCCGGGCTAACGAAGCCCTGGCGGGTGGCGAAGAACGATCCGGCGAAGCCGCCGAACATGGCGCCGATCGAGAACGCGGTCAGCTTCGTGTTGGTCGGGTTGATGCCCAGCGACCGGCAGGCGATTTCGTCTTCGCGTAGCGCCTCCCAGGCCCGGCCGATCGGCAGTTTGCGGATACGCAGGGTGAACGCATTGGTCAGCAGGGCGAGCGCTAAGATCAGATAATACAGGAAATAGATCCGGTGCAGCGGCGAGAAGTCGAGCCCGAACAGGGTGTGAAAGGCGGGCTGGCCTGGTGCCGGATTGGACGTGAACGGAATGCCGAAGAACGACGGCCGGGCAATACCGGTGATGCCGTTCGGTCCGTTGGTCAATTTCTGCCAGTTGATTAGGATGATCCTGATCATTTCGCCGAAGCCGAGGGTGACGATGGCAAGATAGTCGCCGCGCAGCCGGAGCACCGGAAACCCGAGCATCAGCCCGAACGAGGCGGCGAACAGGCCCGCCATCGGCAGGCAGATCCAGAAGCTCCAGCCGAAGTGCATCGACAGCAGCGCGTAGCTGTAGGCGCCGACGGCATAGAAGGCGACGTATCCGAGGTCGAGCAGGCCGGCAAGGCCGATGACGATGTTCAACCCCCAGCCGAGCATGACGTAGGTCAGGACCAGAATGCTGACGTCGAGAATGTAGCGATCGGTGCCCGGCAGGAACGGCATGGCGATCGCCAAGGCGATACCCAGCGGACCGAGGAACCGGCCGAGACGCCGCATTCTCGCGGTGCCGGGGGTAGTCTGGGCCGCCGAACTCTTCTCGTCGCGTCGAAGGATCGTCCGTCGGCGCCGCCAGATCGCCAGCAGGAAGCGGCCGACGGCGACTATGGCTACCGAAGCGGCGACCCAAGACCAGCGCGTCTCGAGGAACAGGCCGTCCGGCTGCTGTACAGTGCGAAGCCCGAGCAGCGGCACGCCGAGAAGCAGCATGACGAGGCCGGCGGCCAGAGCCTCTCGAGCCGCGCCGGCCAGCGCCGAGGGAGACCCGGGGCCCGCCGTTCGGGCCATCATCTAAACCTTGTCGATTTCGGGACGCCCCAGCAGCCCCGTCGGTCGAAAGATCAGCACCATCACCAGGATCGTGAAGGCCGCCACGTCCTTGTATTCCGCGGTGAAATAGGCCGACCAGAACACTTCGATCAGCCCGATCAGCAGCCCACCCAATACCGCGCCCGGCAACGAGCCGATCCCGCCCAGCACCGCCGCCGTGAATGCCTTGATACCGGCAAGGAAGCCGATGAAGAAGTCGATGACCCCGTACTTGAACAGCGCCATCATACCGGCCACCGCCGCCAAGGAAGCGCCGATGACGAAGGTCATCGAGATCGTACGGTTCACGTCGATGCCGACCAGCGCCGCCATTCGCATGTCCTGCTCGCAGGCCCGCAGCGCGCGTCCGACCGAGGTGCGCGCGATCAGGAGCGAGAATCCTGTCATGAGCGTCAATGTCACGACGATAATGATGATGTCGACGTAGCTGATCCGAACGATGAAATCGGGACTCTCGACAAGCGTGAAGCCACCGGGCAGGACCGGCGGCAGCGACTTGGTGCGCGGCCCTTGCGCGATTTGCACGTAGTTTTGCAGGAAGATCGACATGCCGATGGCGGAGATCAGCGGCGCCAGCCGTGGCGCCCCGCGAAGCGGCCGATAGGCGATGCGCTCGAGCGTCCAGCCGTAGACGGCTGTAAACGCCATTGCCGCGACAAGCACGATCAGCAACGCCAGCGGCACCCAGGATAGGCCGATCATCCCGACCACTAGAAAGGCGATCAACGAGACGAAGGCACCGATCATGTAGATCTCGCCGTGCGCGAAGTTGATCATACCGATGATGCCGTAGACCATCGTGTAGCCGATCGCGATCAGCCCGTATATCGCGCCCAGCGTCAGGCCGTTGATCAACTGCTGCAGAAAGTATTCCAAGACCGGTTTATCCGTAGGCGGCTCTATCAGCGACCGCCGACTGAGCGTCCACTGCTCGCATCCAATTCGAGGCTCGCCCACGGGCTTGGGCGATCTTACGTGAGCAGCGCCCCAATTCGCGCGGCCAAGCTTCCACGACGCTCGCTCTCTGACCATCGCACTGCTGAGAGATTATCGGCGTCGTCTCCAGGAGCTTCGAAACACCGCCTGCAAAGGCGAGATGGTGTCGTCGCCGTCTCGCTTCGTGTCAAGAAAAAAGGTCGGAAGTAGAGCGAGAAAGCAGTCGATCCTGCTTTCTCCCGGATTGCCCGGCTGCGCCGATGAACCTACTCTGTACCAATTACGAAAGGGGTATCCTCACCAATTACGAAAGGGGTATCCTCGACGATGTTGTCGCGTGGCTATGCAAGTAGGATTGGAATATCGAGATCCGGACTGGTCATCGCCGGGTTTCTCGCCGGCTTCCTAGCGACGATCACGTTCCATCAACTCATGCTTGCGCTCCTGAACGAACTCGGTCTGACGCCGAGACGGGCCTTCATAATCGCGCCGATCCCTCCATTCGGAGTGCCGGCGATGCTCTCGACCGCTTTTTGGGGCGGCTTGTGGGGCGTCGTATTGACCTTTGTAATAAAAGAAAAGTACTCCGATGCACGGTATTGGTTGTTCGCGCTCCTTTTCGGGACCTTCGCGACGACGCTGGTAAGTTGGTTCGTGGTTGCGCCACTCAAAAGTATGCCGATCGCCGGAGGTTGGCGCATTCCAACGATGGCTACGACAGTCCTTGTCAATGCTGCCTGGGCAACGGGAACCGCCCTGCTGCTCCGGGCATGGTTCTCGCGGCGGACGCGGTCGCGTGGGCGATTGTGACTCGATATCTGGTCGCCGATGAGCATGGCTATCTTAGTCAGATCCGGTTTGGAGACGGTAAGATGCAAGGAGCTCTAACGCGAATGCGGCAGCACTGTCCGATCAATCTCCTGAAGGCGATCTCGCCGTGGCCGTCGGCCTCGATGACGATCATGGCCGGCTCGACCAGGTCGAGATGGTCGCGGTCCCATATATCGGCCTCGACGATCCGCCACCGGCCGATCAACTGACAGTCCATGGGTGTGCTCACGGCGGCGCCTCCGCGAGCAGCTTGGGCAGTCGCACAAGGTTGTAGGCGGCGGCTGCGAAGGTGAAGGCCCAGTCCACACGCTCCAGGCCGCGGAACCGGGTCTTGCGCAGGCCGGCGACGGTCTTGATCCAGCCGAACGCTTCCTCGATCCGCTTGCGGATGCGCTGGCTCACCGCGTAGCCGGGATGGCGGGTGGTACGCCGGTCGATCGCCGAACGCCGGCCACTGGTGTTCCGCGCCAAGCGCGGGCGTACGTTCAGCTCGCGCGGCTCTATCACGAAGTCGCCGGCGTCGTAGCCCCTGTCGGCGCCGAGCGTGATCGCCCGCGCACGATCCCCCAGGGGCTCGATCATTTCCAGCGCCGCCAGCCGCTCGGCATGCCCCGACACTCGTGTGAGCCGGGTGTCGACGATCAGCCCCGAGCGGTTCTCCATCAGCCCGTGGCCGATGTAGCACAGACGCGCCTCCATGCCTGGTCCCTTGCGGTACAGCAGCGCGTCGGGGTCGGTCGTCGAGGCGTGCGTCGCGTTCGAGCGCTTCTGGCCCTTGAAGTCGACCGTGGCGTTGCGGCCGGAATCTCCGCCGCCCGTACCGCCATCGCCACCGTCCGGCGGCGGAGTGCCGGGTTCCCTGGGCTTGAAGCTCTTCAGCGACGCCCAGGCTTCGATCAGCGTTCCATCGACCGAGAAGTGCTCGCTGGACAGCAACCGCTTCACCTTGGGCGGCTCCAGCACCGCGCCGAGGAACCGACCGGCGATCTCTCCCTCCAGCAGCCGGTCCCGGTTCTTCGAGAACGTCGAGTGGTCCCACACCGCGTCGTCCATCCCGAGTCCGACGAACCAGCGGAATAGCAGGTCGTACTCCAGCCGCTCCATCAGCTGCCGCTCCGAGCGGATCGAGTAGAACGCCTGCAGCAGCATCGCTCGCAACAGCCGCTCCGGCGCGGATCGAGGGCCGGCCCATCCGCGAGTACAGCGCCGCGAAGTCCCCGCTCGGCGCCTCCAGCGCCACGTTCGCGATCTCCCGGATCGCACGCGGCGGGTGGTCCCGCCGAACCCGCGCCTCCAGGTCGATGTAGCTGAACAACTCACCCGACCGCTCGTCCCCGCCGCGCATCAATCCCCCGACCTCCAAACTGATCGAGTGAATCATGCCGATGTCGCCCAAACCAGGCACTTCTTCAACAGCCTGCTAGGGGCTGCATTGCTGCTGAAACCAGGCCGCGCGCGAAAGGTTGCCGGTTTCCCGTACCGTTGAGCCGAGGCGCTGCCCCGCGGCTCTACTCGTGTTACGTTAATGCCCTACGCGTCATTGCCCGGACACAGCGAGGCGAACGACATCCCGCAATTCCCACGGCCCGGGGGTTGATGCATTGCGTCGTCCCTACCGACTGCTGGCCGGGCCGGTGTATCGGCGCTCGATGGCGGCGCGGATCCGCTGACGCGTCGACGACGGGTCGGCTTCTCCTTGAGCTTCGGCCCGCTCCGCCTCCGCCGCCAACTCCAGATCCTTGATCGAGTCGCGCAGCCAGCGGGAATAGTCGCCGGCGCGAAGATGATGCAACCAGGTCGCGTCATCGACGCCGTCCGCCATCTGCATGAACAGGCCGAGGTTGTGCGCGCGCAGATTGAGCCGGTCGTCGGGGCCCCGGAAGTAGAAGCTCTTATCGTGGCCGAGCTGGCCTTCGGCGTACTTGCGGATGTGGCGCCGCCGCTCGCCGCGTGGCTTGAGCGCGTCCATGCAAATCGGATTTCCGGCAGTGCTGGGGCTCCACGTGAGCGCTTCGTCCGGGGTCAGCGGCTCTTCCGGCAACGGCGGCGCAGGCCGCCCGATCTGCCGACAAAACATCTCGATCGTCTCGCGGGCGGCGGCGCCAACCGCGATGACGAGATCGACCGCCGACAAGGCGGCAGGCGAGAGCTGGTCCGGATGTACGGTCACGAAGATCATGCCGCCAATCGGCTGCGCGATACCGGACGACACGTCGTCCGCCGGAAGCATGTGGTGCGCCTCGTCGACGACAGTCCAGTGCGGCCGCCCTCGCCGGACTCGCAGGCGCAGCAGCGCCGATAACAGCTCGGTGAAAAAGGCCGGACGTTCGGCCAAGGATATCGCAAGCAGGTTCACCGCCGGACGTCAATCGGCGGTGAACCTGCTTGCGATATCCTTGGCCGAACGTCCGGGCTTTTTCACCGAGCTGTTATCGGCGCTGCTGCGCCTGCAAGTCCGGCGAGGGCGGCCGCACTGGACTGTCGTCGACGAGGCGCACCACATGCTTCCGGCGGACGACGTGTCGTCCGGTATCGCGCAGCCGATTGGCGGCATGATCTTCGTGACCGTACATCCGGACCAGCTCTCGCCTGCCGCCTTGTCGGCGGTCGATCTCGTCATCGCGGTTGGCGCCGCCCCCGCGAGACGATCGAGATGTTTTGTCGGCAGATCGGGCGGCCTGCGCCGCCGTTGCCGGAAGAGCCGCTGACCCCGGACGAAGCGCTCACGTGGAGCCCCAGCACTGCCGGAAATCCGATCCGCATGGCCACGCTCAAGCCACGCGGCGAGCGGCGGCGCCACATCCGCAAGTACGCCGAAGGCCAGCTCGGCCACGATAAGAGCTTCTACTTCCGGGGCCCCGACGACCGGCTCAATATGCGCGCGCACAACCTCGGCCTGTTCATGCAGATGGCGGACAGCGTCGATGACGCAACGTGGTTGCATCATCTTCGCGCCGGCGACTATTCCCGCTGGCTGCGCGACTCGATCAAGGATCTGGAGTTGGCGGCGGAGGCGGAGCGGGCCGAAGCTCAAGGGGAAGCCGGCCCGTCGTCGACGCGTGAGCGGATCCGCGCCGCCATCGAGCGCCGATACACCGGCCCGGCCAGCAGTCGGTAGGGACGACGCAATGCATGGGCCGTAGCAATCGCGGGATGTGGCCGAGCGCCTCGCTGTGTCCGGGCAATGACGCGTAGGGCATTAACGTAACACGAGTAGAGCCGCGGGGCAGCGTCTCGGCTCAACGGTACGGGAAACCGGCAACTCTTTCGCGCGCGGCCTGGTTTCAGCAGCAATGCAGCCCCTAGCAGGCTGTTGAAGAAGTGGCTCGCAGCTTGGATGCGGTCGTGATTCACTTCTCCATGCGATTGGAGGGTGAATTGTGCGGCGGCTCAGACGATCGAACGGGTAAACTATTCAGCTATGTGGACCTTGAGGCGCGGGTGCGCACGGACCACCCGCTGCGAGTGATCAAGGCGATCGTGAACGAGGCGCTGGCATGCATTGGAGCGGGAGTTCGCTGCGCTCTATTCGCCGATCGGGCGGCCCTTCGATCCCGCCGGAGAAGCTGTTGCGGGCGATGCTGTTGCAGGCGTTCTATTCGATCCGCTCGGAGCGGCAGCTGATGGAGCGGCTGGAGTACGATCTTCTGTTCCGCTGGTTCGTCGGGCTCGGCGTCGATGACCCTGCCTGGGATCATTCGGTCTTCTCGAAGAACCGCGACCGGCTGCTTGAAGGTGATATCGCGGCGAAGTTCCTGGCTGCGGTGCTTGCGCAGCCGCGGGTGAAGAAGCTGCTCTCGACCGATCACTTCTCGGTCGACGGCACGCTGATCGAAGCCTGGGCGTCGATGAAGAGCTTCAAGCCCAGG
>CAWAYT010000032.1:0-24806 GCA_963786265.1 uncultured Alphaproteobacteria bacterium
TGTTCTGCAGTGCAGATTAGGCGGCGAGATCGAAGAGTTTGTTGACAAATCGCACTTCGCCTGTGACCCCTGGTTCGATCAGGATGCAATGGCGGCGGCGGATCATGCGCATGATCTCGAAGCCCTTGATCGTGGCGTAAGCGGTCTTCATCGACTGGAAGCCCCTGGTGGGACGGATCAGCCGTTTGAGCGCACCATGATCGGCCTCGATCCGGTTGTTGAGGTACTTCGACGTCCGGTGCCGGACGGTGTCTTTCAGCTCGCCCTCTCGTTTCAGCCGGCGCAGTGCCTTCGGATAGGAACCAAGCTTGTCGGTGGTGATCGACACCGGCGGCCAGTTGCGCATGACCTTCAGCGCCTTGGCCAGAAAGCGGCGGGCCGCCTTGGTGTTCCGGCGGTCGGACAGCATGAAATCGATCAGGTGTCCGTGCTTGTCGACGGCCCGGAACAGGTATTTCCACTTGCCACCCACCCTGACGTAGATACCGTCTGGGTCGTCAAGCCCTATTCGCAGCCGGGCGATAGTCGCCCCCGCTCTTCAGGACACCAAAGCAGAGGTGCACGAGCTTGCGCATGGCTGCGCCGAGTGCGGCCATCTTCGACTTGCCGCGCGCGAGCAGGCGCTGATACTGGGCGCGGACATCGGGGTTGAGCCGCGTCGCGACAACGGCGACCATGTAGAGTGCGGCACGCAGGCGCGGGTTGCCCGCCTTCGACAGCTTTGGGCGCCCTCGGACGCTGGTGCCGGACCGGTGTTCGACCGGCACGAGGCCGAGAAAGGCGGCCACCTCCCGGGCGCTCTCGAACCCGCGGCTGCGCAGCAGGCCGAGCATGCGAAGCCCGGTCTTCGGCCCGACCGCCGGGATGGTCAGCAGGCGGTCGAGGCCGGCCTGCAGCTCGGGGTGGGCGGCCACATGGCTATCGATGGCCCGGCGCAGCTCGCTGCGGCTCGCCTTCAGCGCGGCCATGGTGTCGGCGAAGGAGCGCAGCACCGCCTCGGGGCAGCCGCGCACGCGGGCTTGCTCGAGCCGGTTGGCCTCGCGCCGTAGGTCGGCCTCGACCTCGTCCAGGCGGGCGAGCAAGGCCTGTAGATCGCGTACAGCCGGCGCGCTGGGCCGCCACGCCTTTGGCTGGGTCAGTCGGCCGAAGCGCGCCAGCACTACAGCATCGAGCCGGTCGGTCTTGCCCAGGACCGCGACACCCCGGGCGAAGCTACGGACCTGGGCCGGGTTGACGATCGACACGCTCACCCCGGCGGCCGCCAGGCTGTAGGCCGCGGGTTCGTGATAGGCGGCGGTCGCCTCGATGATGGCGTGAATCCCTGCTGACTCCGAGGGGCCGGCGATCGTTTCCGCCCAGCATCGCAGGCGCGCGACCCCGTCCGGGGTGTTCGGGACGGAACGCCGGCCCAGCACGGCGCCGGTGCATTCCGACACGGCCGCACCGTCCAGTTTGTCCTTCGACACGTCGATCCCGAGGAACAGCATCAGGTGACCTCTCCGTCAAAGGCGTCCCTTGGCGCTGACCAACCTTGTCACTCCAGGCTCGCTCCGCAAAGGGAGGGCCTTCACTACCGTCCGGTCTCGTCCAAGGCGCCGGTGGGGGACCGGGCGCACCATCTACGTCCCAGGCTCTTGGCCTCACGTCTCGTCCGGGCTACCCGATCCCATGTTCCGGGAGCGACCCGGCACACCAACCTGATACAAGGTCTCGTCCACGCGCCAGGACGACGATCGGTAGCCCTGGTACCAGCGCACCCGCTTCTCGAGCTCCGGCGCGTAGCGCTGGATCCAGCGGTAGAGCGTCACGTGGTCGACGGCGACGCCGCGTTCGGCCATCATTTCCTCGAGGTCCCGGTAGCTGATGCCGTAGCGGCAGTACCAGCGGACGCAGAGCAGGATGATCTCGGCCGGAAACCGGCGGCGCTTGAACACAGACATCGGGAGGGGACGCTCCAAAAACCCGTCTGCTAGCCGCCCAGCCCGGTTAATGCAACGGCGCTCTCTGGCGAGGGCTGCGCCAGGATGGCGGCGTTCGCGGTGGCATTGGCGGCGAGCTTCTCAAGCTTCGCGGCAAGCGTCGCATGCGCGTCGTTCTGCACGGTCAGAACGATCGGCCTGGCTGAATGCTCCTTCCAGGCGGGACCGCCACGGCGGGCCAGCAAAAACTCGCAGGCGGCGCGCCGCTCGCGCTCGTTCTCGCCGTGCAAGGCAAGCTGCCAAAGCGACGTGCCCACTTCGGTAATGAGACGCGCCTGCCCGGCCTCGATTTCCTCGCTGAAGTGATCCGTAAGCGTCGCCTGGATGGATCGGCTTGCCGGTCGCCGGATTCTTGATGGTCGCGGCGATCTGCTGGCGGGTTAGCCCCAGTCCGGCCGCGCGTTCGACAAGCTCGCGCAACTCCGGCGTCGGCTCGAGCGGAAGCTGCCGGCCGTTTGGGTTCACCAGAACCCCCTCGGTGGTATCCGCGAAGGCATCCCACTCGCGCGCCAGCCGGCGAGCCTGTTCGTGGGTTATCGCACGGCCCCGCGCCAGCACGTCAGCGTATGCAGCCATCTCGGCGAGGCGCGCCGAGTCCAGCCCCTTCTGCCCGCCCGTTCGCGGCGGCGCAGCGTCCACCGGCTTCCGGACGACATACTCGCCGCTCGCGAGAGCCGCTTGCTTGTCGATGGCGAACCGGAAGAAGCGCCCCTTGCCGGTGGCGCCGTGGTAGAGCACGGACATGCGTTAAATATAAGCGAGTCTCTAATGAACGGCAAAGCTATTCGGTGTCGACGACAACCAGCCATCGGCCGCGACGATGGCAACGTTGACGGTCTCTATCGTCACGCAGCGCATTCCAAAGCCGCGAAGGAGCTGCTTCAGCAGAAGCCGCACATCCCGCAGCGGATACGCCGCCGACGGCTCCAACGTGAGCCTGTAACCAATCACGCGACTACCTTCGCCGATACGCCGCGCGGCTTCGCCCGGGCAAGCCGCAGATCGTCCGGCAACGCCGCAATGCCGGGGATGCTGTCGGGAGCCGGCACGCCAAATTCCCGCAGATCCCTTTTTAAAGCTCCCAGGCTCCCCGCCGTCGTGGCTTGCGCACCCTACCTGGTCGTGCTCGCCGTATCGGGGAACACCCGGCGTTGGATGCTGTATCAAAAGAGAATGTGCACCTTACCTCCCCCGTAGGGGACACTCCGCTTGTACAATCCTCCCCAGGGGAATTCCGCTCCATCCATTGCATCCAGCAGCAATGGTGCTTCACCTTCGCCACCGTCCGATAGCTTCTCAACCCGATCGAGATGGCCTTTGCCAAGCTCAAGCACCTATTGCGCAAAGCCGGCGAGCGAACCGTCGACGCCGTCTGTAACGCCATCGGCCAGACCCTCGGAACCATCACGCCGCAAGAGTGCCGAAACTACTTCGCCCAAGCCGGATACGACCGAAGGTAACATCATCATGCTCTAAATGCAGCCGTGTGCGTTCGCCTGTAAAGGTGCGTCTGCCAGGTCAGTTTCTTGGCCGCTGGGCTGGCATCCGTCAGGAACGGTTGCCGGACGAACCATCGCTGCGTTCATGCGGCCGGCCGGATATGCGCGAATCGCGCTGCTGTGTTGAGGTGTGGTTATCGTTGGCAGCGGAAAGGGCTATCCCACCATGCTTATGGTTTTGGGTGTCATTGGATGACAGGGTTACGCCGTCTGCTGTAATGATTTCAGCGGCTTCCGGAACCTTGACGACATGACGGGCGGCGGGGCGTCCGATATCCTCGACCAGCAACAAATCGAAGACGCGATAGGGCGTCCTGGTCCGGTGGTTCACGCCCTTCATGGTCATGTATCGCCGTTCTTCGAGCCAGCGATAGGCACGGTGAACGGTCGCTTCCGAAACGCCCGCCAGCTCGGCAACCCGCTTGATACTCGGATAGCACTGATCCCGGCCGTCTCGGTTCATGTCGTCCATCAGCACCCGCAGAACTTTGACGGTTCCGACTGCCGCGCCGTCCAGGGCCACCAGCTCGACGTACCGGGCTTTCCGGGCGGCTGTCCATTCGCCGCCCTTGGACTTGCGGAAGGGCTTGATCCGGTTGCTGCTCATATCCAGCAGGCGTGCGCGAACCTTGGCCGCGATATGACGAGGTTCCCAGGGCTTGTCATCAACCTCGCGTGGTCGGGCCAGGTCTGCCCCGTTCGAGAACTCGGCCCATCCCCTGCGGACGATGGCCGCCTGTTCACGGAAATGTCCGGCCCGGCAAGCTTCGTTAACGACATGGCGGACCACTTCGAACGCGTACTGGTCGCGGCCGTCGATAACCTGGCCGGTCGCGGGATCACGCTGGATCGGGTTTGACCGGTTGTCATGGGCGGACGCCCTTGCCGGTCCCTTGCGGGCCGGCTCGCCCAGTATGGCCTTCAAGGCGGCCCTAAAGTAGTCCAGCTGGGCCCTCGTGACGATCGGGAGCTGGTCAACGGGCGTGTCCTCGGGTGAGCCGTCGTCCCCGATCCAGCGATAGTCCTGGCCCGTTTCAGGATGCTTGCCGAAGGCCACGAACTGCCGCCCGTCGGCGAGGAACTCGACCCGATGGCTGTTGGCTCCGATGAAGGGGGGAAGATTCACCGGCTCGGCCGTTCGATAGACCATGATCCGCTTCGGGGACTTTCCGATACGGATAAGCCCAGTAACCCCTAGCCCGGATATCTCACCGGTGTCGGGGGAGGGCTGATTTGAGGGCGTTCTGGGTGTGGCAGGACGCTTTTGGAACGGCGCGGCGGCCGTAGCGAGGCTCCTTCGCGTCATGGCAGTATGGCGAAGCCGGTTGCGACCTGGGCGAGTCGTCGCGGACGCACGTCGTCCGCGCGGTGCCATGGCCTTCGTCCGACCCGACGCTCATGCGGGTGGAGCGCGCAGCCGGGCATGCGCGAGAGCGAAGTCGGCCTGATGCGGACAGGCCGAGGCGATGGCGATCTTGATGCGCCTGACCGAGACCGTCACACGGGCGCCGAGTTTGAGGAGCTTCGAGCGGATGGTTCCGCAGGTGGCTTGCGCGAGTTCGGTGCCCGGCAGAGCGAGGCGACGCAGCGCCGATAGCAGCACATAGGCGAACGACGAAAACCACAGGCGCAGCTGATTGGCGACCATGGTCGCGGTCGAGGTGCGGTCGGCGAACAGGTCGAGCTGGCATTCCTTGATCCGGTTCTCCATCTCGCCGCGGGCACAGTAGATCTTCTCGTACAGGGTCCGGGCGCAGCACTCTTCCAGCGAGGTGACGATGAAGCGCGGATTCGCGCCCTTGTCGAGGTGCTCCGCCTTGCCGATCACCCGGCGCGAGCGGCTCCAGCTGTCCAGCGTCGCGTAGGTGAAGTCCTTGAAGCGCCGCGCCGGCTTGCCGGTTTGTTTGTGCTCGGCTTCGGCCGCCTGCAGCTCGGCCGCGATCTGCTCGAGGAGCCGGCGGTTGCGGGCGAGCCCGAAGAGATGATCGATGCCGTTCGCCTCGCACCATGCCATCAGCTCCTCGCGAGCAAAGCCACTATCGGCGCGCAGCACGATCCGTACCTTCGGCCAGCGCCGCCGGATGTGGGCGACGAGGCGCGCCACCTCGTCCTTGGCGCCGGCCGCGGCGTCGATGTTCGAGCGCCGGAGCTTCGCCGCCAAGAGATGCCGGCCGCAGAAGACATAGAGCGGCAGGTAGCAGTAACAGTCGTAGTAGCCGTGGAAGAACCGGCCCTCCTGGTGGCCGTGCAACGGATCGTCGGTGGCATCGAGGTCGAGAACGATCTGCTCGGGCGGCGGACCATACGCGTCCAGGAAGGCATCAACGAAGACGCGCTCCAACGCCTGCGGGTCGTGGCCGATCTTGTGGTAGCGGTCGCCACCCTCCCGCGGCGCGTGCTCCAGCCGGTTGATCGTGCTCTTCCCCGCCAACACCGCGCAATCCTTGCGCTTCGCCTCCAGCTGGTCGGAGAACAGCGCCAGCACCGGATCACGGCGAAGGGCGTCGTGGTCGTTGATATCCTCGTAGCCGAGGGCGATCGCGACGATCCGCTGGCCAATCAGGGTGGGAAGCGCGTGGACCACCTGCTCGGCCTCCCGATGATCGGTGAAGCACGCCGCCACCCGCTCGATCAGCCCGATCGCCCGGTCGGCCTCCCGCAGCAACACCGTCCCGGCATCCGACGTCACCGCCCCGCCGTCGAACGCCGCAACCACTCGGCGGCCATCAAACCCTTCGAATTCGAGCTGTCCCGGAATACACTCCGTCTGCATCGGACCCCGCACCAGACTCTGGCAACCCTTTGTCGCAAAAGGATCATCTCAGATTCCTGGGGCCGATGCACCCCTCTCGATGAGATATCCGGGCTAGGCGCCCGGTCCCTCAACATCGATTTGCAACAGGCGCTGAAGCCGCCTGGTGAACTGCGCGTCGAGCGCTTCGGCTCCACCTACGGCATCGGCGACAAGGTGATGCAGGTCGAGAACGACTACAACAAAGAGGTCTACAACGGCGACCTCGGCGTCGTCAGTAGCATCGATCCGGAGACGTCGGAGATAGTGATCGAGTTCGACGGCCGGCCGGTGACGTACGGCTTCGGCGAACTCGACGAGTTGGCGCTCGCCTATGCGACAACCATTCACAAGAGCCAGGGCTCCGAGTACCCGGCCGTCGTCATCCCGCTTACCACCCAGCACTATCCGATGCTGCAGCGGAACCTGTTCCGTTTCTAAACGCCTCAATGAAACAAAGCGTTGCCGCGACGCAGCCAACACGGGTAACGCGACGGGTAACTTTTTGGTTTGATGGTCAGGCGCGGAAATCGCTCAATTAATCGCTCAATTAGATGCCCTTTCGGCGGCCATTCTACTCCACATGGGTGCAGCACAGTATCCCGTAGCAAGGAGTTGAAAATGCCTAAACCGAGTAATCGGAACGCCGGCGGCCATGCGCCTGAGGCGCTCGTCGCCATCACAGACGTCAAGCCCCGCCGCCGCCGCACCGGTGCCGATGTTAAAGCAGAATGGGCGCCGACCGACCGCATCGTATTCGAGCCGGAGCGCGAAGCGATCACCGGGTTCAAGAGGCAATGGTATTACGAAAAAGAAAAAAAGGGAGAAGTTCCCAGGCGCATGAAACTCGGCGCGCGCCGCGTGGGCTGGTTGCTGTCGGAACTCGAGGCTTGGGTGCGCGAACGCGCCGCCGCGCGGGACGCTGGAGGCGGCAATGCGCAAACCGCCTGACCTCGGAGGGCGAAAAGGCCCGCCGCAGTGCCACCTGCGGCAGGGCCCAAATCATCGTCACCAGCTCACGAAACATACCCAAGCGGGTCGCGCGCCGCAAGACGTAGTATATTTTCTTCGACGGGGATCGAAATCCCTCCAGGCCATTGCCAGGCAGCTCCGGGATGACGGCTTCGCGCCGGTCAAGTTGCGGACCTTCGCCGTGGGGGTCGCGCATCGCTTGCGCTACGGGGGCAAAGTCGATCCAGCCGAGGAGCGGCTGCTGCGGCGGCTGAGTGCTGAGCGGCGTCGCCAGGCGGCGCTGGGGCGGGTGTATAGATGAGTTGCGCCGTCCCAACCACCGCCATTCGCGAGGCCGTCAGCGGCCACGAGACCATGGTGCTGGATGCGCTCGGCATCGACTGGCGGAAGGGCCGGCCGCACATCGATTGCCCCTACGTCGACCATGGCGGAGCCGCGGATTGGCGCTGGGACGCCAGGGCGGCAAAGGCTCGCTGCACCTGCTCCACTGCCGATAGCATCTTCGACGTGATCATGAAAGTCGAAGTCGTCGACTTCGAGACAGCAAAGCTTCGAGCCGCTGAACTGATCGGCCGAACCGACCTGATCCGGAACGGCAATGGTCAACACTACCAGGCGACGGACGCGGCCAGCCTGCTGAATGCCCCCGCCGATCGCCGCGACAATCGACTGCCCGTCGCCTATCTCGCGCACCGCCTCGGGGTTGCCGTCGAAGACGTGCCGATCCCGAGCACGCCCATGGTCGGATTAAGAGCGCTCGGCTACTACGATCCTACACCGCCCGGATCGCGGGCGAAGCCAAAGCTGGTAGGCGAGTTCGCATGCTGCGTGTTCGGCACGATCTCAAGCGACGGCCGAACGCACGCGCATCGTATCTACGTTGCCGAAGGCGGAGCGGGGAAAGCCTGCCTCGGCAATGGTGCGGATGACCGCCCACGCGATCCGAAGAAATCGGCGAAGATCATCGACGACGACAACACGTCCGGCCGGTCGGTACTGTGGGGCAACGCAAATCCAGCCTCTCACATCGTCGTTGCGGAGGGCATCGAGACCGGCGCAGCGATCGCGCTGGCCCTGGCGGCCGACATAGAAGCCGGTGAGACAGCCGTTGCCTCGGCCATTACCGCCGGCGGCGTCGAGGCATTCCAGCCATTTCCCGCCACGCGGCGCGTGACGATCGCCGCCGATCGCGACGAAGCCCCGAAGCCGAACGGCAAACCCGGCTCCCGACGTGGCGAGCAAGCCGCGCGTGAATTCTGTCAGCGCCACTATAAGGCTCTTGAGGTTGCCATCGCGCTCCCCGGCAGGCCGGGTGAGAGCGTCGACTGGCTCGATGTCCTGCGTCGCGACGGCGTCGATGCCGTGCGCGCCGGCATCTTAGCGGCGAGGCCGTTCGCCCAGGCGACTGCCGGCAGCTGGCGCGGCAATGGCGCTTCAGCATCAGCGGAGCAAGACGCAACAGAAGCTCTGCCGTCGACGCAACAGAACTACCCGGTGCCACTGGCCGAAGAAGCGTTTCACGGGGTTGCCGGCGAGCTGGTGCGCACGATCGAGCCGCACAGTGAGGCCGATCCGGTGGCGATCCTGATCCAGTTCTTGGTCTGCGCAGGCAGCGCGATCGGGCGCGGTCCGCACTATCGCATCGAAGCCGACCGGCACCGGGCAAACCTGTTCGCCGTCCTCGTCGGCGAGACCTCGCATGGGCGAAAGGGCACGTCGCTGGGCTGGGCGAAGCGCGTTACGACGGCCGCCGAGCCTGCCTGGGAGAACTGCATCGCCTCCGGCCTGGCGAGCGGCGAAGGTCTCATTCACGCCGTTCGCGATACCCGCTACGGCGTCGACAAAAAGGGCGAGCAGATCGTCGTCGAAGAGGGGGTGCTGGATAAGCGCTTACTGGTGGTCGAAGAGGAGTTCGCGCGTGTTCTGCGCGTCGGATCGCGCGAGGGCAACATCCTCTCGTCTGTCATCCGGGACGCTTGGGACGGCAAGACGCTGCGCGGCATGTCCAAGACCTCGCCGAGCAAAGCCAGCGGCGCGCATATCTCGATCATCGGCCATATCACTCGCGAGGAACTGCTCGCCAACCTTGCGCAAGGGGACGCCACCAACGGCGTCGGCAACAGGTTTTTATGGGCGTGCGTACGGCGCTCGAAGCTGCTGCCGTTCGGCGGCGATGTGCCCGAGCTCGACGACATCACCAAGCGACTTGCGAGCATCCTGGATGCCGCCCGGACGGACCATTCGGTGTGCTTCGACGCTGCCGCCCGGCGGGCATGGATAGAAGTCTACCCGGCGCTATCGCAGGAACGTGGTGGCTTGCTCGGCGCCATGCTCGCCCGCGCGCCGGCGCAGGTGATCCGACTGGCGTTGCTCTATTCGGTTCTCGACGGCGCCCGCACGATCGGCATGCCGCACCTGAAGGCCGCCCTGGCGGTGTGGGAGTACTGCGAGGCGTCGGCGCGCTGGATTTTCGGCGGAGCCCTCGAGGACGCGGTTGCCGATCGGATCGTCGGTGCCCTGCGCTGCAACGAGGCGCCGATGTCGCAGAGCGAACTTCACAATCTCTTCAACCGCCATGCGTCCGGGACCCGCATCATCGAGGCCCTCACCGATCTGCAGCGCCGCGGCCTCGTCCGCGCGGAGCGCCTCTCAACCGGCGGGCGGTCGAAGACCGTCTGGCAGGCGGCGACATGACGGCCGGACTTATTTCGCACGCTGCGAAAAAAGTCGATTTCCAGCAACTCATTGATATTGCTGGCTTTCAGCGTTCAGCCGGACTTCTTTCGCTTTTTTCGCATTTTTGCAGAGAAACAACGAAAGTGCCCGCCAGCCTCGTGGATGTAAGGTTTAAAAATAAAATATATAATATAATCAAGTACTTAGCATTTCGGAGCAACCTCCGATGAGCTATCTCTCGATAGTCCGCAGGTTTACCGAGGCCAATGGTCTCGAAGCTCCGAAAGTTGCGAAAAAAGCGAAAGAAGTCCCGACCCCACGCTGCATCGAGTGCGGAGACCTGATCGGCCCCGCTGAACCGGAGTGTTGGTGGGGCGCCGACCGAGTGCACCTTCCCTGCGGCAACGCCGCCTGGGCGCGCGAGTGGTAGGGCGAGGCGCTGCCCGCGGATGCGCCGGCCGAACACTGATTTCAACCCGCCCCCCGGTGGTCGGGCGGGTTAGCTGAAGGAGAGACGATGCCTAAGGACCTGATCCCAGATGTTTTGCCAAAGGCGCTCGACGATTTAGCGCGGCGGATCAACGAAGCACATACGGTTGCCCTTGGCTCGGCGCGTACGGCGATTGAGCACGCGATCGAGTGCGGCCGACTGCTGATCGAGGCCAAAGACCAGGTAGAGCACGGTGAATGGCGGAAGTGGGTCGAAACGAACACTACGGTTTCACATCGCACAGCTCAGCTCTGGATGCGATATGCAGAGAATTCAGAGATACTTCTGACAAATACGCAATCCATTGCGCTTTTGACATTCGCCGAAGCCGATAAGCTGATCGCCGCGCAGAACGCCAAAGAAGTGCCGAAGCCGGCGACGCCGAAGAAAGAGCAACAGCAGAAAGCGCAGGTCCAAGCCGCGCTCGATGCCTACGATCGCCTGAAGGCATCCGGCAAGGAGCCGACGAAGGAGGCGATTAAGGAAGAAGCGAGCGTCGGCGTCCGGGCCGCTGGCCAGGCCAAAGCTATCCGCGAGACAGAGGCCAAGGCCACCGCCGCCGCGACCGCCGCCGCCGTCGAGACCGCGACCGCCAAAGCCGCCAAAGCCGCCCTCTCGATGAAGTTGGACGCGGCGATCCGCGCCCACAAGCGCAAGCTCGAACTCGAGTTCGAGACGAGGGTGCAGGCGGAGTGCAAGAGGCGGCAGGAAGAATTATCCATTCCGGCCTATTTTCAGCGCCTTGCCGAAATTGAGCGGATGCTGAACTGGCCACGCAAAGGCGTGATGACCAAGAGCGAATACAATATGATCGTGCTGTGCCTGCATCCCGACGCGCTCAACAGTCGCACGGTAGATCAGATGGCAAAAGCCTTCCGCCTTTTCACGCACTACAAACTGAAGATGGTCGACGACGAGGATGAGCGGCGGAAGTTGGCGAGCAGCCTGCCTCGCACCCGCGAGGAGGTGCTCGCCCGCAAAAAGAAGCGGTGATGCCCTCGCGAGTAAGTTAGTCGCTATGGCCCGCATACATGCTCCTCCCGCCCCGCCAGAATGAACGGTTCCTTCCATCGCAAAAACGCACGAGGGCGCGCATGGCGCGCAACCGCGCCAGCGTCAGACGCCGGAAATGGGTGGCCGGCCTGCCAGTAACGCATAGCTCACGCCCATTTACCGTCGAGAACATGGCCAATTCGCAAGCATATATGCACGTAGCGCATTGCTCAACCGGCGAGCCACTGGCCGGCCAATCGAGCCCTCTCGGCTCTTCTCCGCGATCTGGTCGCCGGCGATGTCGCATTATGCGACAGCTGGTACGAGGCTGCGGCGCATCGACTACCGTCGGCCGCCGGTTGCCATCGCCGCTTTCGCCCGCGGCGCTGCAGTCGGGGAAGACCCGTGGAACGCCTCCCTGAACGCACGTCGGCGCCGACGTGGGGTGTTGGAATAAGCGACCCGTGGCGCACCTGGATCGCGCTGAACATCAGCGTCGATCGTTGAAATCCTGACCCAGACGGTTGACCGGGCTGCGCGACGGCCGCCTCCGGGCGGTCGGCTTCGTGCCGGCCACAGGCGCGCGTATGTGCGTGGCGGGCGAGTTTTCGGGGGCTTCGGAGGCCGCACGTGTCGACACGCGCATGGACGGGCTCCTGGCGGGCGCGACGCCGCTCTTCATCGGCATCGTGGTCCAGTGGCCGGCACCGCCGCCACGCTCAGCCAGCCGCTCGGCGCTCGGCAGGTTCGTCTCCAACTTCGACGGCCAGATGTTGGTGGCGGATCGGCGCTACGTCATCGGCGAGATCATAGCCGCCGCGCGGGCAACACTCGGCAACGTCTCCCGCCAGGAGGTCGAGGCCGCGCTCAAGCGAATGTCGCCGGCGGCAAGGGCCGGCGCCGGGCGACGAGCAGCGCACGAAGTCCCGACCGAGGCCGAGCTCGCCGCTGCCGCCAGCCGAGCGGTCGAAGCGCCGTCAAACCCCGCGTAAGCGATTACCGACATTTGGTTTCCGGATTTCGCGTCGTAGCCGGGGCCGGCGTCGGTGCGGTACCTTCGCGGCATGTCCACTGGCATGGCGAATGCACTCGTAAACTACCGACGGCGGCTCGACGGCCTCCGGGCTATTGACGCCGCCGTCGGTGATCTTTCGAGACGGCTGTCGGACCAGCGCCAATCGCTGTACCTGACCAATGCCGAGCGCGCCAGGATCGAGCCCGCCACCCGGTCGCCACAGGCGAGCATCAAGCAGGCCACCGAGGCAAAACTTAATGAACTCGCGACCGCCGCCGCCAAGGCGCAGTCGGAGATCAACGTGTTGGCGGCCGAGCTGGCGCGTCAGCAGGAACGGCGCGGCGCGTCGGCAACGCTGCTCGCGCGGTGTAGGGATTACTTGCGGGAGGCCGGCGTGAACGAAGGAGAACTCGCGTGGTAGACGTCGTTTCCCGCGTCCGAAACAAGCTCAGCGCCGTGCAGCGCGCTTTCAGCGCGGCAACCGAGAGCATCGCCGACATCCGCCGCGAGATCGACGCCGTGCGTGCCGAGCGGGAGCGGATCGCGACGGCGCCGAGGCCGGTTGCCGAGGTTGTCACGCAGTTCGATGCGATGCTGGACACCTGGGCCTGCGCCGGCCAAGCCGGCGGCATCGGGGTAAGCATCGACGGCATCATCGCCAGGGCGATGGCGGGCCATCCACCGAGCCTCGAGCTGCACCAGCGATGCACGTTGGGCATGTCACGTCGCTTTTGACATTCCTGTTCCGGCCGCTGATCCGCGACGCCTTGGTCGCCAAGGTCGAGGCGGCGTGCGCCGAGTCTCCCGCCGGGTTGCCTGCCGACGAACGGCAACGCGAGCTTGCCCGACTGGACGAGCAGTTGCTGGCGCTGGAGCGCGCCGAGGAGCAGGCGTTGCATGTCGCCGAGGCAAACGGCCGATGAGCATCGATCGTCGGGAAGATGCCGATCCGCGCGTCGTCCTGGGGATTGCCGAATGACCGCACGAAGAAACTGGTATTCCGATCCGCGCCGCAGCCGCCGGCGCCGAGATTTTGCATCTTCGACGAGATCGGCGGCGATGATGGCGTCAGCGCGAAGCAGTTTGCCATAGACCTGAAGAAGCACGCCGGGAAGGCGTTGGCCATCCGGATCAATAGTCCGGGCGGCGACTGTTTCACCGCCACGGCGATTTTCAACTCTCTCGCCCGCCACAAGGCCCGTAAGACCGTCCACATCGACGGCCTCGCCGCCTCGGCCGCCAGCGTCATCGCCATGGCCGGCGACGAGATCATCATGCCGGACAACGCTCTCATGATGGTTCATCGGCCCTATGCGCTCGTGCTCGGCAACGCCGCCGACATGCAGGCGATGGTCGAGGCCCTCGATCGCGTCGAGAACTCGATGGTTCTCGCCTACAAGCGCAGCCGCCAGCCAGACGCTCGGATCAAGGCGCTGCTCGCCGCCGAAAGCTGGATGAGCGCGCGGGAAGCGGTTGACCTCGGTTTCGCCGACCGGGTGACTGAGCCAGTGAAGATCGCCGCCAGCGCCGACTTCCGCTCGTTCCCCTACAAGCACGCGCCGCAGCCCAGCCCGGCCGATGCGTGGTCCAAGGTCATCGCGGGCAAGTTTTCAAAAACGGCGGGGGCGTAGCCGGTCCGAGGCCCCGCCCGGGTAGGCGTGGCTCGACTCCTCCTCGACCGGCACCTACAGCGAGGCTACGCGGATGCTCGATCTGGCCGACGATGATCATCCGGCAGTCCCCTTGGTCGCGGTGCGCTTCGACGGCGAGCTCGGGGAACCCTTGGTCGTGGTTCCTGGGGCGATCCTGAGCCCGGACGATGCCGTCACATATGCGCGGCGTATCTTCGACGCCGCCGCCTCGGCCTGCCGGCGAAGCCGTCTCGACGTGGCCGGGCGCTGCTGAGCCGCTCACCCGAGCGCGCGCATTCTCCGAAACGCCGCTACAACATCATCGAAAGACCGGCACCCGGCCATCGCGTTCGCCTGTCGCACCAGCGCCTCCAGGTCGCCCGTCCGGCAAACCTCCTGATGCTCGAACAACGTCCCGACGGTCGCGCGATATAGGCCGTCGGGCAGCTTGTCGATTTCCAGGTAGGCCGGCGATCCGCCGGCGCACGGCACGTTGACGTGCAGGATGACGTCGGTCGCCGGCGGGTGCTGATCGGGCCAAACCATGCGGTGAGCTTAGAGCGGGAGACCTAGCGGCCCGCAACCGGCGGACGCAGCGATAACCAGCGTACGAAAAATGTGATGCAGGCCGGAACGGCTCCTAACGCTCTCACTGGGCCGCGAGTTGTCCGTCGATTTCGCGCAGACGATCCTCGAAATAGCGCCGGTGATGCTCCTGCCCGGCCTGCATGGAAACTTCGAACGCGGCGTTGACCGCTCTTCGAGCCTCTTCAAGTTTCGCTCGATCTGGGTCCGCTACTCCCAGCGTCAAAAGCGCGGTGCCGAGGTTGTTCTGGGTCGTCGCCCACTGCAGCGGCACCCGCTCGCGGGTCCATTCCTGCAGCGCCGCGCGGTAGGCGTCGACCGCCTCCTCCAGCCGCTCCGTGCCGCTCTCCCGCTCGCCCAGGCTCCTGAGCGCGGTGCCGAGGTTGTTCTGCGTCATCGCCCAGTCGAGCGGCACCCGCTCGCGGGTCTATTCCTGCAGCGCGGCGCGGTAGGCGTCGACCGCCTCCTCCAGGCGCCGGTGCCGCTCTCCCGCTCGCCGAGCCTCGTGAGCGCGTTGCCGAGGTTGTTCTGCGTCGTCGCCCAGTGCAGCGGCACCCGCTCGCGGGTCTATTCCTGCAGCGCGGCGCGGTAGGCGGCGACCGCCTCCTCCAGGCGCGCCGTGCCGCTCTCCCGCTCGCCCAGCGTCCAAGCGCGTTGCCGAGGTTGTTCTGCGTCATCGCCCAGTCGAGCGGCACCCGCTCGCGGGTCCATTCCTCCAGCGCGGCGCGGTAGGCCGTCGACCGCCTCCTCCAGCCGCGCCGTGCCGCTCTCCCGCTCGCCCAGCGTCGCAGAGCGCGGTGCCGAGGTTGTTCTGCGTCGTCGCCCAGTCGAGCGGCACCCGCTCGCGGGTCCGTTCCTCCAGCGCGGCGCGGATAGGCCGTCGACCGCCTCCTCCAGCCGCGCCGTGCCGCTCTCCCGCTCGCCCGAGCGTCCAGAGCGCGTTGCCGAGGTTGTTCTGCGTCGTCGCCCAGTCGAGCGGCACCCGCTCGCGGGTCCATTCCTCCAGCGCCGCGCGGTAGGCGTCGACCGCCTCCTCCAGCCGCGCCGTGCCGCTCTCCCGCTCGCCCAGCGTCCAGAGCGCGTTGCCGAGGTTGTTCTGCGTCATCGCCCAGTCGAGCGGCACCCGCTCGCGGGTCCATTCCTCCAGCGCGGCGCGGTAGGCCGTCGACCGCCTCCTCCAGCCGCGCCGTGCCGCTCTCCCGCTCGCCCAGCGTCCGAAGCGCGTTGCCGAGGTTGTTCTGCGTCGTCGCCCAGTGCGAGCGGCACCCGCTCGCGGGTCCATTCCTCCAGCGCCGCGCGGTAGGCCGTCGACCGCCTCCTCCAGCCGCGCCGTGCCGCTCTCCCGCTCGCCCGAGCCTCCAGAGCGCGTTGCCGAGGTTGTTCTGCGTCATCGCCCAGTCGAGCGGCACCCGCTCGCGGGTCCGTTCCTCCAGCGCCGCGCGGTAGGCCGTCGACCGCCTCCTCCAGCCGCGCCGTGCCGCTCTCCCGCTCGCCGAGCGCTCCAGAGCGCGTTGCCGAGGTTGTTCTGCGTCGTCGCCCAGTCGAGCGGCACCCGCTCGCGGGTCCGTTCCTGCAGCGCGGCGCGGTAGGCGGCGACCGCCTCCTCCAGCCGCGCCGTGCCGCTCTCCCGCTCGCCGAGCCTCGAAGCGCGTTGCCGAGGTTGTTCTGCGTCATCGCCCAGTCGAGCGGCACCCGCTCGCGGGTCTATTCCTGCAGCGCGGCGCGGTAGGCGTCGACCGCCTCCTGCAAGGGCGCATTTTGCCCCGACTGATCGCCGAGCGTTTGCAGCGCGTCGGCGAGGATGACGAGCGTCGATCCTCGAGTGTCTGCATCCCAACCGGGTCGCGCGCGGCTCTCATTAAGCAGGCGACGTACGCTGGTGATAAAGGGGGGCAGTCGGTTGGCGACATAGTTCCCTTGCTTGGCGCGGAACTCGGCGTCTCGGGAGGCGATCACCAAGCGGAGGACCTGGGCAAGATCGGACCAAAAAACGTCGGGGAGACGGATCGTCGTGCCGATTTCTGGTTGATACTGCCCGCTCTTCTGCCGCGCCGTGGACGACGTGGTGAGAAAGAGTTTGGCGATCTTGTGCTCGGGGTCCAGCACGCTGCCCCAAATCAGCACCGAGGCATCGCTCTGCTGCAGGTACTGCCGAGCCTTCTCGCCGGCCGCAATTTCCTCGTCTTCGCTCATCCGCCGCTCACTCGCCAGCGTGCGATCGAGCGACAGTGTCTGCACGCCGGGAAATTCTCTGAGCACCTCGAAGATTTGATTGCCGACCTTATCGGCTGCGTCGCCTTTGAGTTTGGCAACAAGAACGGAGAAGCGTTTGAGATCGGCCTTCGGTACGGGTTCTCGTGAGGCGAGCTCCATTATGGTGCGCACGCCCGGCAAGTTGCTGACCTTGTCCCACTGGGTCCAGGTGGACAAAGCCGCCAATGCACATGCCAGGAAAGCCAGCCCCCGTACGCCGAAGCGCCCGAAAACCCACGTGCGAAAACGCTGCCACAGCTCCGGCGCCTTGTCCGACATGACGTGGGCCGCCCCCTTGGCCCGATTTAACGGAAGCTGGTGCCATCATATGCAGCCCGGGCGCAAGCGATGTCCACCCGTGCCCTCTTCGCAACCGCCGGACGCGAGCTAACCCCGATTATGCAAAGCGGCGGGAAGTGCTCGGCGAGCAGCGGAAGTCTCAACTGGGAGTCGCCGCCGTACCACTTGCCGTCGAGACCGAGTTGCCAATCCAGGTCTCTCAATTTGAGCACCTGCCTCCAGCTCCGTCCGGACCGCCGTCACCGTCTGAGCGCTGCACCCAGCTTGTTGGCGATCGGCGATCCGGCCACTCCGGGTGCGCGCGGAGCCGAGGTGTAGGTGGTACACCGGTACCACCTACGGTCTGCCCAATCCGGGTGCTCGCGGAGCCGGGCCTCAATCAGGTGCGCGCCGGGATCTCGACAAGCAGCCTGGCGCCGTCGCGCACCCGCACCATCGGCGCCGCGCCGACCGCCACCTCGACCACCAGGTCGCGGGCCTCGCACAACAGCGGATAGCTCGCCGCGCTGATGCTCGACCACCAGGCCGGGCAGGCGCTGCAGCACCCAGCTGGCCGCCGTCAGCAGCACCGAGACGCCTCGGTCGGCGCCGGGGATGTACGTCTTGCCGGCGATTTTCACACGGGCGGGCACGGGCATCGGCGTACCTCATCTGGTAGGGGACACCCATACCATGCGCTGTATATGGCGTCTGCAGGCCGCTGGGGCGGCGCTGGGGCGCGTCGGCGGGGGGGCCGCTACCCCTACCGCCCCGCCCCTCGGCGCGCGTCTACGGGCGTTTATTCGGCCACTTGCTGCTCCGTGTAGTATCTATGAACAGCCTGATCACTGTGGCCGCCGGGGGATTGCAATCCATACCGAACTCGCATGTCTGCTTGGAACGCGCGGATCGCTTGATCCCGCTTCTCCTTCCAGCGCGGCGGTTCCTCCTTTTGATGAGGCTGTGAGGCCAGCGAGCCCCATCGGCAGCAGCCACGGTATCCGCCGCGCCCGAAGCAACGGATCGCGCCGGCGGCGGCTAACTTCTTCAGTGCTCGATGCACGCTGACGATTTGCGATCGGGGAGCATCCGGAAACATGCCGTCGCCATCTGGTCCGAAGCCGAACACGAGCCCGGCGAGTTCGTAGGTGTGCATTTCCGCATGGCTCTTGTTCAGCTCTTCCAGCAACCGCTGCTGCAGCCATCCCGGACCCCGGCTCATGATCAGACCTCAAGGGGTAAGTGTTGTTTGACTTCTAATTTCATCAGCAAGTGAAACTACCATCAACACTTCCGCCAGAACATAGCGTTGTTTCGAGTATGGCGTTTTACACCGACGTTAACAAGAAGCAACACTTACATTCCCGTGCGACCGAGCGTCCGCATCGCCTTGCGATCGCCTTTCCCTCGAAACCTTCCAAACTCTTGGAAGGTTTTGCCACGGCCGCCCTTGCCGTCCGGCTCCGGCGCGATCATCGCCAGCGCCATCGCGCGCTGGGCACGGGTCATGTGCCGGCGGTTGATGTTGGCGTTGAGGATGAAGCCGAGCGGGTCGGTGCTGCGCCTCGAACTTCCGCCTCGGGGACGGCGGCGAGCTTCTGCCACTTCGAGGATTGATCCTTGGAGATGCCGATCTCGCGGAGGGTCTTTTGCCTGGTCGTGCCGTTCGATCGAGCAGAGTTGACGTATTGGTTGCCCTTCGCCTTCTCCATGTCGCTGACCGGCCTTCTTCTCCGCGCGCAGCCGGATTTCACAGGCGCGGCTCTCGCCACAACGCCCCCGTGCGCCCGCCAGGCGGCCGTGGTGCGCGAAGGCGGGGTGGGTGGTGGTGCGTCCGCCACTTGCCGTCTGCGCCGAGCTGGCGGTCCAACTTCGGAATTTCCGAGTCTGACTCAAGCTTCGGGCGCCTGCGACCGGCCGCGCTGTCGGAGCGGGACGACTTTGCGACCGGATCGAGGATGTCCCGTAGCAAGCCCGCCCACGCTTCGAGCGCATGACGCTTTTCGTCCAGATAACTGTGCCGGTCGTAAATCTGGCGAATGCCTCCCAGGGTGTGCGCGATGACTGCCTCGCCGACGTCGGCGCCGATGCCCAGGCGCGACAGGTTCGATCTGACCGTTCTCCGTACATCATGGAAGACCCAAGCCGGCATCTGATGCCCGGCTTCGCGGATCAAGGCGTCAGTCCGCCGCTTGAAAACCGAAAACCCGGAGATCGCCTTGCCACGTCGCCCCGGAAACAGAAACGGCGACGATGTACGCGGCAACCGGTCGAGAAGCTCCATCGCCAGCGACGAAATCGGTACAACGTGCTCGCGACCGCCCTTCATGCGTTCGGCGGGAATGGTCCACAGTCGCGCGTCCAAGTCGAATTCAGACCAGCGCGCCCCGGCGACCTCGAGCCGGCGCTGGCCGGTCGTCAGCAGGAGTTGACCGAAAGTGCCGCTGGGCCAGCCCTGTTGCTCCCACGCGGCCCATACGGCCCTGATCTGGTCGTCGCCGAGCACCCGATCGCGCGGCAGCTCGGGAACCCGCTTGCGTAAGCGGATGCACGGGCTGGTTTCGGTCAGCCCCTCGTCAACGGCCCAATTCCACAACGAGCGTAGATTTCCAAGAAGTCGATTGGCGGCGACTGGGGAACCGCGCTCCACCAAGCGGGTCAGCAGCAGAACCACGTCGCCGCGGGTGATCTGGTCAATCGGCCGATCGCCCCAGACAGCGCCCGCCTCGACCCGCAGATATCGCTCGGTGGCGCGGCGCGTCACTCGCGCTGGTGTTGCCGGCAATGCCGGTCGATGAACAGTTCGGCGACGGCAACGAAGCTGTTGACACTCGCCTTCGCCTTGACGGCTGCCGGGTCGGTGCCGCGTGCCACCTTCTCCAGCGCATCCCGGGCGAGCTCGCGGGCGGTCGCCAAGCCGATGGCGGGATATGTGCCGATCGTATATTTCCGCGGTCGCCCCTCGTGGCGGTAGCGGACGCCCACGAGCGGGCGCCGCTCGGCTGCAGGACGATGTACATGCCGGGCAACACGGCGTCGGGTATCTCGACGCGCTTGTCAGGGTTCGGCTTCGCGTTGGCGACGAATGCGGCGGTCAAGTTCACGGTCGGTCTCCTGGGTCGGGTAGCGCCAGGGTAACGTACCTTGCCCGATACGGCAAGTTACGTCACTGGACCCAAAACGGCCATCGAACGGCAGAAAGTCTCCATATTTCAAAGGCTTTGATAGCGGCAACGAACGGCGCTAAACTTCAAAAGACGACGTGTCACTTGTTGCAGCGGAACCTGCTCTACACTGTCGTCACTCTTGGCAAGCGGCTCGTCGTCATCGTCGGGCAGAGGAAGGCGATGGCAATTGCGGTGAAGGGGAAGCAGATCAGATGGTGGTGGTCGAAGTTGAAGGAGCACCTGAACTTGTAAGCCGCTCGAATGGCAGCCCAGAATGAACTCGCTTGGCAAGGAGGTCGTGATGCGAGGGCTGATGATGGAGAGGCCGCTCTTGATCTCCGACCTGCTGGAGCACGCGGCCGCCGTTCATGGTGATCCGGAGATCGTCTCCGGGACCGACTACGACCAAGTCGCCGTAGCCTGGCAATTCCGTTGGGCGCTGGGCTTTAGCCGGAATCAAGCGCCGATCGGAACCCTTGAAGAGCTTATGACGAATTTCCCATCCGAGGATCGTGCCAGTTACCGAAATACGGCAAGCCCGATCAATGCAATCGAGCAGTGGGTGGGGCGCTGGTGGCTGAGCTGCGGCGCCGCGGCTATCGCGATGAGCGCCTTGGCCGTGCCGTGCGGGGCCGGCCGCAAGGCGCACCTGGGGAGGAAGCGCTTAGTGGTGCCCGCAGTGTTCGCTATAGTGGACGGCGAGGCTCATGTAGGGGGTTGAGGGTGACGGCGCGCTTAAAGCTGCTCTGTGTGCATCCAGGCCCGTTGCTGTATTCGAAGGTGTTCCTGCGCCTCGAGCCGCTCGGCCTCGAGCTGGTGGCAGCGGCCGCGCGGCGGGCGGGTCATGCAGTCCGGTTGATCGACTTGCAGGTGGCGCCGCTTCGACTCTTCGATCGGCTTCTCAGCGACTGGCGCCCGGACGTCATTGCGCTCTCTTGCAACTACCTGCCGAACATCCCGGAAATCGTCGATCTGGCGAAGCGGGTGAGACGGCTCCTCCCGGACGTGTTCGTCTTCGCCGGCGGCCACAGCGTCTCGTTCACGGCGGCGGAAGTCCTCTCCCACGGCACCGGCGCGATCGACTGCATCCTCAAGGGCGAGGGTGAGGCGGCGGTGCCGGTTCTGCTGGACGCCGTCGCTGCCGGCCGACGCGATCTCGCGCACGTGCCGGGGGCGGTGTTCGGCGGCGGCGAGGGAGCGCCGCCCCGCTTCGTCGACGACCTGGACGGCATTCTTCCCGCCCGCGACCTCCTCGCCAACCGACGCAAGTACTTCCTCGGGCGGATGGATCCATGCGCCTCGATCGAGTTCTCGCGCGGCTGCCCGTGGGACTGCGCTTTCTGCAGCGCCTGGACCTTCTACGGCCGCAGCTACCGCATTAAGAGCCCGGAGGTTGCCGCCGACGAACTTGCCAGGATCAATGAACCCGGCATCTTTATCGTCGACGACGTGGCTTTCATCCGTGCCGAACACGGGCTCGCCATCGGCGAAGCGATCGCCCGCCGCGGCCTGAAAAAACGCTACTACCTCGAGACCCGCGCCGACGTGCTGCTCCGCCACAAGGAAGTGTTCCGGCTGTGGCGCGACCTCGGCATGGAGTTCATATTCATCGGCGTCGAGGCGATCGACGAGGACGGCCTCAACCGCTTTCGCAAGCGCGTCGCCTTGGGGCAGAACTTCGAGGCGCTGGAGTTCGCCCGCTCGCTCGGCGTCAACGTCGCCATCAACCTCATCGCCGAGGCCGACTGGGACCACGACCGCTTCCGCATAGTCCGCGAATGGTGCTTGGAGATCCCAGAGATCGTTAACATCAGCGTCAGCACGCCTTATCCTGGTACCGAGCTGTGGCACACGCAGGCGGCAAATCTGACGACCCGCGATTACCGACTGTTCGACATCCAGCACGCGGTGTTGCCGACACGCCTGCCGCTCGGCCAGTTCTACGCCGAGTTGGTGGCGACGCAACGGGTGCTCCACATGAAGCACCTCGGCTGGGCGATCGTACGCCAGATGTCGGGCAACATCGCCCGCCTGCTGCTCAAGGGTCAGACCAACTTCGTACGCTCGTTGTGGAAGTTCGACACGGTTTTTGACCCAAAGCTGCTGCTCGCCGACCACGCCCGGCCGATCGCCTACGCAATGGCGCCGCCACCGGCGCCCGGCACCCCCTACCAAGTGCGCGATTTATACGTGCACGCGCCCGCCGGTCGTAAGGGCCGCGCCATCGACGACGCGACCGAACGCTTCGTTGATCAAACCCGCGGCGGCGCCGCCTAACGGCGGCGGCTCATGCCCGGGCGCGCTCTAAAACAACGAGGAAGGTGAACTGGGTGAAGGCAATGCCACTGCGATGGAGCAGGCGGCCATCGCGATCTGATCACGGTCATCGGCCACGCTGCGACCATCGGCGCCGGCGAGTTCGTGCAGGCGAGCGGGCGATGGGTCAACGACCGGGCGCACGGCGTGCAGTTCCGCGCCGATTTCCTGCGCGCTGCGCCACCGACGACCGCACCGGGCATCGAGAAGTATCTCGCCTCGGGGATGATCAAGGGCATCGGCCCGATCTACGCCAGAAAGCTGGTCCGGGCGTTCAGCGAGACGGTGTTCGATATCATCGAGCAGACACCCGAGCGGCTGCAGGAGGTCGACGGCATCGGCCCGAAGCGGGCCAAGAGCATCGTCACCGCCTGGGCGGGTCAGAAGGCGATCCGCGAGATCATGATCTTCCTGCACGGCCGCGGCGTCGGCACGTCACCGGCGGTGCGCATCTTCAAGACCTACGGCGCCGACGCCATTCGCGTCATCTCCGAGAACCCATATCGGCTCGCCCGTGACATTCGCGGGATCGGCTTCAAGAGCGCCGATCTGATTGCTGGCAAGTGCGGAACGGGGAACGCAGCCTATGGGAAGGACACAGCGGCAGCTGCGACTGACTGTTGTCTAAGAGCATTGCGGGTATCTGGCTGGCGTCTCTCGCGATCTCTGTCTGTGGATCCGCTAAGACTGTATGGTCTCGTAATCTGTTGCATCCACTCCGCAGCCATGTTTCCCAGTCCACAAGCCACAACCGCACGGTCCCGTCAGAACCGCCGCTGGCGATGGTCTGCCCATCCCGGGTGATGGCGACAGAGAGGACCACACCCCATAGCGACGACGACCGGGCTCACCGGCGGCGACGATCCCGAGGACGACACCGCTTACCCGCTGCTGGCGCGCGCCACCGACGACGGTCCCGGCAGGCGCCTGGTGATCCGCGACATCATTTTCGAGGGCGACCTGGAGACGCGCGAAGTGGCTGGGCTCCGCCAGCCGGCTGATCGCGCTCGCCCATTACGATCGCCTCGAGCTGGTCGACGTCGAGGGCCGCTGGGCATCCGAGACCGCCTTTCACCTGGCGTATTGCGACCAGGTGCGCGCTGCTCGGATCAACCTCAACCACATCGCCGCGAACGGTCTGGACGCCTCCAACTGCGCCGACGTCGCCGTCACCGACAGCGACTTCGAGTGGATCATGGGCGACTGCTTCACCGCCCGGCTGGCCGAGGCCGCCGCCACCGACCTCGGCCAGCAGCGCGCCTTCCAGTTCGTCGGCAACCGCGTCTTCCAGTGCGGCGGCGTCAAGCTGCTCGGGGCCCGGCACACGACCATCGTCGGCAACAGCTTCCGGGTGCCGGTCAACTACGCGGTGTTCATCGGCGCCGAAGGCGGCGAGGGGGCGCGGGTCAGCGAGGATATTCTGATCACCGCCAACAACATCACCGACCTGCTGACCGCCGATCAGGCCGGCGCCGCCGTCGACTACAACGTCGGCATCCTGATCTACCAGTTCAGCTACCTGCCGCACAACGTGATCGTCCGCGGCAATAACCTGGCGCAGCGCACCATCGGCACCGACGGCCTGACCTGGTCGCAGATCAAGCCGCGCGGCATCGCCGGCGAGAACCGGCAGTGGCGGCGCGACACGCCGACCGGCGACGTCATGTTCTACGACCGAGATGACCGGCGAAGTCTTCGTCGGCCGGGCGTCGGCGATGCGCATCGAGGCGCCAACGCCCTCGACCGGCTCACCTACGACGCCGACGAAAACCGCATCGATGGTTTCTCCCAGGACGACTTCGTGCGCTCGCAGAGCGCCGCCTGGGACGGCGCGCCGGAGCTGTGGGCGGTGCCGGCCTCGGCCGGCGAGTTCCCGGTCGAGGCCGCTCGGTTCACCGGCCTCGATCTGCCGGCTATCAGCAGATGCGCCTCGTGCTCAACGTCGGCGGTCAAGCCGGCCTGACCGGAACGATCCTTTACTATCGCTATTCGCTCGACGGCGGCACGACCTGGTACGACACCGACGCGGCGATCCAGCTGGACGGCAGCGCCAATCAGACGTTCTGGGGCAACTGGCAGCCGCTCCCGCCGAGGTGCGGCAGAGCATCGATACGACGGTGGCGCTGTTCGGCCGCGATGGGGACGGCAGCACGGTAGTCG
>CAWAYT010000033.1:0-71344 GCA_963786265.1 uncultured Alphaproteobacteria bacterium
TCTCGCGATGATAGAGGTTGAGCGCCTCGATCATCACCTCGGTCACCGCCGCAACGCACATGGTCAGTGGCGGGTGGTTGGCTTTGATCCGGCCAGAGCCCCGCCCGTATGACAGGTCCTGGGTGAAGTAGGAATGAAGGTCGTAACCCTGCGCCGCCCGTTCCGGGCCAGCATTTCGACCGTGCGCAGGACGTAGTTATTGAAGCGGTCCGGCGCTCGAACATCAGCCGCGGTGGCGGTATCCTCTTTGCTCATCGTCGCCCTCACCAAACGGAAAGCCAGCCAAACACACACACACACACACACACACACACACACGATAGCATCTACCCTTTATACGTGCAATAATTATCACGAACAACTTTCGCGCCATTACGACGCTGTCTCCAGGTCGGCGGGGACCCGTTGCAACCAAAGCTTGTTAAGACTAATCTCCCCTCGCAATAGGAGAGGTTACCCATTGCCAATTTTCAGATGCGGGCGTGCAATTTGCGCCGTCGCCGCGCCGGTCCTCGTTGGGCTGGCCGTGGCGCCCGATCATGTAGGCGCGGAAAGCTCATCCTCACCCACGATCGGCATCCTTCTTGCCGCCGGCGATATTGCGCGATGCGAGAGCGACGGCACGCCAAACGGCCGACCGAAAGAAACAGCGGCGCTGATCACGAAGCAGATCAACGACGCGCCGGCAGGCGTTCCGGTCCGCGTCGTCGTGCTCGGTGATCTTGCCTATGAAAACGGCGAGCCGAAGAGCTTTTCGGAATGTTTCGGTGTGGCCTGGGGCAGCTTCAAAGACAAGATGCTGCCCGTCCCGGGAAATCACGAATATCGGGCAAAGCTGCCAGACGGAACCCGTCCCAAGCCGGGCTCCAATGCCGCCAAGAAGGCCACGAAGCACGCCAAACCATATTTCGACTACTTTCAGGGCAATGCGCTCGTTCAGCAAAACGGCGACCAAAAAGGCTACTATTCCATCAATTTTCCCGACGAGACGAGCGGGCCCTGGCAGCTCATCGGGCTTAATCCTTATGTCGTAGGCGGCGACCCAAGATCGGCTTGAGAAACGATTCCGAGCAGATGGCATTCGTCAGGAAGGCCCTGGACGACGCCAAGCACCTTCCGTGCGTGCTCGCATTCGCCCATCCGCCTCGCTTCAGCTCCGGCGTCCATGGCCACGGCGACGATGGTGCGAGAAGGACGCAGAGAAGGAAGCAGAGGAAGCGTTGCGCCCATTGTTCCATGAGCTCTACCAACGGAAAGCCTCACTCTTCCTCGCCGGCCACGATCATCACTTCGAGCAACTGGGTCCGGTCGACGCTGACGGCATTGCACGGCATCACGGTGTCCGCTCGTTTGTCGTTGGAACGGGCAGCGCCGGGCTCTATTCGACTGATTACCGCTGATACTTGGCCATTCAGGGAAGCCTACAATCTCTACCAGCACGGTGTGCTGAAGATCGAGCTCAAGCTGGACAGCTATAGCTGGTCGTTCCTTCCGGTCGTCAAAACGACTTCGGGAGACAAGATCGCGACGAAGGGTGGGATGAAAGTCATCAAGAACGTGACCGGCGCCGTCTGTAACCGAGTGAAGCCATAAGGGCCAAAAGGATAAGGACGGTCGTCATTGCCGCCCGCGTTGACACGGCAAGAAAATTCAGTTCAAACCTCGCCGAGCCTGGGGCCGGCGCAAACAACCTGATCGCACCGAACGCGCGCTGTCTCGTCCACCGAGGATAGCTTCGCCGCTGCATGGCCGCCGAGATCGAACCGCTCGTTATCGGTAGCGGCATCCCGCGCGAGGATGCGGCGGCCGCCACGGCCAAGCCGGACTCCAAGAGCACCTTGGAGCGCGACCGAGCCGACGCGCCATCGGGCCGCACCGCCGATTACATCGTCGCTGCGATCCTTGTCCTGCTCGCGCTTGCGATCAGCCCGCTCGGCACCATCCTGCTCGACGGCATTGACAGCCCGAGCTTGCGCGGCGTCACCATTGCGCTCGCGCTCGACGCATTCCTGCTGCTGGTCGTTGGCGGCATACTGGCGCGCGGTCGCGGTCGAAAATTTTTCCTGCACGCGATCGCCTGGACGTTTCCGGTGGCCGTGCTGGCAGCGCTGGAGGCGGCCGCCGGCTCCTTCCATCTCGCCCACATCATCGCGCCCTTCGACGACGTCACGATCCTCGAGCAGAAAGGCTATTGGCCGCCGCACCTGCTGCGCGACGACCGCCTGGGACCGGTGACCGAGGGCGTGCGACTTTATCGACCCTGGCAGGGCGACGGCATCACCATCAACGAGCTCGGGCTGCGAACCGTTTCCCCCACGCCGAAAGCAGCGGACGAATGGCGGGTCGCAATCACCGGCGGCTCGACCGCCTGGGGCTGGCTCGTCACCGACGCCAACACCATCGCGGCCGGGATGCAACGCCAGCTGCGCCGCACGCATCCCAACGTCACGGTCTACAATTTCGGGATCGAAGGCGCGACCATTTCGGCCGAGCTCGCCACCCTCAAGCGCTTTCGAGCGACCTACGCCATTGACCAGGTCGTGTTCTATACCGGGGCGAACGACTCGCTCGACACCTACATGCGGCTGACGGGGGCACAGGAAGAGCTGGGGCGGCTTGCGGAACCGCGCGCCTTCGAGCTGGTCAAGGTGGCGCGCCGCGTGCTCGGCCTCATCACCGGACCGGCGGCCGCGACTCTGGCCAAGCTCGACCGGGAGGTGCTGCCGCGCACCGCGCAGGACAATTCGCTGCGCGACGGGATCATCGCCGCCGACACCTATTGTGCCGCCGCGATGCTGCGCTGTGACTTCGTGCTGCAGCCGATCATGGCCACGCGCCAGCCGCCGGTCGCAGAGGAAATCGCGGTGGCGCGGACGCTCGGACTGGCCTATCCCAAGCTGCGCGAATTCACCGGCGGGATGTATCGCGCGGCGATCGCCGCGGGGCCGGACAAACGCGTGCACGATCTCAGCGGTGTCCTCGATGCCTTCGACAAGCCCGTGTTCGTCGACGTGCTGCACATGAACGAGGCCGGGAACCGGACCGTCGCGGCAGGCATCGCGCCGATCGTGCTGCGCAGTCTGCCTTGATGCGACTGCCGGATCGGCCGCGCTGGACTACCTGCACACGGGCACGTCAGGTCCCGCTCGCCTAGTCCAGCCCGGCTATCCGCATCCCCTCGACATAGCGATCCATCAGCTCGGAAGTTTGATACGGAACATTGGCTCGAATCCAGTCGAGCGACAGCTCGGGCTGGTGGCGTCGCAACGCAGCGAGCGCCGCGCGCGCCTCGTCGATGCGCCCGGCTTGCGCCAGGCTCGCACAACGCATCCGATGCACGCCCTGAAAGCCCGGACGCAGGCGCGCCGCTTCGGTCGCGTAGTGAGCGGCCTGGGCATATCGTCCGGCCGCGAAATTGGCGACAGCGAAGCCGCCGAGAAACAGTGCCATGTCCGGATCCAAGGGACTGAGCCGGATGGCCTCCTCGCCATGCGCGATCGCCTCGCCCGCCTGCCCGGCGAACGCAAGGCTGCGGCTGAGATGAGCGTGCGCCGCTGCGGAATTCGGGTTGAGCTTGACGGCCTGACGAAGCGCCGCGAGCGAGTCCTCGGTTCGCCGTTCCATCATCGCCCAATAGCCGAGCGCGAAATGCGCCCAGGGATCGCGGTCGTCAAGCGCGAGCGCCCGCGTCGCGTGCTCACGTCCGGGAAACAGGCCTTGCTCGCGATCGATCCACCCCATGTGGGCGGCAAACACCAGGCTAAACCCCAGCAGGCCGTGCGCGGGCGCGTAGTGCGGATGGGCCTCGACGGCTCCCTTGAGCGCGCCGATCGCCGTTTCATAGTCCTCCCGCGTTCAAGCGCCAGACATGGGTTTGCGCCCGCGCCACCAGCTCCCAGGCGTCGAGATCGTCCGCCGAGCGCGACAGCGCACGAACGCCCTCGGCGGCCAGCAGGTGGGGTTCGATCGCGGCCGCGACGCTGCGGGTGATTTCGTCCTGCACCGCGAAGATATCGCCGAGCTCGCGGTCGTATCGCTCTGCCCAGTGATGGCCACCGGTGATCGCATCGATGAGCTGCGCGCTGATGCGTAACCGCTTGCCGGCGCGACGCACGCTGCCCTCCAGCACGTAGCGGACGCCAAGCTCGCGGGCGACCTGCTTCACATCGACCGCCCGGCCCTTGTAGACGAACGTCGAGTTGCGGGCGATGACGAACAGCCAGCGGATGCGGGCAAGTCCGGTGATCAGATCCTCCGACATGCCGTCGGCGAAATACTCCTGATCGCCGATCGTCGCTCATATTGGCGAAAGGCAGCACGGCAATAGAAGGGCGATCGGGTAACGGCAGAGCAGGTTGCTCGCTGCGCGGCCCGCTGGCGGCCGATGAAAGCTGCGCTTGCTCCTGCCGGAGCTGGCCTGCGAACAGATAACCCCGCCGCGGCACGGTCTTTACAATTCGATGGTCGCTGTCTTCGAGAGCCTGGCGAATGTCGCGGATGCACTGGACCAGCGAGTCATCGGTCACCGAAATTCCCGGCCAGATCTCTTGAAACAGCTCCTCTTTGGAAATCGTGCGCCCGGGATTCCTGGCCAGATAGCACAGCATCTCCATCGCCTGAGGACGAAGCTGCACCTGACGGCCGTTGCGCTCCAGCGCGCGGCGATCCGCGTCGAGGGTGAAGTCTTCAATCTGGAACACGTGAGGCAAGACGCTGCCCAAACCGAGCCTCTCGATCTCTCGACGAGCAGGCACCTTTCGTAAGTTTTCGTCGTTTTTCAACTCCTTTTCGTGACCTCCGCTCCGAATTGAAGCAAGACTCGCGCGCCAAGCTCCGGTCTTGCTCCGGGGCGGGCGACCCGGGCCGCGGCCCGCTCACAGATTGCGGACATCGACCGGACAGTCCCTCGATGAATACGAACCGGCGAGGCCAGACATGGTCAGATCATCGATCAGGATTGGTATTGGTGCGATCTTTGCAACCGGCCTGTCGGCGGCGGCGCCGACCTTCGGCCAGGACGAAACGGATCAGCGATTCGGTGCCGTGCATTTCGCGACCTCCTGCAACGAGAGCGCTCAGCGGCGCTTCGACCGCGGAATGCGATATCAGCATTCATTCTGGTACCGCCAATCCAAGGAAATATTCGAGGAGACGCTCAAGGCCGACCCCGAATGCGCCATTGCCTATTGGGGCATCGCGCTGAGCCTGCTGTGGAATCCGCATGCGGCCCCGCCCGCCGGCAACCTCCCGCTGGGGCTGGCGGCGATCGAGAAGGCCAAGTCCATCGGCGCCAAGACGCCACGCGAACGCGACTACATCGACGCGCTCTCCGTGATGTACGCCGATTACGCCAGGGTCCCTCATGCGGCGCGCGTGCAGGCTTATCTGCAGGCCATGGAGGCGTTGGCGCGCGCTATCCGGACGACGATGAAGCGCAGATCCTCTATGCCATAGCGCTCAACGTCGCCGCCTCGCCCAACGACAAGACCTATGCCAACCAGCTCAAGGGCGCCGCCATCCTCACGCCTATCTTCGAGCGCCAGCCGCGTCATCCCGGCGTCGCGCATTATCTGATCCACCTCTACGACACGCCGGCCCTCGCCGAGCAAGGGCTCGATCGCGGCCAAACGCTATGCCGAGATCGCGCCGGCCGCGCCGCACGCCCAGCACATGCCGTCGCACATTTTCACGCGCGTGGGCTACTGGCGGGAATCGATTGCCTCCAACACCGCCGCGGCGCGCGCCGCCAAGGCCGGCAAGGAGTACCACGACCAGTTGCACGCGATGGATTACATGGTCTACGCCCACCTGCAGCTTGGCCAGGATAAGGCGGCGAGCGAGGTCCTCGCTGAAATTGCCGGCACGGTCTCGGCCTTCAATCCCGAGGCCGGGGCGCAGGTCGGCCCCTACGCCATCGCGGCAAGTCCGGCACGCTACACGGTCGAGCGCGGCGATTGGAAAGGCGCGGCGCAGCTGCAGGTGCGGCCGAGCAAGTTCGCTCACACCGAGGCCATGACGCACTTCGCCCGCGCGCTGGGCGCGGCGCATTTGGGCACGCTCGACGCCGCCAAGGCGGATATCGCGCAGCTCGCTGCATTGCGCGACAAGCTCGCTGCCGCGAAAGATGCCTATTGGGCCGAGCAGGTCGACATCCAATTCCAGATGGCGTCGGCTTGGCTGCTTTACGCCGAAGGCCGGCACGACATGGCCTTGAACCTGATGCGCGACGCCGCCGATCGGGAAGACAAGACCGAGAAGGCGACGGTGACGCCTGGTCAATTGGCGCCTGCCCGAGAGCTCTACGGAGCGATGCTGCTGGCTCACGGCCCCGCAACGGAAGCGCTGGCCGCGTTCGAGGCGACCCTGAAGAAGGAGCCCAATCGTCTCGGCGCCGATGATCGGGGCCGCCAGAGCCGCTGAAAGAACGGGGGACCTGACCAAAGCCCGGCAGTATCACGCGGCCGTCGTTGCGCTTGCCGAACACGCGGACCCGGTCAGGCCGGAGATTTCCGACGCGCGGGCCTTCATGGCGAAGCACTGAACAAGGGCGATTTCGTTGCGTTGCCGACGGCGTCGCCCCGACCGCGCTACGGGGCTTGCCTTGCTGCGGGCGCCTACGGACAAGCAGACCACTTTGTCCGATTGCGAAATCGCCACCCTTCAGGTCGATTGCTCACTGATTTTCGGTTCGGTCTTCCGGGCTTCGACCAGAAGGCCCGCAATCGTGATGTCACGCCCCAGGCCGCTTAACGCCGTGGAACGCAGCACGGGCGTCATGTTGGGCCGTTAACCCTAATTGGCGGTATTGGGGTCTTCTACCGACGACGCTGACGCAATGCGCCGCAGCGGCCTCGAATCCCGGCACCGGCTGCCGTATGTTGCGTCCGGTTCATATGGTACCTCCGGGGGCTTCAACATGCCCAATCGTGAAATCCGGAAAGGCCTGATGAGGTGGAAGTGAGCTTGCGAGATTCCAGTGCGACTGGACCGCGCGCGCCGACGTAATGCTTGGAAGGTTTTTGCTTGATGCCTAACTCCAAGGAGCGTCCTACCTCCTCTCTCCGTCGAATTCTCGAGGCCGCCGACTCCGACGTCGGCAGCCCACCCATCACTGCCAGCCCTGCCCTCCCGCTCTCGGCCTATATGCCCAAGCGACGAGGTGGCGCCGCTGCGCGCACCCCCCGCGCTCTCACGTTGCAGCTGGGATTCATTCCGCCCTGCTTGCCGATGACCGCCCCGGCTTTGCCGTCAGGACCCCTCTGGCTGCACGAGATCAAGCACGACGGCTTCCGGATCATCGCTCGCAAGGATGGCCGGCACGTGAAGCTCTACAGCCGCTTGGGGCACGATTTGAGCCAACGTTACCCCTTGATTTCCGAGGCGATGGCGCGGCTGCCCTCCTGCACAATCGACGGCGAGGCCATCGCATGCGACGATAGCGGCACCGAGTCATTGACCTGCTGCAGCGTCGCCAACGTGATGACCGGGTGTTCCTCTATGCATTCGACTTGATCGAGCTCGCCGGCGAGGATCGGCGCCGCGACGAGCTCGCCCAACGCAAGACGGACCTCCGCCGGTTGCTTGCTGATGCCGGCCCCGGGGTGCAAGCCCATGAATGGATCGACGGCGGCGAGACCGACGGCCCGACGGTGTTCGAGCACGCATGCTCGCTCGGCCTGGAAGGCATCGTATCGAAGCGCAAAGACTCGCGGTACATCTCGGGCCTATCACCATATTGGCTCAAGATGACGAACCCGGCCAGCGAGGCGGTCCGCCGTGAGGCGGAGAGGACTGGGCCCGGCCGCTTTGAAGGTGGTGGCGTCAGCCGTACTTGATTTTGGCGTCGCCAGCGGCGCCTCTCTCGCTGTGTTGTTCCAGCCACACACAAGATTTTCTCGACTCCAAGCAGCGCGGCCCCACTAGTCGCCGCTCCTATGTCCGATAAAATGCGATGGCTACCTCTGCCCAGCCCGGCCAGATCGCAAACCCTGGGCGGAGCCGGGGCAGCCCGGGAGCCGGTACGATCTTGTCCTTGTTTGGAGTAGCGGTGATGAGCTTTGTTAGTTATCGGTGTCCGAAGACTTCGGAAGAAATCAGGACTGGGATCGATACCGACGAGACCACGTTGGCAAAAATGAAAACGCTGAAAGTCGGAGTCGTGTGCCCTCATTGCCCAGAGGGGCATATTGTGACGGCTGACAGCATGTTCTTTCGTTTTGAGTTGCCGTCGGCAAACTAGCCCGGATTATTCATGACGACGGTTCATCGAGTTCACCGCCGTGAACCTGAAAGACCGACTTCGCGATATCGAGACCGATTGTCGTGATCGCTCGCATGTTTGGCTCCTCCAAATCGTGGGAGCTCTAACAGCACCCACTTCCGTGGCGCTCACGCGCCGGTGGAGGAGCCGTCCACAGCATCAGAACCGGAAGTCGCGCCGCTTCATTCGATAACCTCGTCGGCGCGGCCGAGCAGCGAGTAGGGAACGGTGAGGCCGAGCGCCTTGGCGGTCTTGAGGTTGAGGATCAGCTCGACTTTCGTGGATTGCTGCACCGGCAGGTCGGCCGGCTTGTCGCCCTTGAGAATCCGGCCGGTATAGACGCCGACCAGACGGTTTGCGTCCTTACTATCGTTTCCGTAGCTCATCAGGCCGCCGGCGGCGACGAATTCCCGCCATCCGGAGATCGCGGGCACCGCGTGGCGGAGCACCAGTGCGCCAATCTGTTCACTCCGGCTGGCGAAGTATGCATCGCTGCCGATGACGAGTGGGCCTGCTCGCAGTTGCGCCCAATTCGCAACCACTATTTCGATGTCGCGTTCCGTGGTGGCGCGCAGGACATGAAGCTGCACCCCGAGGATGCGAGCCGCCGCTTGCGTTTCTCTCAATACGGTCTCGGAATTCGGATTGTTGGGATTGAGGAGCAGGGCAATGGTGGTCGCCTTGGGGAGCAATTCGTGCATCAGCTCCAGCCGCTTCGGCCCTACTTCTACGTTCAACGTGGTCACGCCGGTGAGGTTGCCGCCCGGTCGATTGAGGCTGGCAACGAGACCACTTTGGACTGGGTCGCCGGCCGTGTGGAAGACAATCGGAATGGTCGTGGTCGCGGCCTTAGCAGCGCGCGTGGCGAAGTCAGTGCCGGTAGCGACGATCACGGCGACCGGACGCCCAATCTGAGTGAGGAAAAAGTAGCCGAAAATGTTCGTGCGAAAGGTTCGCTCAAGCTGTTCACTGGAGATATCGGTGATGTCGTCTTTCGGATGCTGTTCGGCCGCGTTGTTGACTAGTACATCTACTCGGCCGAAGCGGTCCACCACCTGCTGAACGGCTCTGTGGCAAAACTGCTCGTCTCCGACGTCACCGGCGATCGTCACGCACTCGCCGCCCTCGTCCCGTACCATCTGCGCCGTTCTGCGAGCGTCTTCGGTCTCGTCTAGATAAAGGATGGCGACCTTCGCTCCCTCTCGCGCGAACAAGATCGCGACGGCCTGGCCGATACCGCTGTCGCCGCCGGTGACGATCGCCGCTTTGCCGGCGAGCCTGCCAGACCCGGGGAAACGCGGCATAACCTGCGGCTCGGGCCTCATCTCTGTCTGCAGACCGGGCTGGCGTTCTTGGACTTGCGGCGGTTTCGTGTTCATCTCGGTGCTTGGCCTCATATAGATGCCTTGGGGGTTGCTGGAACAACCGTTTCGGGGCGGCTAGGTTCCTCTGCGGCCGGGGTGGACGAACGCCGCCGCTATTCCGCCTCGCCCATGGCCTTCATCACGTCCGCCATGTTGCCGTAGTCGCGGTCCGGCAGATTTTCCAGCACCTCTATCACTTCCCGCTCCGCCTTCTGCTCACGCGCGTGCTTGACCAGATCCGGTTGCTTCGCCGGAAAGCTGATCCCCTTGAGGTGCTTTGTGATGTTCGCCGGAGACCGGCCGCCGCGAGATGCCATGGAGTATTCCTTGCTTGGGATGCGGTCCGTGTTGTCGCCGCCGGCCAACGCGCGATGTGCTCGGTCGACGCGCGGCTTGCACGAATTGGAGGCGCTTCGGCCGCAGCGCCCCGGAATGAAGACGCTGCGGCGTTACGGAAGCGCATTGGCCGCGGAGGGCTATAGGAGATCAGCGCTTCGCCGCGATGTCCGCCGCATCCCGTCGCATGAATTCGCGTGTCACTTGCGGAATGTAAGGCAGGAGTCGGTCGGCCAATTGCTGATCCGTCTCGAGCATGCCTTCGCACACTCGTTTTGTCTCGTGGTCTCCAGCTTCCTCGGCGGCGGCGATCAGCGATTTGTAAGATGCGATCTGGTAGTGCTTGAACGAGTAGTCGCCGATCACGTTCTTAAGAACCTCGTCGGCCATCACCGTACTGGTGAGTTCCTGAAATTTGCCGATGACGCCCATAGCCACGTCCTTGATGGTCGACGTGCTGCCGCCGCGCCGTTCGATGCATTGTTTGATCAACTCGCGATGGTGCTTTGCGGCCTCAACGTGCTCGTGGGCCCAGTTGCGCAACTCTGGATAATTCTTCAGCCTATCAATCTGGTTCTCTACCAATTCGATAGCCTGTTTTCCCATCGCGTGCGCATCTCGCAGCCAATGCATGAGGTTTTCGTCGGGCGTCGCCATGACTGCTCCTAACTATTCTATGGAAGTACTCCGTGACGGTGGAACCCTCGTGGCCGCCGTCTTTGAGCACGCAGAACGCTGTCGGCTTGTGATAGTTCCGCAATCTGGGTCGGGTCTGGGGAGTCGCCGCGCCGAAGGGCAGAGCAAAATCTGGCAATCCATAGGTACAACGGCGCCTGGGCCGAGACCTGGCGGCTGAGCTTCTTCGACTTCTTTCGAAGTTGCATCTTGGGGCGGTCTGCAAGGGAACCATGGGGTTCCCTCGACGTTCTAAGACGCATCATAAACTGCGCGAACGGAGGTTCAGATGACCGCTTCTACGAGCGGGCCCGCCGATGCGTCGTCATCCCAGACGATCGAGGAAGCTAAAGCGCAAGTACAGGCGGCGGCAGCAGAGGTAGGCGGCACGCTGAAGCAGCAGGGTCGGCACATTCGGGAGGAAGCCAAGGACGAGATCCAGCGCTTCGCCGACCAGCGCAAGGAGGAAGCCGCCTCTTTCCTGAAGGACGTCGCGAATGCGTTGCGGGAGATCACGTCGAAGCTCGGCGAGCAGGGGCACGATCGCATCGCCCGCTACACCGGCGTCGCCGCCGACAAGCTGAGCGAAGTCGGCGACGATCTCCCGGCGCACGACCTTGGGGAACTGCTGCGGCAAGCTGAGCGCCTGGCTCGCGAACGGCCCGCCATCTACATCGGCGCGCTGTTCATGGCCGGTTTCGGAGCCGCGCGTTTTCTGCGTGCCTCGGGTGAGGCGTCTGCCACCGAGACGGACACGAGCATCGATAACCCAGACTACCCGGAAGAGAGAGAGGTCTACCATGGAGTCTGAGGATCGCGGCCTTGGCACTGAAGATCGTTCGGTCGGCGCTCTTGGCGCCGAAGATCGGCCAATCGGCGCTCTTCTTTCTGATCTCGCCAACGGCCTGGCCACCTTAGTTCGCCAGGAGTTGCGGCTGGCGCAAGCGGAAGGCTCGGAGAAGATTTCGAACGCGGTGATCGGAGTGGCGGCCATTCTAGGCGGTCTGCTGATCGCCGCGTGTGCGCTGTTGATCCTGCTGCAAGCGCTGGTTATCGCGCTGGCCAACCACATGCCGGACTGGCTGGCGGCGCTGGTGGTCGGCGTCGCCGTCGCCATCGTCGCCTTCATCGCCATCTGGCAGGGGCGCCGCAATCTTTCGATGGAGAAGCTCGCGCCGCGGCGCACGATGCGTACCGTTCGCGAGAGCACCGAAATGGTGATGGAGAAGGCGCGATGAGCGATCACGAATCGCCCGAAGAAATCGAGCGCGATATCGAGCGAACGCGCGCCGATATCGACCGCACCTTGAACGATTTGCAGTACAGATTGTCGCCGAATACGCTGATCAATAAGGCGCTCGGCTCTGCCAGGGTTAAGACGACGCTGCAGTCCGCGGGCTCGGGGACGGCCGGTATTGCCGCCAGTCTCGGCCGTACGATGAGTAGCAATCCCATCCCGGTACTGCTCACCGCGATCGGGCTCACGTGGCTGGCGTTCTCGAGTTCGTCGGGCAATGGCAAGCGGAAGCGACAACTGACCGACTACGATTCCGACGACCTGGCGACGCGAGTATATGATGAGGAAAGCGATGAAGTTTCTGGCCGTGAAGATCCGAGCCGCGGTCCCCGCTACGGGCATGTCAATGATCCCACACTGCGTTTCGGCGCGACACCAGGTCCAGCCAAGATGAAAGCACACAATCCCGGCACATCCGACTGGAGCGCGGATAGCAACCCTAGCGGCGAAGTAAGCGAGCCCCTCGACCCTCGCACGGATGCGGAGGTGACGGAGGAACTAAAAGCGAGGGCGAGCCAACGGCGGGGCAGCCGAGTCCGGGAGCGGGCGCGGGGAGTCGCCGCGTCGGTGTCTGGCCGCGTCGGGCGTGTTTCGGAAACTTTGTCTGAAGGAGTCGAACGTATGTCGGGTGTCATGAAGAGCAGCGGCGGCACCTACGAAACGACCCGGGGCGTGGCCGGTCGCGCGACGCAGGCCGTGCGTCAGGTGCCGGCGCGTGTAGGGGGTGCTTACCAGTCCGCGGGCGATTTCATTCAGGAAAACCCGATCATCAGCGGCGCGGTAGCGATTGCTCTCGGTGCGGCGCTGGCGCTGATGATCCCATCTACCCGGCGCGAGCGCAAGCTGATCGGCGAGGCTAGCGACCAGGTGAAGGCCTCCGTCCGCGAAGGCGTCGCCGACACGGTCGATCGCGCCAAGGATGTCGTTCGCAGCGCGACCGAGGCGGCGGCGGATGCCGCGCGCAAGGAGGCGACCAAGGGGCACGAGACGCCTGGCGAGGCTGGTGTCGATATCGCCGAGGGAGCAGAGACCGGGCGAGCCCTCAGTGGGCCCTACCTAAGCGCCGACGGAAGCCGCGACGCGAGAGAAGGTGTAGGCGGAATGGCTGACTCGACTGCCGCTAGCCGCGGCGAGGAGGCCGAACGACCGCAGGACATACCGCGGCGGGGCTGGAAGGAAGTTCTTTGGCGGGTCAAGGACGAGATCGCCAAGGACAACCTGTCCATCGTCGCCGCGGGGGTGGCCTTCTACGCACTGTTTGCAATCTTCCCGGCCATCACGGCATTGGTCACGCTGTACGGGCTGGTCACGGATCCGGCGGAAGTCGAGCAACAGCTCGCCCCATTGCGTGACATAATCCCCGAGGATGCGTTCGGCATTCTGCAGCAGCAACTGCACTCGGTAGTTGATCAGGGTGGCGGCGCGCTTGGCCTAGGCCTGCTGTTCAGTTTAGCGCTAGCTGTTTGGAGTGCCAATAAGGGCACGACGGCGATCTTCACCGCCCTCAACATCGCTTACGAGGAGCAGGAACGCCGGGGCTTTTTCAGCCTCAATTTGTGGTCGCTGGCGTTCACCGTCGGCGGGCTCGCGTTCATTATCGTCGCGCTGTTGATCATTGCCGCGGTTCCGGCGGCGCTGGCCATCTTCGGTTCTTCCGACGGGTTCGTGGGGTTCCTTCTACTCACCCTGCGCTGGGTAGTCATGGCGGCGCTGATGATCTTGGCCCTCGCTGTGCTCTACCGTTACGGCCCTAGCCGGGCGAGGGCGCGCTTCGAATGGGTTAGCCCCGGGGCGATCGCGGCGACCGTCCTGTGGCTTCTCGGGTCTGTCGCCTTCTCCCTCTATGTCCGCCATTTCGGGAGCTACGACAAAACCTTCGGCTCCCTGGGAGCGGTTGTTATCCTTTTGATGTGGTTCTACATATCTTCCTATGTGGTATGCCTCGGCGCCGAGCTGAACGCCGAGCTGGAGCGGCAAACGAAGAGAGACTCGACCACGGGTGAGGAGAAGCCGCTGGGCCAGCGCGGAGCTTACGTCGCCGATAACAAAGTAGCGTGACATTGAACGGGAGAACGATATGAACAGCATTTTTTGGCTGATCGGGGTCATCGTGGTGGTTCTCGCCATATTGTCGCTTCTCGGCGTGCGTTGAGCGAAAAACCGCGCGAGGCTCGCTGTCACCATAGTGTGTCTGACTCTTACCCCGACACAGGAGGTCGTTGTTGGCCGCGCGGGGACCACGCTAGGTCAAACGGAAACCCGATGGAGATTCGATCGATCGCGGATACACCCGCCCAAGGATCGGCAGTATCACTGGTTAAGGGGTCATGACACGAGCACTATCGATCGCCGGCGCGGTTCTTCTCGGTATTATCGCTGTCGTCATCGGCCTTCTCGTGTCGGCGGTGGCAGTCATCTTGGCGTTCTACGACAGCGATGATCTGAAGCACCTGGCGGCAGGCGCGGCGAGCGCCGCCCTAGGGCGCGAAGTGGCGATCAATGGCAGCGCCGACCTTGATCTCGGGTGGGTAACGCGGATTCGCGTGAACGATCTGACGGTCGCCAACGCCGAGTGGGCGAAGGCCAAGGATCCATATATGGCCGAGGTAGCCCAACTCGATGTCGCAATCGACGTCTGGGAGTTGCTGAAGGGACGTATCCTCATTCCCGAGATGGACATTGCGCGTCCGCGCATCGACCTTGAGAAGAACGCCGACGGCGAAGCCAATTGGCGGTTCGCGACCGGCGCGGAAGCGGTCGCCCGCGGCGCCGAGCCGGAGCAGCGGCAAGAAATTCCGATAATCCGGCAACTCAACCTCGATGACGGCCGCTTTATCTATCGAGATGCGACGATCGATCGTAGCGCTACCTTAAATGTGAACCGGCTGGAGGTTACCGACGACCGTAGCGATCGTAAGGTTCAGGTCACCGGCGACGGTCGGTACACGATCCAGGTAATCCGGGAGGTGAGCAGCCAGGAAGGCCCTTTCGCGATGCGATTTCTCGGCGGCAATTGGCAACAGCTTCGTGAAACGGAACAGCCTTATCCGCTAGATGTCGACGTGACGCTCGGCGATTTGAAGGTCAAGGCGGCTGGGACGGTCACCGATCCGGCCCAACTGAAGGGCGTCCACCTGAAGGTCGATGTGCGCGGTGACAACACCGCCAACCTATTCCCGATTACCGGAATCGCGCTGCCTCCGAGCCCGCCCTACAGCCTTGTTGGCAATCTCGGTCGCAACGGAACCGAGTGGCGACTGAGCGACATGTCCGGCAAGATGGGAGGTAGCGATCTGCGCGGCACGATGGCGGTAGATCTGGGGAAGGAGCGGACGCTGCTAAAGGCGGACGTGATTTCCGACAATCTGCTCGGCAAGGATGTCGGCACGTTCATCGGGGCGAGACCGGCCGGCCAAGAAGGGGAACAGGCGGAGGCTGGGCAAACGGTTCAGCGGACAGACGGCAAGGTGCTTCCCGATAAGGAAATCCAGCTTGGCCGACTGAATGCAATGGATGCGGATGTCGCCTTCAAAGCTAACCACATCGAGATACCGGTCCTGCCGTTCGACCGGCTGGAGGCAAAGCTGACGCTGGACAACGGCACGCTGCGTCTGCAGCCGGCGGTAATCCGAATCGGCAAGGGGATGCTGCGAACAAATCTCTCGCTTTACGGATCGGAAACTCCGGTCAGAGTGGACATCGATACACAAATCCAACGGGTCAACATCAAGGAATTCCTGCGCGGCAGCACCTTCATCCAGGAAACCGGCGGAACGCTAGGCGGGCGCGCTAAATTACGCGCGACCGGCACTTCAGTGGCGCAGATTCTGGGCACGGCCACCGGCGAGGTGTTCATAGTCATGGCTGGCGGCCGTATCAGTCATCTGCTGATCGAACTGGCCGGCCTGGATATCGCCGAGTCGCTGAACGTCGCGGTGGAGGGGGATCAGCCTATCCCCGTTCGCTGCATTGTCGGGCGATCTGCCGGCGAAGCAAGGCGTATTCGATGTGCGCACGCTGGTCTTCGACACCACGGACACCATCATCTACGGATCGGGCCAGATCAACATGCGCGAAGAAACGGCGGATGTGACGCTCACTCCGGTTCCCAAGGACTTTAGTCCGCTGACGGTGCGTACGCCGATCCGCATTCAAGGTACGTTTGCTGAACCATCCATCTTTCCCGATCCGGCGGGGCTGGGCGTGGACACGACAATAAAGAACATCATCAATACTGTACTGACGCCGATCATCGGCCTTTTCCCGCCTATCGACGAGGGGGTCGGTCAGGACAGCGATTGCGGCGCGCTCATCCAGCAGGCGAAAAGCCAGCAGCCGCAACGGTAAGTCAGAGGCATCGCTGGGGCTCGCGGATCGCCAACTCTCGCGTAGCCATCGCCCGAGCGCCGGCGAAAAGCGGCCAAGTAGGACCCGTCGGTTTCCGTTCGCTGGGATCTGGAAGAGCTTGCGTTCGCACCACGTACGCTGTCGAGGGTGGAATGTGCCGCACCGGCTCACTAGCCCGAGCAGTTGATTCATGGTCGGACCCTTCTTTGCGTGGTCGCAAGGTGCCTTGCCTTGTGCCGGCTACTTCCTGGCGATAATCCAGACCGCGTGAATGATCCCCGGTATGTATCCAAGCAAAGTCAGCAGGATGTTGAGCCAGAAATGACCACCGAATCCCACTTGCAGAAAAACGCCGAGGGGCGGCACCAAGATAGCGGCTACTATGCGCAATACGTCCATCCGCCATTCCTTTCGCTTGTTGCGCGGCCTGGGTCATGATCAACGCCAACATTGTGCAAGGCGTTCCCAAGGCCACCTTCCCGTGTAGCCGAAGATGTCTGAGCTCGCCACGCGCGCTAGATTACAAGTTATTCTCAGAACCGCGAACTCGCTCAATGGAACTGCGTTCCTCTTAGAGCCGGAATGATCATGGCTCACGAGAAGTGTCGAAGATAATAGACCAAGACAACAGCCGCGGCGGCCGTTTCGTTCACGTCATCCACGACGGCGAGCGCAAAGGAGCCGAGCGGCAGCTAGCCAAGCTGAACGCGGCACTGGAGTCGGCTAACGATGCCATAGCGATGTTCGACGTCGGCGGCGACGTAGGCGAGCCGCTGATCGAGTACGTCAATCCCGCGTTCTTGCGGATGTTCGGCTACGAGATGGCCGAGGTTATCGGCAAGAGTCCCGACTGTCTAAGTTCCCGCGACGGCAAGGGTTCCCTGGCCGAAGAGCTTCGCCGGGAATTGCGGGCGCACGAAAGCTTCCGGCGGGAAATGGTCAATCACCGCCGCACCGGTAGTCAGTTCGTGGCCGAGTGGCATGTGACCGGCGTCCGCGACAACTCCGGCCAGACCGGTAACTGGGTCGCCGTCATCCGCGATATGACCGAGAAGTATAATTATGAGCGAGCGCTCAGAGACAGCGAGCAGTTCGCTCGCAAGCAATTCGCGGAACTGGAAACGCTGTACGGCACGGCACCGATCGGGCTCGCCATGCTGTCCAGAGATCTGCGCTTCGTACGGGTGAACCAGCGGCTGGCGAAGATCAACGGCGTTCCGGCCGAGCAGCACATCCACCGCACGCCGCGACAGATCGTTCCGGCCCTCGCCGATCAGCTGGAGCCGCTTATTCGCAAGGTGCTGGAGACCGGCGAAGCTGTGCTCGGCGTCGAGATCGAGGGGGAAACTCCGATGGCCCCAGGGGTTGCGAGGACCTGGCGCGAGCACTTCTATCCAATCTTCCTGGACAACTCGATCGAGGCGGTTGGAGCGGTGGTCGAGGAGATAACCGAACAAAAGCGCGGTGAACGGCATCTACGGCTGGTCATGCAGGAGCTTAATCATCGAGTCAAAAACTCCCTGGCGGTCGTGCAGTCAATCGCGTCGCAAACAGTTCGGTCGAGCAGTTCGCTTGCCGACTTCGAGGAGGCCTTGATCGGCCGTATCCGCGCCCTCGCCAATACCCATACGCTGCTGACCGAAAGCAATTGGCGTTCGGCCAAACTCAGCGACATCGTCCGTGAAGCTGTTCGCCCCTATCGGCCGGGCGGCAGCGATACGGTCGCGATCAATGGGCCGGAACTGTCCCTTACTCCGTCGGCCTCGCTCGCTTTCAGCATGGTTTTGCATGAGTTGACCACGAATGCCTGGAAGCACGGCGCTCTCTCGCGACTGGGCGGGATCGTCACGATCGAGTGGCGACTGACCGAGGAGCCTCGGGGCAACAGGCTGATCTTGCGATGGGTCGAGACGGGCGGACCCCATGTGGTAGGTCCCGCGCGGCCGGGTTTCGGCGGTCAGTTAATCGATTTCACCATCAGTCACGAATTTGGCGGCATCGCGACAATCAATTACACCGCAACCGGCGTCGTCTGTGACATCGCAATTCCGTGGGAAAAGGTGGCTCTGGATACGCAAACATAAGGCGAAGGGTGATCCGGGGCGCAATCAGCGGCCGCCTTGCCTACGCCTCGAGCTGCCGAGCCGTTAAACGCGAAGGTCGTCATGTGCCACGACCGAAAGCGCTTGGCCAATGGATGCCTTCAGCATGTCGGGGCTGAACGGCTTTGCAATCACGAACGCCGGCTCGAGCATCTCCCCGGTGAGCAGGCGCTCGGGAAAGCCGGTGACGAAGATGACCGGTACCTCGAACTTCTTCAGGATTTCCTGGACGGCGGTGATGCCGCTGCCCTCTCCCTTCAGCTGTATATCGGCAAGGATCAGGGCCGGCTGGGTACGGGACGCGAGCTCTACGGCATGCGAGTGGCGCGCCGCCGTACCACAGACGCGGTGCCCGAGTTCGCGGACGATGCGCGCAAGTTCCATGGCGATCATCGGTTCATCCTCGATGATCAGAATCGGCACCGATGATACCAGCTGCACATCCTTGCGAGCCCGGTCGAGTAGCATCCGCGCTTCGTCAGGGGTCACACCGACAATTCTCGCCGTATCTTGAATTGAGAATTCCTCGAGAAAGGTCAGCAGCAGAACCTGCCGCTCGATCGGCGGCAGGGCGGCGAGACCGCTGCCCGTTCGGGCATTCCGCTCCAAGTCTGACCGCGACGACAAGCCGACCGTGGTGTCGACCGCGCGCCACGCGTCGTGGAACGCCTTGAAGAGCTGCAATCTCGGATCGCTGCCATGCATTCGACCGGGCTCGGCGAGGATGGTCTCGAGGCACAGGCGAACGTAGTTGTCACCCCGGGTCTGCGAGCCTGTCAGCGCTCGTGCATAACGTCGAACGAAAGGCAGCAATTTCAGTATATTATTCACTTCGGTCGTGGTCATCCACATGCCCCGCGGGTCTCGTTTCAAGACGATCGAGGTTGCAGTCTGGATCGATCAATCGTCGGTGGAGTATTTCAAGGGATTCCATCGGGGGCAACTTTCTTCTTTCGGGAGGGAAGCGAGGAGCCCGCAGCAACGAGCCGGAGCCTCGCGCTCAGCGCATTACGCCTCTTGCCGTCCGGGTACATTTCGCTATTATCTGGCCCGAATGAGGTAATGGCGTTGTTTTCAAAACTTGGCGGACGGCTCAAAATGGCTCCTGGTATTCGGCTTTGCGAGAAATCCCGGAACCCGCCTCGAAGAATGGCGTTGTTTGCTCACATAGCCATTAGCCCCCAGTCTAGAAGAAGCCGTCACAATGACAATCGCCTGCGCGCACCCGCCCATCTGCCTCTTTCAACCGGATAGATCGTTGATGGGCAGCGGCAGTGCATTAAGAAGCGAGACGCGCGGGGATGACCCGGCGAACGACTGGGTGTCGGCAACGGATGCGCAGCCGTCGGAAGCGGCTGTCGATCGTTGGTTGAACGAGAAGCTACAGATGCTCTATGGTCCCGTTCTCTCGGAACCAATACCGGAGCAGCTGGCACAGCTGATCGCGGAGCATCGAAACCAGAAACATCGCTGAGGCCGAGTAGGGCTCCTAAAGAACGAGCCCAGTCTGTCGCGCTTTATGAGAGGGAGGAGCTAGAGTGGCTGCCGAAGCAACGTGTCGTTCGACGCCGGGCGCTTCCGAAGAGTTCTACGCCCAATTGGTTCAATGTCTTCCGCATCTTCGCGCATTTGCTCGCGTGCTGTGCCGTCAGCACGATCTGGTCGACGATCTTGTGCAAGACTCGGTAGTTCGAGCTCTGGCGGCTTCCAACCAATTCCAACAAGGCACCAACTTCAAGGCGTGGATGTTCACTATCCTGCGCAACCAGAACATAACGACTTTCCGAAGGAAAAAGATCGTCCCTGCTTCGCTGGATGACGTCTGTCCCGAGGTTTCGCAAGCGGCGCCCCAGGAAGACGCGTTGATGATCGAGGATCTCGATCACGCGGTACAGCAGCTCTCGCCGCTGAGGCGGGAGGCATTGATACTGGTCGTTGTGCATGGTCTTTCGTATGAAGAGGCTGCCGCCGTATGCGGCTGCGCGGTCGGCACGATCAAGAGCCGGGTTGCTCGCGCGCGAGCCGAACTGCACGATATGGTGTTGGGTAGCGACGACGACACGGGAGCCGGCGCGAGTGGCGACACAGGCCGGCATTGCCGCCATGGCAAAGGTGGTAGAAGCCGTGCTCGGCTAAACAAGAGCGCGGAAACGGAGGAAATCTGTCACCTCCCAGGCGGATGAAGGCTCGGATCGCTAGGTCCCGAGGTGTTGGCGAGCCTGGCGCCCTGACGTAGGGGCGGTTAGGATCGCTAGTTGTTTTCCATAAATTATAAAGCCTGCTGTGCCCCCGTTGCCTCCGATCGCCGCACCCGGCGGCAGCGGAAGGAAATACTCAGGTGGGTACGGAACTTTGTTTCGCGTGCAACGTTGATGTATGCGGAGGTGAAATGTTGGGCACCCAACTAGCCCTCTAGGAAGGTTGTTCGTCGACGATATCGTGTTTTTTGGTCTGATTTTCTCTCCAAGTGGCCTAGGGTTCCGTGCGTAAGCGCGGGACCCCTTTTTTGGATGGCTACTCGTTAGCAGCAGGTAAAGCGCAATGTGCCTGGTCGATGGGGCAGAAATGCGGCGGCTCGGAAGAGCGAGTCGTATCGAGCGGGGCGTCCGCCCGGTTTTCCACTTGCCTCATGTGGTCGCGCGACCACCGCGTGGGCCAGCAAAGAACCAGATGATCAGGCCGACCAAAGGCAGCACCAAAATTAAAATGACCCACAGCACCTTCGATCCGGTGCTAGCGCCGCTCTGGATGACATTTATGATCGCCCAAATGTCAAGAGCGAGAATTATAAGGCCGATAATGCCGCCGTAATCCGACATGCTGGATCCTTCGCGTCGAAAAGTCGAAACTGGACTGTGCTGTCTGACGCCTCACTGTTTGGGAGCGGCAAACGACCAAGAGTTCACACATCCACATAAACTAAGATACCAAGCACGGCCTTCTTATCAAGCACGGTGATGTGAAAAGCGCCTTCCGCAAGAGGATCTGACGGGATTGCCTCCTCCACCGGCCAGCTTGCCGCCTGGCTCGGGCGCCGCCCGCGGATCCGTTCGCGCTTATCATTGGGGGCGTGATCGGCCGATCAATCAACCGAAGAGCGGCGTCGCCGAACCGCAATCTCACTTCCGCCAACCGGTTTCGAATCGCCGTCGAGGCAACCTCGGGAACTTTTAAGGAACCGTGCTTTCGATGGCGGCGTTAGGTGTCTGCGCGGCGCTCGCCGTGACAGTGTTTCCCATGAGGATTGGAGGATGAGAATGGCGAAGTCGCAAGGCGAAGGATAGCTCGGGCGCGGATGATGCCGCGAGCCTGCTGATCGAAGATCACCGTAAAGTGCAGCAGATGTTCGAGGAATTCAAGAAGCTTGGCGACGAAGATATGGAGGAAAAGGAGGACCTGGTCCGCACGGCCTGCACTGAATTGCGGATCCACGCGATGCTGGAGGAAGAAATAGTGTATCCGGCACTCCGCGAGGAATTGGACGAGGAGAGCCTCGTTGATGAAGCCGAGGTGGAACATACGGTCGCGAAGCAGCTGATGGGCGAGTTGGAAGAGATGTCGCCCGACGAAGAGCTATACGATGCGAAATTTACTGTTCTCGGTGAATACGTAAATCATCATATTCAGGAAGAAGAGAAGGAAATTTTCCCACAGGCGAAACGGGCGAAGGTGGATATGCAGGCGCTTGGGGCACAGATAAAGAAGCGCAAGCAGGAGATTCTCGAGGAAATCGGAGAGTTGTCGGAAGAGTAAGCGGCGGCGCGCCAACTCGCTCAACGGTAGCCATCCCGGGGTCGCGAGCGCTGAAATTTCCGGGCATCCGCGGCCCGCGATGGCGGTCCAAGCGGTGCAAGCCGAGACAATCCCTTGCAGACTGGGCGGCTGCAATCAGCGATCATTCGCCCATGCAGGCCCGCCACCATGTAAACTCATTCATCGTTATTCTTTTGTGTATCGGGATTGGCGGCTCCGCTGGCGGGCAGCCGCCGTCGTCCGGTGCCAGCCACGCGTTCGAGCCGAGGCGGGAGATATGATGAAGGCGGAATCGCTCGCCGGCTGATCGGCGATCCCCGTTTGTATACGAGCATTATGGACAGCCCATCGATGGTCGCCGAAGCCCCCGGCAAGCGGTCCCTTGACACAGGCGCGCTCCCGCGTATCTTGCCAATATCAGCCGCTCGCCTGCGGATCGATTTACAGAATGTGAGCCAAGGATGGCCAAGCCCAATACGATACTGATCAGGCTGGTAAGCTCGGCCGGTACCGGGTTTTACTACGTAACTAAGAAGAACCCGCGGACCTCGACTGAAAAGTTGGAGTTTCGCAAGTACGATCCGGTCGTCCGCAAGCATGTGGCATTCAAGGAAGCGAAGATCAAGTAGAGCTTGCGGCTTCTTATCCCCCGCATCCGCCCGCGTCAGCCGCGCACCTCCTCGACCATCATATGCAGCAACTGCACGTTCCGGATGAGTAATGCAGTCCGTGTGCGCTGAACGATTCCCTTACGCGCCAGGTCATTGAGTACACGCGCCACCGTCTCGCGTGTCGTCGAAACCCGGCTGGCGATGTCGCTATGCATTGGGATCGGTTCGATCACGGCGGTGTTGCGGATGGTTTTGTGGATCTGGGCCTGACGAAGTAATTCCGCCTGAACGCGATTTTGAGCGCCGAGAGTGGATAGGTCCATGATGCGGTCGTTAGCGCCGCGAATGATACTGGCGAGACGTTGCATGACGCGGAGCGCCGCCTGAGGGTAGTCAGCGAGGACCTTCAGGAACAACCGGCGCGGCAGCGCGAGAATTACACATTCCTCGATCGCCATGACGCCGGCCGCTCGCGGCTTCCCGTCAATGGCGGAGATCTCGCCGAAGTAGTCGCCCTCCACCAGATCGGCGAAAGTAATCTCCCGCCCTGAAACCGAATAGATGACGACGCGCGCCCGCCCGCGTACAATGAAGTAGACGTCGGAAGCCGGGCTGTCCTTGTCTACGATCTGCTCCTGCGCCGCGAAACGCCGGTAACGGCAGGCCTGTTCGATGCCGTCAGAGGACCCTGCCGTCAACCCCGGAGAACAGGTCCAGGTCCCCGAGGATGCCGCGCTGCGCCGCACTGGCGGCTCCAGTCTCCGCGGACACCCGGGTGCACTTGCTTACTGCTTTGCTTTCCAGCACTTGGCCACCCCGTTGCGCGAGTGTTTGTGCACCTCGATAGAAGCCGCACTCTACCGGAAAAGAGTTAACAAGTATCGCTTGTGTTTTGGTTTTGCGGCATCACCGAAGGTTGCGACCTTAGCGGCACTGAGGGGGCAGGGCCGTGAGTGCAGCGTTCCCGGCCTACTTGAAAACGACCGCCTTGCCCTCGTTCAGCAGCACTCGGTGTTCCACGTGCCAGTGGACCGCCCGTGCCAGCACGACGTTTTCGACGTCCCGGCCGACCCGCGCCATCTGCTCCGGGGTAAAGCTGTGATCGACCCGCTCCACCGCCTGCTCGATTATCGGGCCCGCATCGAGTTCGGCGACCACATAGTGTGCTGTTGCTCCGATAAGCTTGACGCCTTGCGCGTGCGCCTGCCGGTAAGGGCGCGGCCCCTTGAAACCCGGCAAAAAGGAGTGGTGGATGTTGATGCAGCGGCCGCCCAGGCGGTCGCACATCTGCGGTGAATAGAATCCGCATGTAACGCGCCAGCACGACCAGGTCTATCTTCAGGTCGTTCACCAGTTCCAGGATCGCAGCCTCCTGCCGGGCCTCATGCCCGGCTGTCACCGGCAGGTGATGAAAGGCGATGCCGTGCCAGCGAGCCAATGATTCCAGGTCTGGGTGATTTGAGGCGATCGCCGGGATATCGACGCGCAGATCCCCTGTACGGTACCGATAGAGCAGGTCGTTGAGACAGTGTTCCAGCTTCGAGACCAGGATCAGAACTCGCTCGCGACGCTGCGCGTCGTGCAGCCCCCAGACCATCTGAAAGCGCTCGGCGATGCGGGAGAACCGGTGCGCGAGGTGATCCAGAGATGGTGTCGCGGCACCCGGCCGGAAGACGGTGCGCATAAAGAAGCGCTGCGTTTGTGGATCGCCGAAGTGCGAGGAACTCGGTGATAAAGGCGTCATGATCGGCAAGGAAGCCGGCGACCGCCGCGACGATGCCGGTCCGGTCCGGGCACGAGATGGTGAAGATATAGAGCGGGTCGCCAGCGTCAGCCATACGTGCTCCCAGGCCGATGGGTCTCAGGCGACGCCGACGCAGCCGCCGCGGCGTTCGTCTCCGACGCCTTCCAGCGTGCCCGCCCGGTTCCGCCGTGCCGCATGCACTCCGCCAAAAAACATGTTCTTGTCCGGCCAGCGTTCGATCTCGGCGCAGAGTCGCTCGACGGTCATGACCGATAGTTCGTGAAACCCGGGCTCAAAACTCGAGCTTGTCTCCTTCGACGTGCAGCCGGGGTGCCGCGATCGCCTCTTCGAGTGGCATTCCAAAGGCAAGCAAATTCAGCAGCGCCTGCAGTACCGCCGTACGGATACGGTTGGAACCTCCGGAGCCGAGAGCCGTCACCGCACCCGTGTCATCGAGCACAATGGCCGGCGTCATCATCGACGACATTCGAGCATCTGTCGGCCAACCGAGCGAACCCTCGGGGTTGAGGTCGGCTTCTCCCAGCATGTTGTTGAGGATTATGCCGGTGCCCGGGAGCACGTAGCCGGAGCCTTCGCCGTTGGACACCGAGAGGCTGGCGGCCCCACCCTCGGCGTCGATGACGCTGATCTGCGTGGTGCCTCGGACAGCAACGGGCGCGCCGGCGATTTCGTCTCGGTACCGCTGGATCAGGGTTGGCTCCAGCAGTTTCTCCGACGGCAGCTCCAGCGGCCCGAAGCCTATCTCCAGGCGCGCCCGCGAAGTCGCGCGAATGACTTCAACAAGCCAGCGCGAGATGCTGTGAACTACCGAAGCCGCCGCTAGACCTGCCCAGCGCCTGCCAGAGCGCAAGGCCGAAAGCGACCAAGATGCCGCCCATCGAAGGTGGAGGATTGAGGTAAACCCGCGAGCCTCAGCATCTCTACTTCGAGTGGCCGCCGTCGCTCCACCTTGTAGTCTCGCAGGTCGTGCGCCGAGAGCTGCCCGCCGGCGCTCTCGCATTCGCGCGCCAATAGTTGTCCCATCTCGCCGCGATAGAAGAGATCGTCGCCCTCGATCGCGAGGATCTCGAGGGCGTCCGCGAGGTCCGGCAGGCGAAGCGTCTCGCCTTCGCCGATGAGTTCGCCCGGAGATCGAGGGCTCGCGAACAGCGCCCGCGTCGAATTTCCCGCCTCGACGATCGAACGCACGACCCGGAGGATGTAGGCCTGAACGGCGTTTACCGGCACGCCGCGACGAGCGAGGTAGATAGCCGGTTCGACAATGCCGCGGATTGGCATGCGGCCGAGGTCGCGATGCACCTCGAAAATCCCCTTGATGACTCCCGGCGTGGCGATTGCGCCCATGCCGATATGGAAGTCCTGTTGGGCGGGGCCGAAGTCGGCTACTACGCCGCGGAAGTCGACCTCATGCTCCGGCCGCCGGCGCTTCGGAGTCTGAACAAAGAAGTCGTAGACGACCGTCTGTCCGGCGAGCCATCCGCTGTGCGGTCGAGCGGCGAGAAATCCGCCACCTCCGAGCGAGGCCAGAATTGGCTCGGCGACGACCGCCGCGCACAGCCCCGCCAGCGCGGCGTCAATCGCGTTCCCGCCCTCTCTCAGCACGGTCACCGCGGCGCCCGCCGTCTCGGGGTGGCCGGCCGCCACAATACCCTTCATCGCGACCTCATGAACTGCCGTCCGCGGAGCCGCGCATGGCCTATCGGGGGAACGTTGCCCTGTCAACCACGACGCGTCCGCGTCGCCAGCACGGGCTGGGACCTCGTCATGGTTGACGCACCGCGAGCCTACACCGATCATGATCCGCGGATCGGCCACGTGCCCTCGCGCCAGCGTCATCTGCCACACTCGGGAGCATCCGCGCATGCGCCGTCTCCTTTCGTCGTTCATTGCGTTTGCTACGGCAGTCATGGCTTGTTCGTTCGCCTGGGCCGGCGCGACCGGCGAGGCGACACTGAACGCGGTGGCTTTCGAGCGCTACCCGGCGGATGCGTCGATCCAGGTCAGCGCCCTGGACGACTCCGAGGAGAACCTGGCAATCGTGGGCGAACTACAGCGCGCGCTCACCGAACGTGGCTTCAGCCTCGCGGCGGACCATGGTCCGCTTTTGCTGACGCTCGAAACCGGCGATCGCGTCGGCGCGTGGCGCACCACCAGCGGCACCGATCGGGTGCGGATCATGGATGATCGCGGCCGTTTGTTTCCGGGCGGCGAGCTCGACGTCACCCGTCAGGTGCGTCTCCCCCTGCCGAGGACGACCGTTGTTACGCCGGCTCAGTACCGTATCGGTCTGACGATCGACGATGGCGCGTCGGGTGGACGAATATGGGAGGGCTGGGCAATCGCCGACCTTAGCCAGGGCGAGCCGGGCGAGCTCGCCCGGGCAATGGTGCCGCGGCTGGTAGCCAGCATCGGCCAAACCGTCCGCGGGCAGGTCTTCACGCTGGAGTAGGGCTGGCCCGGAGAGATCTGCCTTAGATAGCGGACGTGCCGTGCCCGCCGGAAATATCGCTGGCTTCGGCGGCGTTCAATCGATAGCCAGGATGATGTGAGAGGCCTTGATCAACGCGCTCGCGTGATCGCCTACTCTAAGATTTAGGTTTTCGGCGCTTTCCTTGGTGATGATGGCCGCGAGGGCTCTTCCGCCTCCGACATCGAGAACGATCTCCGAGTTTACCGCGCCGTCCTTACGGTCAACAACCATGCCCGGCAGGGTGTTGCGCGCGGATGTCTTCGGCGCGTCGCCCTTTGCCAGCACGATGAAGCTGGACTTGATCAGCGCGAGCACGGCGACCCCGGGCTTCAGGCCGAGCGTCCTCACGCTTTCTTCGGTGATGATCGCAACGAGTCGTGTGCTGTCCGAGAAGTCAAGCAGGATTTCGGCATTGACGGCGCCCCGCTTCACCTCGGCTACCGTGCACGGCAGCACGTTTCTGGCGCTGACCTTCATCAGTTAAGGCCATTCAGTGGGCAATCGCGAAGCCTGCCGCGACAACGTGTTGGAGCGCTAAGCTCTGGAAAGTGCCAGCAGCTCTTCGACGGCCAGAGTGACCGTGAGGTTGCCGCTATGCAGGTCGTGGCGGATGCGTGGAAGCGCGGCTACGACCCGAGGGTGGGTGCGCAGATCGGTGATCAACCGATCCTGCAGCATGCTCCACACCGCCTTCCAGCGCTGTCGCTGCCGCTTCTCCTGAAACTCTCCAGACGCGGTCAGTTTGTCGCGGTATTCCTCGAGCTTCTTCCAGACCTCGATGATGCCTTTGTTCCGCAAGGCGCTACACATGGTCACCGGAGGTGCCCAGTTTGGGCTGCGCTGTTGCATGATGTGCAGGGCGTTCCGGTAATGGACGACCGCCTGCTTGGCGCGGATCTCGTTGTCGGCGTCGGCCTTGTTGACGACGATCATGTCGGCGATTTCGAGGACGCCCTTCTTGATCCCCTGCAGCTCGTCGCCGGCGCCGGGCAGCATCAGCACCAGGAAGAAGTCGGTCATGTCGGAGACGGCGACCTCCGACTGCCCGGCGCCGACCGTCTCCACCAGGATCACGTCGAAGCCCGCCGCCTCGCAGACGACGATGGTCTGACGAGTGGTGCGGGTAACGCCGCCCAGCGTGCCGCCCGATGGCGACGGGCGAATGAAGGCGTTCTCCTGGACACTGAGGCGCGCCATCCGCGTCTTGTCGCCGAGGATGCTGCCGCCGCTGAGCGGGCTGGTCGGGTCGACGGCGAGCACCGCCACTTTCTTGCCCGGCGTCGATCAGGTTGCAGCCGAACGCCTCGATGAAGGTGCTCTTGCCGACGCCTGGCACGCCGGTGATGCCGATGCGGAAGGCATTGCCGGAGTGGGGGAAGAGCTTGAGGCTAAGATCGGCCGGCTAGCTGCTGGTGCTTCGGGTTTCGGCTCTCGATCAAGGTGATCGCGCGCCCGAGCATCGCCCGGTCGCCGGCCACTACGCCCGCGACGAGATCATCGACGCTGGGCTGCGGACGTCGGAGAACAGCTGGCGCCGGGGGCACCGCCGCTGTACCCGGCTCCTCGCTGACCGCGCTCATCGGCCCAATTGCGACTGTCATATGGCCGCATCCTCTTGCCAGCGAGCCGGTGGTTCCCTCGCCCCGACCCTTTCTCGCCGGGAACGGGCGAACAGCTCAGCCACGCTGAGCATGACCTCTCCCGTCGGGTGACGGCGCGAGCAGCGAAAGCGGGCGAGGGGAGTGATCATGAGCGGATGAGAGGCGCGATCATGAACACCTGATCACCCCGCCTAAGCCGCCTCGCTGGTGTAGCCGAGGCGCTGGTTGAGCGCGTTGAGCAGGGAGATCGCCGCCTGGCTGATGACCGTGCCCGGCGGGTAAATGGCTTCCGCGCCCGCCGCGTAGAGCGCCTCGTAGTCCTGCGGCGGAATGACGCCGCCGACGACGATCAGGATGTCGTCGCGGCCGAGCTTGCGCAGCTCCGCCTTCAGCTCCGGCACAAGCGTCAGATGCCCGGCGGCGAGCGAGCTCGCGCCGACGACGTGCACGTCGTTCTCCACCGCCTGCCGGGCGACTTCCGCCGGCGTCTGGAACAGCGGGCCGATGTCGACGTCGAAGCCCAGGTCGGCGAACGCCGAGGCGATCACCTTCTGGCCGCGGTCGTGGCCGTCCTGGCCCATCTTGGCGATCAGGATGCGCGGGCGCCGGCCTTCGTTCGCCTCGAACGTCTCGACCATCTTGTGCACCATCTTGACCACGTCCGATTTCTCACCGACCTCGCCGCTGTAGACACCCGAGATCGCCTTGATCTCCGCCTGGTGCCGGCCATAAACCTTCTCCAGCGCGTCGGAGATCTCGCCCACAGTGCACTTCGCCCGGCCGGCCTCGATCGCCAGTGCCAGCAGGTTGCCCTCGCCGGTCTCGGCGGCCTTGGTCAGCGCCGCGAGCTTCTCCTCGACCGCCTTCGCGTCGCGTTCTCTGCGGAGCTGCTCGAGCTGGGCGATCTGCTGGGCGCGCACCTGCGCGTTGTCGACCTTGAGGACCGGCACGTCCTCCTTCTCGTTCAGCAGGTACTTGTTGACGCCGACGACCGTCTGCCGGCCGGAGTCGATGCGCGCCTGCGTGCGCGCGGCCGCCTCCTCGATGCGCAGCTTCGGGATGCCGGCCTCGATCGCCTTGGCCATGCCGCCCGACTGCTTCGACCTCCTGGATGTGGCCCCACGCCTTCTCGGCCAGCTCGTGGGTCAGCCGCTCGACGTAGTAGCAGCCGCCCCACGGATCGATCACCTGGGTCGTGCCGCTCTCCTGCTGCAGGAAGAGCTGCGTGTTGCGGGCGATGCGGGCCGAGAAGTCGGTCGGCAGCGCCAGCGCTTCGTCGAAGCGAGTTGGTGTGCAGCGACTGCGTGTGCCCCTGCGCCGCCGCCATCGCCTCGATGCAGGTGCGCACGACGTTGTTGTAGACGTCCTGCGCCGTCAGGCTCCAGCCGGAGGTCTGCGAGTGCGTGCGCAGCGCCAGCGACTTGGGGTTCTTCGGCTCGAACTGCTTGATGAGCTTCGCCCAGAGCAGGCGGGCCGCCCGCATCTTGGCGATCTCCATGAAGAAGTTCATGCCGATCGCCCAGAAGAACGACAGCCGCGGCGCGAACTGGTCGATGGTCAGGCCCGCGCTTGCAGACCGGCGCGGGCGTACTCGAGGCCGTCGGCGAGCGTGTAGGCCAGCTCCAGATCGGCCGTCGCTCCCGCCTCCTGCATGTGATAGCCGGAGATCGAGATGCAGTTGAACTTCGGCATGTTGCGGCGAGGTGTAGCGCGAAAATGTCGGAGATGATCCGCATCGAGGGCTGCGGCGGATAGATGTACGTGTTGCGGACCATGAACTCCTTGAGGATGTCGTTCTGGATGGTCCCGGCCAGCTGCTCCTGCTTCACGCCCTGCTCTTCGGCGGCGACGATGTAGAGCGCCAGCACCGGCAGCACCGCGCCGTTCATCGTCATCGACACCGTCATCTGGTCGAGCGGGATGCTGTCGAACAGCACCCGCATGTCGATGATCGAGTTCGATCGCCACGCCGGCCATGCCGACGTCGCCGGCGACACGCGGATTGTCGGAGTCGTAGCCGCGGTGCGTGGCGAGATCGAAGGCGACCGATAGGCCTTTCTGCCCCGCCGCCAGGTTGCGCCGATAGAAGGCGTTCGAGTCCTTGGCGGTGGAGAAGCCGGCGTACTGCCGGATCGTCCACGGCTGGGTCACGTACATCGTCGAGTACGGTCCGCGCAGGTACGGCGGCATGCCCGGCATCGTATCGAGATGGTCGAGCCCTTCCAGGTCCTTCGATGCGTACAGAGGTTTGACCGGCAGCCGCTCCGGCGTCTCCCAGATGAACTCCTCCGGCGACTTGCCCGTCTCCGCCCGGAAATACTCGGCCCAGGCGTCGTAGCCGTTGCCGTCTCGGGGCGGCAGGTTGCCGGGTTGCAGCGGCACTTGCGTGAAATCAGGGAACGCGGTCATCGTTCAGATCACTCCCAGGCGCGCAAGGGTAGAACGGCTCGTTTGCAAAACGTCGCCACCCATAAAGATGAAGTCGTCGATCCCGGCGGCTGTGTAAGCATCCTTTTTGTCGCCCGGAGCGCCGGCGAGAAAAAGATACTCGCAGCCCGCGGCTCTCAGTGCCTGCGCCACCGGCTCGGCCATCTGCTCATAAATCGGATCGGCCGAGCAGAGGATGGCGATGCGCGCGCCGCTCTCCTTGAAGCCGGCTACGCAGCTCGCGGCGTCCTTGAAGCCGGCGTTGCCGATGGCCTCGATGCCGCCCACCTCGAAGAAGTTCTTGGCGAAAGTGGCGCGCGCTGTGTGCTTGGCTATCGGGCCGAGGTTGGCGAGGAATATCTTCGGCCGGGCGCCCGACTTCCGCATGTAGTCATCGGATGCGTCGCGTAGCTCCTCGAAGCGCTCGGCATAACGGTGCTTCGGCAACGGTTCAATCTTGGTCTCGCTCCCGCCGAGCGCCTGGGCGATCTGGCCCAGCGTGGCCCCGGCCGACACCGCGGCGAGCGCTGCCTCGGCGATTGTTCCCGGGTTTGCCGATTTCAGCGCATCAAGGGCCCGGCTGACCGCGCCGCCGTTCCCGCCGCGCGTCGTCTTCAGCCGATCGGCCGCTGCCCGATAGGCCGCCAGAAACGTCCGGTTGTTCCAGCTGAAGGGGCGTCTCAAGGACGTTCGGGAACTCGCTCACTCCGGTGATCGGGTCATGGCGCTTGGCCAACGCCCGCTCCCGCTCCGCATACGCATCGGCGATCTTCTTGGCCAGGCTGCCGTCTTGCAGCGCGGCAACGATACCGCCGGCTTGCTCGATGGCCTGGAACTCCGACCAGGCCAGCTTGGCCAGATCATCCGTGCGGCTCTCCACGTACCAGGAACCGCCCGCCGGATCGATGACCTTCGCCAGGTTCGAACTCCTCGCCGAGAATGACGTGGGTGTTGCGCGCGACGCGCCGGCCTAGTTCGTCCGGCAGACCGAGGGTCGCATCGAACGGGCGGATGGTGATCGAGTCGGCGCCGCCAACCGCCGCCGGAGAAGCAGGCCACGGTCGTGCGCAGCATGTTCACCCACGGATCGCGCTTGCTCATCATCCGCCATGCGGTGACGGTGTTCAGCCGCATGGCTCGCGCCGGCTCGGAAGCACCGCACGCTTCGGCGACGCGCGCCCACATCTTGCGTGCCGCGCGCAGCTTGCAGATGGCGAGGAACTGGTCGCAAGGCAGCGAATACGTAAACAGGATCTGCCGGCATGCGGCATCGATGCCGAGGCCGGACGCTGTCATCGCTTTCACGTAGGCCAAGGCGGTAGCCATCGAGATCGCCAGGTCCTGACTTTCGGTGGCGCCGGCGTCGTGATAGGGCGAGGTGTCCACCCCTACGGCGGTGACGTTTGGCGAAGCGGCGGCGGTGTGGCGGGCGAGATCCGCAAGCTGGGCCAGCGCCGCATTCCTCGAGACCGGCAGCGAGCCGGTGCGCGCTAGCGTTCCGAGCGGATCGGCGTTGAAGGCACCCTTGGCGGCGTCGGCGGCGATCCCCCGACGGTTCCAAAGCGCCTGGAGCATCGCGGCGGCAGGCACGAACTGCGCGCCGGCGTCTAGCGATACCGTGAGAAGATCGAGGTAAACGCCGGTCAGGAGACGGTCGAGATCATCGACACAATAGATCATCGTGCCGCCCGCGCCTGCAAGCCGGTCGGCCCCGGGCTGGTCGGCGTCGAGGCCGGCCATCGCCGCCTGGTCGAAGACGATATGCAGCGACGTGACGCCGCGGGCAGAGCTCGCCGAGGATGATGTCGTTGGCTTGCGCCGGATCGGGATACGCGTAGCTCTGCCGCACGTCCCAGTTGGCGACCCGGTTGCCGGCGGCGCGGCCGCCTCGAGTAAAGGGCATCGACGCCGGAAAGCCCGACGGATCTCCCTCCGGCGGCCAGTCCCTGCCGCGAGTAGATCGGACGCAGCGTCACGCCTTCGTAGGTTTTGGTGTACATGCGCTTGTCGAACGGCGCGCCCTTCAGGGCTTTTTCCACCTCCGCCACCCACTGCTCGTGGGTGGGCATTGGAAAGCCTTCGGCAAACTTGAGGGATTGGTCGGTCATGGCGTTCCCGCGCTGCCAGCGTTCTTGCTCGTTCGCATTCGCCTGCGTCGCCAAGGTCCGTTATTCTCGGCGCCTCCTCTCGGCAACGCGTCGCATTCCTTGCTTCGCAAGGTACGGCAGCGAACTTTTGGCGTCAAGGCGAGCAGTCCGGCTCCGAGCCTGCGCTCTCTTGACGGTCGAGCGATTGGCCGCACGCCCGCTTATGCAAGGCGATCAGACGAAGTCGTCGCGCGTGAACACCGCCTCGAAGGGGAGGCCATGCGCTCCGAAGGTGTCTATCGCCCCTTCCTGGCGATCGACGACGCTGATTACCTTGACGACGGCGGCGCCGGCGGAACGTACCGCCTCGATGGCGCGCAGTGCCGAGGCGCCAGTGGTGGTTACGTCCTCGAGGATGGCGGCGCGGGCGCCTGGAGCCAGATTACCGTCGATCAGTCTTGCAGTGCCGTGATCCTTCGCCTCCTTGCGGACGAAAAAGCCCATCAACGGTCGGCCGCGACCGAAGCTCTTGGCGCAGACCACGGCGACAATCGGAACCGCACCCATCACCAGGCCACCAATCGCCTCCAGCTCCGGCTCCTCCAGGCGATCGAGCACGGCATCGGCGATCAGATTGGCGCCCTCGGGATCCAGCATCGTCGGCTTCATGTCGAAGAACATGCGGCTGGACCGCCCCGAGGCCAGGGTGAACGTGCCTTTGGTCAACAGCGAACGGGCACGAATGATGTCGCGCAGACGCTCGCGCGACGACCGCGCACCGATGTACGCCCTTTCAGCCATTACTACTCTCGTTCACGAGCAACTAACCCGCAAGGTAGCCTGTGCAGCGATGGCACGCCATCGAAAGCATCGTGTCCGCCATGGCAACGCAGGGTTAACTCGGCGGCACCGGCCGACGATGTAGAGCGCGCGCCGACCCAGAACATCGTCGACGTGCCGAGCCAGCGGCCGGAAGCAACGCCGCGGTGCTATCTATCGGGTCACTGGAGGGTAGCAACAATGACCGCACCCGATTGCTCCTCGCTCGTTGTCCCGGGCGACAGGGCCGGCGATCGCACGACAGCGCGAGTCGGCCTGGAGTGGCCTCGCAAACCCGACTACCTGGCTTTGATCGCGGCGCGCGACTGGGGGCTGGCGGCATCTCGCGGCATATCTCTCGAACTCGGCGAGCCGAAGGCTTATTCTGACGGACTTGCCGCGCTCGAGCGCGGCGACTGTGACCTCATTCTGATCAACCCGCTGCATCTGTTGGAGCCTCAGGCCCACGGATGCGAGGCGCTCGGCTGCCTGTCGCGGACACGCGGCGGCGTTCTCGCGCGCGAAGACCGGCTAGGCAAGTTGCGCGCCGGCGAGATAATCCACGTCGCGTCTACCATCTCGGGTCCGCTAACCGACCGTCTCTGCCGGCGTATTCTGCAGGGCTGGGCGGGCACTCAGGGCTTCGCGGTCGCGGAGACGCAGATCGTCGTCGAGCCGGCCGAATTCTGTCATGTGGACAGTTTGCGGGCCGGCTTCGATGCGGCTTGGCTCGCTTTCGCCAACACCGATGAGGTGGCTGCGCGGCAGCAGGGTATGGCCGTCCGCCTACTGACGGAGGAACAGGCTGGACTGCCAGCGTTTTCGGCGCTCGAACTGGTCGCGCGTAAAGCGCGCCGGCCGGACGAGACCGCGCGCCATGAGATGCTGATCACATTGCTGGAGACAGCGGTGCGACGGCTCAAGTCCGATCCTCAGGCGGCCGTGCGGCTTTGGCGGCAGGCGAGCGGGCACCATGCCGACGAGGCAGCGGAAGTTCTGGCCACCCTGCCGTGTCTTCTGACACCGCTTAACCGAACTCCAGGACGGTGGAACGTGCTGGCAGGCCTGCTACAGGAAGCGTAGGCCCCCCTGACTGTCCATCTTCAGGCGCTCACAGGCGCGCATAGCTTGTAAAGCAGTGAACCCCACGATCGCGTGGGGTTCGCGTGCTTTAGCAGGACGCGGGAATTACTTCGGCGCTGGGCCCGCGCCCGTGGCCTCAACTCGATTTGCTGCCTCCCTTGCCGCCGCCGCCTTCGCTCTTGCCGCCGCCTTCGCTCTTGCCGCCGCCGCGCTCTTGCCGCCGCCGCTCGCTCTTGCCGCCGCCGCCTTCGCTCTTGCCGCCGCCTGCTCTTGCCGCCGCCTCCGCTCTTGCTCTGGCCGCCGCCTTCGCTCTTGCCGCCGCCGCCTTCGCTCTTGCCGCCGCCGCCGCCTTCTTCGTCTGCGTGCTGCTCCATGTAGGTGCGCGTGTGGTGGTGAATGTTACCGTCCTTATCCCGGTACTCGCGCTCCTTCAGGTCGTCCTCGCCTTGCAATTCGTCTTGCGCTTTACCGCCTTGCTGCTTCCCGGAGCCTTGCAATTCGCCGCCTCCCTTACCGCCTTGCTCCTTGCCGGAGCCTCGACCCTGTTCACCTTGTCCAGCCATTGCATTCTCCTCTGTCGTCGCTTGCATGCACTTTCACTTCGCCGGTCACAAACACGCCACCGTGTTTGGAACATTGCGAAATGTTACAATCGTAAACGGGGCGTTTTCGCCAGAGTTCCAGCCTTGAACGGTTATGATCGGTTGAATTACAGCCAGGATGAGCCTCTGGGCGATGTCTCATCTCATCTGTCGTCGTAACGGGCCAGTCAACCAGGCGCCTGTTCCGGAACCGAGGGCCGCGTCCGGCGTATCCCAAAGATAGATCCACCGGTGCTGCAGGCGTTCGCCGTGCGGGACCGATGACGCCCACCGGGACTCGATCTGCACGACGGGAGGGCGAATGTCGGAAGGCGGGAGAGCCGGTCCGGCACCGGACAAGTGAAGGGAGGCTACGATGAAAGCTACGTCTAGAGTACCCGGACTGGCGCTGACGCTGGCGCTGTCGCCCGGCGTGGCCCTGGCGGCGGCCGAGACAATTCCAATGCGGCTGATCACCGACCAGGGTGTCGGCGCGCCGATCGGCTTCATCCGTGCCGAGGACACCGGCGCTGGCCTGAAACTCACCCCAGAGCTGGCGGGGTTGCCGCCGGGGCCGCACGGCTTTCACATACACGAAAAGCCGAGCTGCGATCCTGCCGAGAAGGACGGGCGGCAACAGGCCGGGCTAGCGGCTGGCGGGCACTGGGACCCGCAGGGCAGCGGCAAGCACCTGGGGCCGGGTGGGCAGGGGCATCAGGGCGACCTGCCGGTGCTCGAGGTCAGCCCCGACGGCACGGCGAAGTCGCCGGTAAGCGCGCCCAAGCTCAGTGTCGCCGACCTGAAAGGCCACGCGCTGATAATTCATCAGGGCGGCGACAACTATTCCGATACGCCTCAGCCGCTGGGCGGCGGCGGTGGTCGCATTGCGTGCGGTACCTTGAAGTGATTGGTGGACCGCGCTGGGCCGTCCGCGGCACGGCCCGGCAGCCTGTCACGATCCCCGATAGGCCTCGGGATCCGGCGTGTCCGTCGGGTTGCTGTAGACGCGTTGCAGTGCCGGGCTCATCGGTACCTCCAGGTTAATCCCCGATGGCGGTATCGGCGAGGTAAACCACCTAGTGTAGATGTCCTTGATCTCCTCGCTCCGGAACAGCCTGACCAGCGCGTCGTCGACCAGTTGCTTAAAGGGGGCGTCGTCCCTGCGCATCATCAGCGCGTAGGGCTCTACAGATAGCGCTTGGCTCGAAATGACATACTGCCGTGGGTTTTCGGCACGTGCAACGGCGCCGGCAAGCAGGATGTCGTCCCAGAAGAACGCCGCGATTTGGTTCGCCTCCAGCAACCGAATGGCGTCGGCGGGATTCGGCGCCGGCAGGATCACCATTTCCAGTCCCTGCTCGGAGTTCAGGTCGACTACGCCCTTGATGTTGGTCGTTCCGGAAAGCGAAGCGACTGTCAGCCCCTTCAGGTCCTCGAATGCTTGGATTCCCATTCGCTTCTTGGACACGAAACGGTTTCCGACAATGAAGGTTGTGACGCTGAACGCCACCTCTTGTTGGCGGCCGAGGGTATTGGTGGTGGTTCCGCACTCGATGTCGACGGTTCCGTTCTTGACTAGACGAAACCGGTTCGCCGCCGTGACCTCCACCAAGTCGACTTTCATCTGCGGCAGCCTGAGGTGCGACTTTACTGCATCGGCCACGCGGTGGCAGAGATCGATGCTGTAGCCATGAACGGCCCCCTTCTCGTCCTGGTACGAAAACGGCAGTGCATCGCTACGATGCCCGAGCGTGATTGTGCCGCTGTCCTTGTTCTTCTTTAGCGTACCGGAGAGTTCCTGCGCGCTCGCCAGCTGGCTCGATAGATAGGCGGCGACGGCGAACGCAAGCGCGATTCTCAGGTTCATCTCAGCGTCTCCCTCCCAGTAGGATCGCCCGATTGCGGCGGACTCGGTTCGTTCTCCAACAATCAACGCTCGTCGACCGTAAAGGTTGTGGGCGGTTGCTGTCGACGCGCTTTCGAATCGTTCCTGGAACTCTGAGGGAGGCTCTGCGCTATTACCGATAGAGAGATGCGCCGATCCCGGCGCTCGGGAGTCCCTGCACGTTGATCTGTTCTCTCCCGCACCCGCTCAGATCCGCTTCGCCGCGAAGAGCGACGGAACGCTCGTATTCGCTTGATCTTCTTCCCGGAAAGGTGCCGTAAGCACGACAGGAGGCCGCGTTCATGAGGAAGCATGGACTAACAACTCTAATCTTCGTGGCTTTCTTGCTGGGCATCCTCGCCGGCTATTTGGTTAACCAGTTCAGCAGTCCCGCGTGGCAGCAGCAGTTCGTTAACTACATTTCGCTGCTGACCGAGATTTTTCTACGCCTGATCAAAATGATCATAGCGCCTCTCGTGTTCTCGACACTGGTGTCCGGTATCGCGCACATGGGCAGCGGCTCCACGGTGGGTCGCATCGGGGCCAAGGCGATCGGCTGGTTCCTGCTCTGCTCGATCATTTCGCTGTCGCTCGGTCTCATCCTGGTCAACATTCTGCAACCGGGGTTCACCTTGCACCTGCCGTTGCCGTCCGGGGTCGCCGAAACCGGAATCAAGAGCAGCGGCGTCAACCTGCACGACTTCGTCACTCACATGGTCCCGCGCTCGATGATCGAGGCCATGGCGACCAATGAGATCCTGCAGATCGTCGTGTTTTCGGCTTTCTTCGGTATCGCCTGCGCGACGCTGGGCGATCGGGCGCGCGAGGTGGTGATCGGCATCGAAGAAGTCAGCCACGTGATGCTGCGGATCACCAATTATGTCATGTTGGCCGCCCCGATCGCGGTCTTCGCCGCGATCGCCGCAATCATCGCCAAGCAGGGACTGAGTATTATCCAGGTCTACGGTATTTTCGTCGCCGAGTTCTATAGCGGCATCCTAATTCTCTGGATCGTTCTGTGTTTGATATCGACGCCATTTCTCGGCGCCCGCATTCTTACGCTGGTCAGGTTGCTGCGGGAGCCGATGGTCTTGGCGTTCAGCACAGCGAGTTCGGAAGCGGCCTATCCGAAAACTCTCGAGCAGTTGGAGGTGTTCGGCGCAAGTCCGAAGGTGGCGAGTTTCGTCCTGCCGCTCGGTTACTCGTTTAACCTCGACGGTTCGATGATGTACTGCACCTTCGCCGCGGTGTTTATCGCTCAGGCCTATGGCATTCACCTGTCGGCGGCCGAGCAGATCACGATGATGCTGATCTTGATGCTGACCAGCAAGGGTATGGCCGGGGTGCCGCGCGCCTCGCTGGTGGTCATCGCGGCGACGCTCGCGCAGTTCAACATCCCGGAGGCGGGACTGCTGCTGATCTTCGGCATCGACCAGGTGCTCGATATGGCGCGCTCGGCCACCAACGTGCTCGGCAACGGCATCGCCTCGGCGGTGGTCAGCAAGTGGGAAGGCGTGCTCGGCCCGACGCGAGAGGGCGTGGACCCCTCGCTCATCGCGGAGCCGGAAGAGCACGCCCCTATGCCGGCAATGGCATGAGCTGAAGCCGTTGGGCAGCTCCGGGCGGGCGACCGCAAACGCCCGTTCGTGTCGAGACGCCAGGTGATACTGACGCCCCTTCGGTGCTCTGGCCGGAGTCTCGGTGATTTGACCTGCCCGGCGCTTCGGTGTACCTCGTAGCGCTCGGGATCTTGTGCATAAGCGAACAAAGAAGGGGGAGAGTGACGCGATGAAGCTGCCTTCGCAATTCTACAAACCACTGGCCGCGGGGGCGCCGACGCCGGTCCGTGAGTTGCCGGTGCGGCCGGAGCGGATGATCCACTTCTTCCCGCCGCACCTGGAAAAGATCCGCGCGCGCGTGCCGGAGATGGCGAAACAGGTGGACGTGCTGCTCGGCAACCTGGAGGACGCCATTCCGGCCGACGCCAAGGAAGCGGCGCGCGCCGGCTTTATCGAGGTGGCCAAGGCAACGGATTTCGGCGACACCGCGCTGTGGACCCGGGTCAATGCGCTGAACAGCCCGTGGGCGCTCGATGACATCCACGAGATCGTCAAGGAGATCGGCGATAAGCTCGACGTTATGATGATCCCTAAGGTCGAGGGCCCGTGGGACATTCACTTCGTCGATCAGTATCTGGCTTTGCTCGAGGCGCGCTATGAGGTGAAGAAGCCGATCCTGATTCACGCGCTGCTGGAGACGGCGCAAGGGGTCAAGAACATCGAGGAGATCGCCCGCGCCAGCCCGCGCATGCACGGTTTTAGCCTCGGCCCGGCCGACCTTGCCGCGTCACGTGGCATGAAGACGACGCGCGTTGGTGGCGGTCACCCGTTTTACGGCGTCCTCGCCGACCCCGAGGAGGGCAAGGAGGCCCGTGCCTTCTACCAGCAGGATCTCTGGCACTACACTGTGGCCAAAATGGTCGACGCCTGCGCGTCGAATGGCCTACGAGCCTTTTACGGGCCGTTCGGCGATATCCGCGACGAGCCGGGCTGCGAGGCGCAATTCCGCAACGCCTTCCTGATGGGCTGTACCGGCGCCTGGTCGCTGGCCCCTAGTCAAATCGCCATCGCCAAGCGGGTGTTCAGCCCGGACGTCAAAGAGGTGTTGTTCGCGAAGAAAATCCTCGAAGCCATGCCGGATGGCTCGGGCGTGGCGATGATCGACGGCAAGATGCAGGACGACGCCACCTGGAAGCAGGCGAAAGTGATCGTCGACCTGGCCCGGCTGGTAGCGAAGAAGGACCCCGACTTGGCGCGGGCGTACGCATTCTGATCGAGACGGGCGCGGCCGACCAAAACGCGGCCGTTGCCCTCACCGGCGCTCCGCGCGCCTCCCTTTTCCCGGCGGAGAGGGCTGGAGTGAGGGTTGGCGACGGGACCGAGGGACGAGAGATGACCATCAAGACCAATCCGGGTAACTTCTTCGAGGACTTCCGCCTGGGCCAGGAAATCCGGCATGCCACGCCGCGCACCGTCACCGAGGGCGACGCGGCGCTGTACACCGGGCTGTTCGGATCCAGGTTCGCCTTCAACTCGTCGACCGAGTTTGCCCGCGCCTTGGGTATGCCGCGGGCGCCCATCGACGATTTCCTCGCATTTCACATAGTATTCGGCAAGACGGTGCCGGATATCTCGCTGAACGCCGTAGCGAACCTTGGCTACGCACAAGGCCGGTTTCTGGCGCCGGTCTATCCCGGCGACACGCTTTCCACGACCTCGACCGTGATCGGCTTGCGACAAAATAAGGACGGCAAGTCGGGCGTCGTCTACGTTCGCTCGATCGGCGAAAACCAGCTCGGCAAGGCCGTGCTCGAATACTGTCGCTGGGTGATGGTGCGCAAGAGCAACGAGCTCGCGCCCGCGCCGGAGCCCTCGGTACCGAACCTCGATGAAGCAGTCGCTGCCGCCGACCTCTTCGTGCCGTCCAACCTGTACACCCTCGAGTATGACACGACGCTGGCCGGCAGCCCGCACCTCTGGGACGATTACATCGTGGGCGAGAAGATCGACCATGTGGACGGCATGACCATAGAGGAAGCCGAGCACATGATCGCGACCCGGCTTTACCAGAACACGGCGAAAGTCCATTTCGATGAGCTGATGCAGAAGCAGAGCCGCTTCGGCCGCCGCCTCATCTATGGCGGCCACATCATCAGCCTTGCGCGCTCGCTCTCCTTCAACGGGTTGGGCAACGCCTTCAAAGTTCTTGCGATCAACGGCGGCCGGCACGTCGCGCCGACCTTTGCTGGGAACACCATCTACGCGTGGTCGGAGGTGCTGGAGAAGCTCGAGCTGCCGTCGCGCGGCGACGTCGGCGCGGTGCGGCTGCGAACGGTCGCCACCAAGGACAAGTCCTGCGCCGATCATCCGTACAAGGATGCCGACGGCAACTACGATCCAGCGGTAGTGCTCGACTTCGACTACACGGTGCTGATGCCACGGCGCGTCTGATCATGCGCGCCTAGGGCTCTTGGCGCCCCTTCCGGTAACTGGCCGCTCGCGCCGACTTCGATTACATTGCACGTCAACGCTTGCGACACGAAGGAATTCTCCATGCATTCTGGTTCGCTCCGTGCCGCTGTCGTCGCGCTCGTCCTGTGCTGCGGGTGGGCGATTATGCCGCCATCGGCGGACGCGGCCATGGACAGCCGTGAGATCATCGAGCTTTTGAACCGGGCGAAAAACGGCGACGCCACGGCGGTGGACGAGCTGCGGCAAAGAGCGGACACAGGCGATCCCGTTGCGCAAACGGGCCTGGCGACCGCTTATCTGGCAGGGATCGGCGTGGCCAAGGACGACGCGGAGGCGGCGCGGTTGACGCGGTTAGCCGCCGATCAGGGCTTTCCGCCGGCGGAGTACGACCTCGCGTTGCTCTATTTCACCGGCAGGGGCGTTCCCAAGGACATCAACCAATCCGCTAAGTGGCTCGAGAAAGCGGCCGCGAATGGGGTCGTGCCGGCGCAGAACAACCTTGGGCTGCTATATGCGGTGGGGCAGGGCGTGCCGAAGGACACAAAGAAAGCCGCTTCCTATTTCCGCAAGGCGGCGGACAAGGGCTTCGCCGAGGCGCAGAACAATCTCGGCGTCCTCTACGCCAATGGCGATGGCGTGAAGAAGGATCCGAAAGAGGCAAAGAAGTGGTTCGACAGGGCGGCGGCGCAGGGACATCCCGGCGCTCAGCGCAACCTCGAGATGCTGCAGCAACAATCGAAAGGGAAATAGCTTTTGTCGTCGAGAAGGTCCGCAATGAAGCTTCTTCGATCGAGATGGTGGATCACGAGGTCACCGAGAGTAGCCGCGATCAGCATGCCAATCCTGGCCGTGCTCGCCGGCTGCGCCATCCGGGAGGCCACGCCGGACGACATCACCATCGTCTACAACGCGATGCACCCGCAGGTCGCCGAATTCAAGGCGCAGCGGCACTGCGCTCAGTTCGGCAAGACGGCGGTTCTGGCCGAAACCACGCCCGTCCCGCCTTCCTTTGAAACGCTGTTCACCCGATCGAGCCGCAGTCTCTTCAGATGCGTCCGGCTGGCTGGCCCGGAGGAAACACCCTGAGCCGCTACGGCGAGCGATTCGCATTGTGAACAGCAAGGCTGCCCCGCCAATACGCCGCGCTCCCTTCGGCAACGGCGCGCTCACTAACGGCATGCGGCCGAACTTTAGCCGCACGTTGTGCGCAAGCGGCGCGGAAACGCAGGTCTCCGCCTCAGCGATGACGCTCGTTTGTGGCAAGTGCTATCGTCAGTGGCCGCCGCCACCCCCGGGGATCTGGTCGACAAGCATTGGAAGATCGCATTGCGAGGTCGTTTAGCCTATACCTGTGGCGTACGTTCATAGGAGCGCTGATGATTTCGCCGCGACGGCATTTTTCGCTTACGTTTTTCATGTGCTCGCTGTTGTCCGCTTGCGCATCCCCCGAAGCCGCTCGAGATTAGCGGCCGGATGCCAGCGGAAGCTGTCGCACGAGCGAAAGACGGCGACCACTTGGCGCTGACTGAACTGCAGAATGCCGCGTATGGCGCAGGCGCCGGCGAGTACGCGATAGGTCTCGGTCTGGCGGAGGGGTGGGCCGGGCAAAAGGACCTGGAGCAGGCCTTGGTGTGGTGGCAACGGGCGGCGGAACATGGCAATGCGGATGCCAAGAACGCGCTTGCCGTGGCTCATGCGGAGGGCCTGAACTGTCCGCGAGATCTCACGCTTGCCCGGAACCTGTGGCAACAGGCGGCCGAGCAGGGCAACGCCAACGCACAGTACAACTTGGCCAGTTTGCTGGTGGCCACGGCGGAGACGACGGGAGATATGGCCATCGCCGCCGATTGGCTGCGCCGTGCCGCCGACGGAGGCGATCCGGACGCGCAATACTTCCTGGGCAATCTATACTACAACGGTGAAGGAGTGTCGCGGCAACCTCAGGAATCACTCCGGTTGTGGCGACAGGCGGCGGAGCAGGGCCACGTCGAGTCCGAGTTCAGCCTGGCGGAGGCCTACCTGCTCGGCGCCGTCGTTCCGGTCGACCTGGCCGAGGCCGAGAAGTGGATGCGCAAGGCCGCCCGCCACGGACATCCGGATGCGGCGGAACCGGCTTCGATGCTGGCGAGGGGTGAGGTTCCGCAACCCGAGCTGGTGGAACGCCGGTCTGGCGGTCCGAGTAAGATCCGGGACATCAACGATCAAGCCGAGCCATCGCCGCCGGAGTTCAAGGCGCCGCCGGCGGTGCACAGGGACGTGGCGGCCGCCGAACCGGCGCCGGCAAGAGCTAAGGTCCGGAGCTCGGCGAGGGACAAGCTTGCCGCCCAAAGTAAGCGGGCGAAGGACAGTTCCGCCCGCGTCACCTCCCGCGGCGGCGGCGCCAAGGCTGTGGCGACAGGGCGCTCGCCGAATGTCGCCTCGGCGGTGACAGCCAGGGCGAAGTCCTCGGGCTCGATCAGAACCGTGGCGGCAATGCCGAAGGCGGCGGCTCGGTCGTCCCAGCCTTCCTCGCAGGGGAACACGGCCGCTTTGAAGAAGGCGCCCGCGCCGCGGCAGGTCGCGCAGGTCAACCCTAAGCCGAAGCCCCGCTGATGACGAACGGTGGCTGTCTTAGAAAGTAATTACCGCGATGAGCGCGTTGTCGGTTCGGCAGGTTTTCACCACCGGCCAATGCCAATTCCGATACCGAGACCGCCGCCAATGCCGAAGCCGCCGGGACCGCCACCGATGTACATGCCGGGTGCTGGCGAGCGGTGATAATCTTCTTCGAACAGATTCTCGGTCACCCGCGAGATCAGCGCCGCGAACTGTGGATCGCCGACGCCCGTGGTGTCGCTGATCCCGTCGGTGGTGGTTGAGATCGGGCTGCCGCCGCCGCAGAAACTGGCGGTAACCTGTACCGCCCCGTGCGGTTGCGGCTCGCCGCCCTGTTCGCCCCCAGCGCATTGGTCATTAGCGTGGACGGCGCCGTTTAATGTAATAACCACCGTCATGGAAGGAATCTTAGCGGCGGCCGGATCCGTGGTCAGTCGAGGTGTGGCCGTCCAGCCCATTGCCTGACCCATCGCGCCTAGCACGGCGTCTTCGATCTGTTCTTTAGGTGCGGCGTAAGGACGTCCCTGTATTTTCACCAGCAGCGGACCGGTGGACATTGCGCTCTGGGCGAAACCCCGCGAACCCGTGTTCTCGTAGCTTCCCGACGTGCTATCGGCGCATCCCGCCGAAGCTACCAGAGCCAGCGCCGCCGCGCCCCAAGCTTCCAACAGCTTGCATCGAGGCCGAACGTTCATCGTTTCCTCTCCCGTTTGGGCATCGAAAGATAAATCTCAGGCGGACAGCCGCAATGCAGGTCGCCGATATATCACGGATGGCCCATTCCTATACTTCGGCCTTCGTAGAGATTCGCGCGAGAGCTGCTAAGCTGCCCTACAGCATGGGTTGCTAATTCGACGTCGGCTTGGCATCACATCAGCACGCTGACTTTTATACTCGGATTGGCGGGGCAAGACCAACTCGGATCTTGACTACGACCATGCTATATCTTTAAAGATGCCATTCAAGATGCCTGCCAAAACAGGCCACCCAACGGGGTCGTGACAGAGCAATCGTCTGGAGGAAACAGAATGGCTTACGTGCGCGTCGTCGCAGCCTTAATCGCGTGCGCTTTCGCAACCAGCGTCTGGGCAGCCGAGCCTATTATAATCAAGTTTAGCCACGTCGTTGCCCAAGATACGCCGAAGGGGCAGGCCGCCGAGCGATTTAAGGAACTTGCGGACAAATACACAATTGGCCAAGTAAAGGTGGAAGTCTATCCAAATAGTCAACTCTACAAGGACAAGGAAGAACTGGAGGCGCTGCAACTCGGCGCCGTGCAGATGTTGGCCCCGTCACTGGCTAAGTTCGGGCCACTCGGAGCCAAAGAATTCGAAGTCTACGACTTCCCTTGTCTGTTTCCGAATACTGAAGGATTGCACAAGGTCACACAAGGGCCAATCGGCAAGAGCCTGCTGGATAAGCTCAATTCCAAGGGCATCACAGGCCTCGCCTACTGGGACAACGGCTTCAAGATCTTCAGCGCCAATAAGCCATTGAAGAAGCCGGACGACTTCAAGGGCGTGAAGATGCGGATTCAGTCCTCGAAGGTGCTCGATGCGCAGATGCGGGCGCTCGGCGCGATCCCGCAGGTCATGGCCTTCTCGGAGGTCTACCAAGCGCTGCAGACAGGAGTCGTCGACGGGACGGAGAACCCACCTTCCAACATGTACACGCAGAAAATGTTCGAGGTCCAAAACAATGCCACGCTGTCCGACCATGGCTATCTCGGCTACGCGGTCATCGTGAATAAGAAGTTCTGGAACGGGCTGCCGGCCGATGTACGCGCCGGCCTGGAAAAGGCGATGCAGGAGGCGACCGTCTACGCCAACCAGATATCACAGAAGGACAACGATGACGCCCTGGCGGCGATGAAGGCGACGGGTAAGACGGCTTTCTACGAACCCACGAAAGCCGAGCGGGATGCACTGTGCACGGCCATGCATCCTGTCTACGAGCAGATGGCGGCTCGTGTTGGCAAGGATTTGATCGCGGCCATTCAAAAGGAAGTGGCGGCGACCAACTAGCCCAGACCTCCGCGCGCCCGCTCACCGCGGCGGCGCTTCTACCCTTGCCAGGTCAGTGCCATGATCCTCAAAATCCTCGACCACCTGGAGGAGTGGCTGATAGCCACCCTTATGGCTGCGGCAACCCTGATTATCTTTGTGGCCGTCGTCCATCGGTATGCAGCCGGTGTCTCCATACCGGGCATACAGGACTTCCTGATCTCGCTGAACCTGTCCTGGGCTCAAGAACTTTGCATCTACATGTTCATATGGATGGCGAAGATCGGCGCCGCATACGGCGTGCGGACCGGAATTCACGTTGGCGTCGACGTGCTGATCAATGCGCTGAGCCCCGCCTGGCGTAAGAAATTTGTCGTCTTCGGGCTGCTGGCCGGGGCGCTGTTCACGGGCGTGGTGGCGGCGTTCGCCATCCGCTTCGTCTACGAACTTTATCACACCGAACAGGTCTCCGCCGATCTGGAGATGCCGATGTGGCTCGTCTACATGGGTCTGCCGATCGGCTCCTCGCTGATGTGCTTCCGGTTCCTGCAGGTCTGCTGGAAGTTCATCCAGACCGGCGAGTTCCCGCGTCCCGATCACGCCAAGGTCGAGGGTCTCGACCAAGAGACCGATCCCATCCTGGCGGCCATCGAAAAGGACGAGAACCTGCGCATGGGAGGGAAGTCATGACCGCCGCAATCATCTTCGGGCTGTTGATCGCCCTGATGCTGACCGGCATGCCGATCTCCATCTCGCTCGGGCTGACGGTGTTGACATTCCTGTTCACGATGACGGAGGTGCCGATCGAGAGCGTGGCGCTGAAGCTGTTCACCGGCATCGAGAAGTTCGAGATCATGGCGATCCCGTTCTTCATTCTCGCCGGCAACTTCCTGACCCACGGCGGCGTCGCCAGGCGGATGATCAATTTCGCGACGGCGTGCGTCGGCCACCTGCATGGCGGCCTCGGCATCGCCGGCGTCATCGCCTGCGCGCTGTTCGCCGCGGTATCCGGTTCGAGCCCGGCTACGGTGGTGGCGATCGGCTCGATTCTGCTTCCAGCCATGGTCCGGGCAGGGTTTCCGAAAAGGTTCGGCGCCGGCGTCATAACAACCTCCGGCGCCCTCGGCATCCTGATCCCGCCGTCGATCGTCATGGTCATGTACGCCGTCGCGACCAACACCTCGGTTGGGCAACTGTTCATCGCCGGCATCATTCCCGGCATCGTCCTGGCCACCATGCTGGCCGTAGTTACCTGGTATCGCGCGTGGAAGAACAATTACCCGCGCATGGAGCGAGCAAGCTTCGCCACCGTGCTGCGCACCTTCAAGGACAGCATGTGGGGACTGCTGCTGATCATCATCGTCATCGGCGGCATCTATTCGGGCGATGTTCACACCGACCGAGGCGGCTGCGATGAGCGCCGTTTACGCCTTCGTCGTGGCGGTATTCATCTACAAGGACATGCCGCTCAAGGGCGTACCGAAGATCCTGCTGGACTCGGCGAACATGAGCGCCATGCTGCTCTACATCATCACCAACGCTGTGTTGTTCTCGTTTCTGCTGACGCACGAGAACATCCCGCAAGCGATGGCGGCGTGGATGATCGATCAAAATCTCAGCGTCATCCTGTTCCTGCTGGCGGTGAACATCCTGTTGTTGCTCGCCGGAAACGTCATGGAGCCGTCGTCGATCACCCTGATCATGGCGCCAATCCTGTTCCCGATAGCGGTGAAGCTGGGGATAGATCCGATTCACTTCGGCATCATGATGGTGGTGAACATGGAGGTAGGCATGTGCCATCCGCCGGTCGGCCTCAACCTCTACGTCGCCAGCGGCATAACGCACATGGGAATAACCGAGCTTACGGTTGCGGTATGGCCTTGGCTGCTGACCATGCTGGTATTCCTCGTGATCGTCACGTATTGGCCGCCACTGTCGTTGTGGCTGCCGCGCGCACTCGGGATGATGTAACACCTTAGCGAGCAGCCGAGGCCGTTCCGAGCCGGGACGGTCTCGCGAGATCTGGGGCCGCACGGCGAACCGGCGGCGCGGCGCCCTTATCTCCACACGCGATCCCATGGCTATTCCAAGCCACCAGTGCGCACGGGACCAATTCGAGTGTTGACGTTCGTGTTAAATCGCCCTAAAAGCAGCCGCTCGATCGAGTTAATTCGGATATGCTGTCGCAAAAAGCTAAGTACGCTCTGAAGGCGCTCTGTCAGATGGCGGGCGGCCCGCAAGGAAAACTCATCCTAGTCTCGGAGATCGCCGAACGGGAGCAGGCACCCCGCAAGTTTTTGGAACTCATTCTTCTCGACCTCAAGCGGCACGGCTTAGTCTATAGCCAACGCGGCAAGAACGGCGGCTATGCTTTAGCGAAGCCGGCCTCGCAAATCACGGTGGGAGAGGTCATCCGCATCCTCGACGGACCGCTCGCGCCATTGCCGTGCGCTAGCCTCAGCGGTTATCGCCGGTGTTCGGATTGCGACAACGAGGAGATTTGTCCCGTCCGCGTCGTCATGCGGCAAGTACGCGACGCTATGGCCAGTATCGTCGACAATACCAGCATCGCCGATGCGGCGGCGGCTCGGGAGGCATCTAGTGGCAAGGCGGCGCTGGTCCCGAGTTGACGTTTTTTTTGATTGAAATCGAACTAACCCTATTAGAAATGGAAAATAGGGCAGAACGCAGCGGGAGACAGGTAGGATGATCCGTTCAACAATCGCTTTGCTACTGGCGGGAAATTTAGCACTGGGGATGGCCATGAAGTCGGCGCATGCCGACCGCACCTTGCTCAACGTCTCGTATGATCCGACGCGCGAGCTGTACCAGGAGTTCAACGATGCTTTCGCCAAGCAGTGGGCGGGAACGAAGGGCGAGACCGTAACGGTCCGTATGTCGCACGGGGGATCCGGCAAGCAGGCGCGCACGGTTATCGACGGGCTTGGCGCCGATGTGGTGACGCTGGCTCTGGCCTACGACATCGACGAGATCGCGGAAAGAACTGGCCTGCTGCCTAAAACGTGGCAAATGCGCTTGCCAAACAACAGTTCTCCTTACACATCCACAATCGTCTTTCTGGTCCGGAAAGGCAATCCGAAGGAAATTCGTGATTGGGATGATCTTATCAAGGATGGCGTATCGGTGATCACGCCTAATCCGAAGACATCCGGCGGGGCGCGCTGGAACTTCCTCGCCGCCTGGGGTTATGCGATGAAGAAAGCTGGGGGTGACGAAGCCAGCGCTAAGCAGTTCGTCGCAAAGCTCTTCAACAACGTTCCGGTGCTCGACACGGGAGCTCGAGGATCGACGACGACATTCGTGCAGCGCAAGCTGGGCGATGTTCTCATCGCGTGGGAGAACGAAGCGTTCTTGGCTCTCGAGGAGTTCAAGGCCGCTGGCCTGGAGATCGTCGTTCCGTCCGTGAGCATCCTTGCCGAACCACCAGTAGCGCTGGTGGACGTCAACGCCCAGCGCAACAAGACTCAGGATTTAGCGGAAGCATACTTGCAGTATCTTTATTCCCCCGAGGGACAGCGGATCGCCGCCAAGCACTTCTACCGTCCGCGCAAATCGGAAGCGGCGTTAGCCGAGGACGTGGCGCGCTTCCCGAAACTGAACCTTTTCACCGTCGATGAGGTGTTCGGCGGTTGGCAGAAGGCGCAGGCTACGTATTTCGCTGATGGCGGCATCTTCGATCAGATTTACGCGCCGGGAAGGTAGAGAGCGTGACGGCTTCTGCCTCCAGTGTTGCAAAACCTTGGAGCGCCGCTAACGCGCTAGGGTCGTTACGTAAGGAAACCGTCATTCCCGGCTTCGGCCTGACGCTTGGATTGACGCTTCTTTACCTCGGGCTGATCGTGCTCTTGCCGCTCGCGGCTCTGATCATCAGATCCGCGGGAATGGGTTGGGATGGTTTTGTGGCCGCGGCTTTCACGCCGCGCGCCCTGGCCTCCTACCGCTTGAGCTTCGGCACCGCTCTGATCGCCGCCGCGATCGACGCGGTGATCGGGCTGATCATCGCCTGGGTGCTGGTGCGCTATTCGTTCCCGGGAAAGCGGCTGGTCGACGCCGCGGTCGACCTGCCGTTCGCTCTGCCAACGGCGGTCGCCGGCATCGCTCTCGCCTCAATCTATGCCGAGAACGGCTGGATCGGCGGGCCGCTCACCGAGCTTGGTCTAAAGGTGGCGTTCACGCCGGCTGGCATCGTCGTCGCGCTGATGTTCCAGGGGCTGCCCTTTGTCGTTCGCACCGTCGAGCCGGTCTTGCAGGATATCGACGTGGAAGTGGAGGAGGCATCGGCGAGCCTGGGGGCGGGTCGTCTACAGACGTTCCTGCGGGTAATTTTGCCGGCGATCATGCCGGCTGTTCTCACCGGTTTCGCGCTGGCCTTCGCGCGGGGCCTGGGGGAGTACGGCTCCGTCATCTTCATCGCCGGGAACCTGCCGATGGTATCGGAGATCGCGCCGCTACTGATCATCATCAAGCTGGAGCAGTTCGATTACGTGGGCGCCACGGCCATCGCCACCGTCGTCCTCGTCGCCGGGTTCTTCATGCTGCTCGTCATCAACTGGCTGCAGCGCTGGAATAGGCGGCGCAGCGGCTGAGGGAAGGAGCGACGATCATGACCGGCGCCGGCGACCAGAAGGAACGTCTCGCCATCACGGAACCGACATGGCTTCGCGTGCTGCTGACGGTAATGGCGCTCGTCTTTCTGTTGCTTATCGTCATCCTGCCGCTGGTCGCGGTGTTCGTGGAGGCGCTGCGGCAAGGGACCTCCACCTACTTCGCTTCGTTCGACGATCTGGACGTCAGGGCGGCGATCCAGCTGACACTAATCGTCGCGGCCATCGCGGTGCCGCTCAACACTGTGTTCGGGATTGTCGCATCGTGGGCGATCGCCAAGTTCGATTTCGTCGGCAAGAGTCTGCTGGTGACGCTGATCGACCTGCCTTTCTCGGTCTCGCCGGTGGTCGCCGGTCTCGTTTACGTGCTGGTTTTCGGCGTGCACGGCTGGTTCGGGCAGTGGTTCGCCGAACAGGGCGTCCAGATCATCTTCGCCGTTCCGGGGCTAGTGCTGGCGACGATCTTCGTGACCTTTCCGTTCGTCGCCCGCGAACTCATTCCGCTGATGGAGGAGCAGGGGAACGAGGAGGAGGAGGCGGCCATTTCGCTAGGCGCCAGCGGTTTCAAGACGTTCTGGCGGGTCACCCTGCCCAACATCAAGTGGGGCCTGCTCTACGGCGTGCTCCTCTGCAATGCGCGGGCAATGGGCGAATTCGGCGCGGTTTCCGTGGTGTCGGGCCACATCCGCGGTGAAACCAACACCATGCCGCTCTACGTCGAGATACTCTATAACGAGTATAATTTCGTTGCGGCTTTTGCCGTCGCCTCGCTGCTCGCGATGCTTGCGCTGGTTACTTTGGTGCTTAAGAAAATTGTCGAATGGCGCTTCGCGGGCGCCCTCCGCCGCGGGATAGGGACAGCGATGGACATCGAAATCAGGAACATCTCAAAGCGCTTTGGCGAGTACACAGCTCTCGATAATGTAAGCCTGACGGTCCATCCTGGCGAGCTGGTGGCTTTGCTTGGTCCATCGGGATCGGGGAAAACCACCTTGCTGCGCATCATCGCCGGCCTGGAACGGGCAACTAGCGGCGTGGTGCTGTTCGGCGGCGAGAATGCGTTGGACCGTTCGATCCGGCAGCGGCGCGTGGGCTTCGTCTTCCAGCATTACGCGTTGTTTCGCCACATGACCGTATTCGAGAATGTCGCCTTTGGCCTGCGCGTGAAACCGCGCGGCTTCCGGCCGCGCGACGCGGAGATCCGCGACAGGGTCACGCGCCTGCTGGAGCTCGTACAGCTCGATCACTTCGCCGAGCGCTATCCCTCGCAGCTCTCGGGCGGCCAGCGTCAGCGGGTGGCGCTCGCTCGGGCGCTGGCCATCGAACCATCGGTGCTGCTCCTTGACGAGCCTTTCGGCGCGCTTGACGCCAAGGTGCGTAAGGAATTACGGCGCTGGCTTCGCAACCTGCACGACGAGATGCAGTTGACCAGCCTGTTCGTGACGCATGATCAAGAGGAAGCTCTCGAGCTCGCCGATCAGGTGGTGCTGATGAACAACGCGGTCATCGAGCAGGTCGGCTCGCCGGAGGAAGTGTATGATCATCCGGCTTCGGCATTCGCCTACGAGTTCCTCGGCCATGTTAATCGATTCGAGTGCAAGATCGAGAACGGGAAAGTGCAGGTGTGCGGGGGCGAGATACCGGTCGCATCGGAAAGCGAGATCTCGGTTCCCGCAGCTAACGGCAGCAATCAGGCTATAGCCTATGTGCGCCCGCACGATGTAGAGATCTTTACCGGCCCGGTCATGGTCGGTCGGGCAGCGGTCGTGCGATACTTATCGGCTGCGGGACCCGTCGCAAAGATCGAGCTCGCGCTGGACGGCGACAATGCTCTCGTGGAGGCGGAGATAGGTCGCCCGCAGTTGCATGCCCTCGATCTGAAGCTCGGGCAACCGGTGTACGTCCGTGCACGCAAAGCGCGCATTTTCCCTGCCCTAAACCATTGAGCGGCTCGCATCCGCCATCAGGTGGCCGGACCAAGGCAGGCTTTCAGCGCGCTGCCGATGTTCTGCATGATGGCGAAGTAGGCGTCCGGCCCCGGCGGCACGTCGATCCCGCCTTCCGCATCGAGTACACTCACGCGTATGGTCATGCCTTCGGTAACCGTCATCAGCAGCGCCGGCTCGAACTGGGGTTCGCCAAAGATGCATGCGGCTTTGCTGGCGACGATCTTGCGGCGGATTGCGGCAATCCGAAGGGCGCTCGGCTGCCGTTCCGGACTCATCGTGATCGAGCCGACCTGGGTCAAGCCATAACGGTGCTCGAGGTAGCCGTAAGCATCGTGAAAGACGATGTACGGGCGACCGGCGAGTGGCATCAATTCGGAACGAAGCGCCTGGTCGAGCGACGTCAACCGAATGTCGGTTCGTTCGCCATTGCGGCGGTAAACCTCCGCTCGATCAGGATCGGCCGCGATCAGCGCGGCTACCGCCGCGCGTACGATCGCGCGCGCGTTATCGGCATCGAGCCAGACATGCATGTCAGATCCAACTTGCGAGCCGGAATGATCACGGGGCTCCTTGCGCTCCCTCCCGTCGCGTGCCCCCTCGGAATCAACATGCGGCTCATCCCACACGTCGGCCGGGCGCGAGCGCAGTAGCGTCATGCCCGGCGCCGTGGCGAGTTCGACCACCCGCGCCGTTGCTGGCAAGGCGGTGAGCGGCTTCTCCAGAAACGTCTCGAGGCCCTTGCCGACCCAGAAAACGACATCGGCGTTCTGTAGAGCGCGTGCATCCGAAGGCTTTAGGCTGTAGGCGTGTGGCGATGCGCCGCCGCCGATCAGCAACCTGGGCGAGCCCGCGTCCTGCATGACGGCCGCGACCAGCGAATGGATAGGCTTGATGCTGGCGACCACTCGCGCAGGCTCCGCGGCCGATGCCGGTATCGCCAACGCAAGCGCACATAAAACCGCCAGGCGGGCAGGCAGATGATTGATCATCCAACCGGCTAAACCTAAAAGGCCGATACGGCCTCGCTTATGATAAAACCCGGTGTTACTATATAACATTACGTCCGACCGGCAATCCTCAACGTCGTTCAGGCAGTCGATGATAGGCGACGATGAAACGTTCCCAGAATATCATCACGATCACCGACGATGCCTTGCCTTGTTGATGGCGCGGGCGGAGCAGCAATGCGCGCGGCGAAATGCACGGCTGACCGCGCGCCGTCGTAGCGTCCTTGAGATTGTCGCCGGCGGCCATGCGGCCATCGGCGCCTACGAGATCATCAATCGGCTCAGCAACGCACAGGGGCATGCGGCGGCTCCCATCTCCGTCTACCGGGCCCTGGAGTTTCTGCTACAGCACGGCCTGGTGCACCGGGTCGAAAGCCTCAATGCGTACTTCGCTTGTCCGTCCGCCGGCGGTCTTCATGCCGCGCAATTCCTGATTTGCCGGCGATGTCGGACCGTCGCGGAGATAAAGTCGCCGGAAATCGAAGAAGCCATCGCCGCTGGCGCTCAGTCGGTGGGGTTCGCGGTTACCTCGCCGGTGGTCGAGATCGGCGGCTTATGCTTGAACTGTTCGATGGCCGATCCATGACCTTCGCATCCACTGACGCGCGATCGCCGGTCGCGGGCGGGTCCGCGCTCGAACCGCTGATCGAAGGCCGTTCGATAAGTGTCGCGTACGGCTCGCATGTTATTCTCGATGGGATCGACATCAGTATCGCACCCAGTGAAATCGTGACCGTCATCGGACCGAATGGCGCCGGCAAGACGACGCTGATTCGCGTGCTGCTCGGCTTGCTCAAACCCAGCTCCGGGACCGTGGAGCGTCGTACCGGCGTTCGCGTCGGCTATCTGCCGCAGCGAATGCAGTTCGATCCCGTCCTGCCGCTCCAGGTGAACCGGCTCATGAACCTGACGCAACATTCGAGCGCGGTGGCGGTGGGAGCGGCCTTGGCGGAAACCGGCGTAGCCTACCTCCGCGACGCCCAGGTTGGAACTCTATCCGGCGGCGAGCTGCAGCGCGTTCTGCTCGCGCGGGCGCTGTTGCGGGATCCGGACTTGCTCGTCCTCGATGAACCGGTACAGGGCGTCGACTTCGCCGGGGAGGCCGCCCTCTACGAACTGATTGGCGCCATCCGGGCGCGCCGCGGCTGCGGGGTGCTGATGATCTCGCACGACCTGCACGTGGTCATGGCGGCGACCAACCGCATCGTATGTCTGAATCGGCACGTCTGCTGCGCCGGCACGCCCGAGGCGGTCAGTCGGCATCCGGAATATGCAAGGCTGTTCGGCCGGGCCGCCGCCACGGCGCTCGCCGTCTACACGCACCACCATGATCACCGGCACGGCTTCTCCGGCGAGGTGGTTCACCTGTCGCCCCCGGACGTTTCGGCTAGGCCGCCCCAGCCCGAGCGCGACCGCTGATGCGGATCGACGCGTTTCTTCTGCGCGCTGTCGCCGTTGGCATCGGCGTCGCCACAGTAGCGGGCCCGATAGGATGCTTCGTTGTTTGGAGGCGGATGGCGTACGTGGGCGATACGATGGCGCACTCGGCGCTGCTGGGAGTGGTGATCGGCTTGTTGTTTTCCGTCCACATGCTGATCGGCGTCCTAGCCGTCACGGTGTCGATCGCCTTGGCGCTGATCATCTTGCAGGCCTCCCGACCGTGGTTGTCGAGCGACGCCCTGCTCGGCATCCTTGCGCACTCCAGCTTATCATTCGGCCTGCTGGCAATCGGCTTGATGCCATGGGTGCGAATCGACCTGCTGTCGTATCTGTTTGGCGACATCCTGTCGGTGACGACGGCCGACATTTGGGTGGTCTGGGTTGGCGGTGTCGTGGTTCTTGCCGTTCTTGCCGCGATCTGGCGACCGTTGCTCGCCGCCAGCGTGAACGAGGATCTGGCGCGCGCGGAGGGATTGCCGGTCCTGAAAGCAAAGCTGCTGTTCACCGTACTGATTGCGGTCGTGATCGGGCTCGCGATGAAGCTGGTGGGCATTCTGCTGATCACCGCATTGCTGATCATTCCAGCCGTGACGGCGAGGCGGTTTTCCGGTTCGCCTGAAGCAATGGCGTTGGCGGCCGCCGGCATCGGCGCCTTTTCCGTCGTCGCCGGCCTGACCGGCTCAATGTTTTTCGATGTGCCGGCGGGACCGTCCATTGTCGTGTCGGCGGCGCTTCTCTTCGCGCTCAGCCAATTGCCTTTCGGCGGTCGACCGTCCTGATCATCGAGAGCGCCCTGAACGGGTCATAATGATACAATACGGATCGCCGTTCCCTCGGTGGCGAGCGGTCACTCTGCTTACCGCGGGGTGCGACAAGGGGGGCACTAGCATATGGCCGTCGAGCCAGCGAATCCGCTGCGCCTAGCGCTCAAGGAATGCCGCCTCGGCATCGTCCTTCTCACGGTGTTCAGTTTCTTTATCAACCTCCTGATTCTGACATCTCCCATCTACATGATGCAGGTTTATGATCGCGTCCTTGCCAGCGGCAAGATCGAGACATTGCTGCTGCTTACGCTTATTGCAGGCTTCGCCGTTCTAGTTCTCGGCCTGCTGGAAATGGTGCGCAACAAAGTGCAGGCCCGCATCGGCCAATGGCTGGAACGCCGGCTGTCGCCTGAACTCATTCGCGCCAGTCTGCGCGCCGCGATATTCGGAGGTCCGCAAAACGCGCAACCGCTGCGTGATCTCGCGCAAGCGCGAGCGTTTCTCGGCGGTCCCGGATGCAATGCCGTCTTCGACGTTCCCTGGGCGCCGATCTTCCTCGCGGTGATTTGGCTGATGCATCCGGTGTTGGGTATAATCGGCGTGGTTTCCGCGATCGTGTTGTTCGCGCTGGCGATCATCAATGAATTTATCTCCCGCGCCCCACTTAAGCACTCCGGTTCCCTGTCGATCGCGAATATCCAGCACGCCGACCAGGCGACCCGTAATGCCGACGCCTTTCACGCAATGGGAATGCTTCCCGGTTTTCTTGCCGGCTGGATGAACCGCAACGAGCGGGCGCTCGGCGCTGCAACTCGTCGCCGCGGATCGGAACGCGACGCTGGTGGGTCTCTCCAAGTTCGTCCGAATCTTCGTGCAAATCCTGATTCTCGGGGCCGGCGCCTATCTGGTCATAAACGGCCAATTGACCTCGGGCGGGATGATCGCGGCATCGATCCTGCTCGGGCGCGCTCTGGCGCCGGTAGAACAGGCGATCGGCGCCTGGAAAAGCATGGTCAACGCCCGCTACGCCTACGACCGTCTAAAGCGGCTGCTCGAAAGCATGCCAGCGGAACATCAGGCAATGCCGCTGCCGGCGCCCAAGGGAAAGCTGAGCTGCGAGCAGGTGATTTACGTGCCCCGCGGACGCGAAAAGCCGACGCTCAACGGGGTTACCTTCGCGCTGGAGCCGGGCGAGGTTCTCGGCGATCATCGGTCCGTCGGCCGCCGGCAAGTCGACCTTATGCAAGATCCTCGTCGGATCGTGGCAGCCGACGCGCGGCCACGCCCGCCTTGACGGCGCCGACCTGTTTGCCTGGCCGATCGGATCAGCTCGGCCCATACGTCGGCTACCTGCCGCAGGACGTGGAGCTCTTCGGCGGTACGGTGAAGGACAACATCGCCCGGCTGGCGCCCGAGCCTGACGCGGACGCGGTCGTCGAGGCGGCGATGACGGCCGGCGTGCACGAAACCATTCTGCGGCTGCCGAGAGGTTACGAGACCGACATCGGCGACGGCGGTTCATCGCTGTCAGGTGGCCAGAGGCAGCGGATCGGTTTGGCCCGCGCGCTCTATGGCAAGCCGCGGCTTTTGGTATTGGATGAACCTAACGCAAGCTTGGATGCGGAAGGCGAGGACAGCCTGATAAGCGCGATGGCTCAGGCAAAGCAATGGGGGGCTACCGTCATCATCGTCGCGCACCAGCCGCGCTTTCTCAAGCCGGTTGACAAACTGCTCCTGCTGCGCGACGGGCGCAGCGAGATGTTCGGTTCACGCGACGAGGTGCTTGCCAAGCTGATGCCGGCGTCGCGTGTGCCCGCCGAGGCGAGGTCGCGCATCGTCAAGCAGACGGACGCGGCCGGGCAGGTGAGAGAAGGGGCGGGCGTCTAGACGGGGGGAGCAGAGACTTGATACAGGAACTTCAGCCGGCGCCGTTGGCGCCGACGTCCGAAGTGGCTCGCATAGCGATTACGTCATCCGTGCCGACGCGTTCGCTGGCTCGGGAGCTGCGAGGGCCGGCGCTGCTGGGCGCGGCCATTTTGACCGCCTTTTTTGTTTTTGGCGGCGGCTGGGCAGCGACCGCGCCGCTATCCGGCGCGGCGATTACTCCCGGCGTCGTGAGCCCGGAAGGCAGCCGAAGGCGGGTGCAGCATCTGGAAGGCGGGATCATCGACGAGATCCGTGTCAAGGAAGGCGATCGGGTGCGAGCGGGAGATGTGTTGATGACGCTGGCTACCGTCGGCGCACAATCCGAGGTCGGCCAGACGCTGAGCCGATTGCGGACACTCGCAGCCACCGAGGCCCGCCTGCAGGCGGAGCGGCGGCGCTCCAGCGAGATCGCCTTTAATCACCCCGTGCTGAGGGACAGGGCGCAACCGGAGGTTCGCGACGTCATCGAACAGCAGGTCAATCAGCTGATCGCCCGGCGGACGAACGACGAGAGCCAGGAATCCATCCTGACCCAGCGGATCGCCCAGCTGCAGCAGCAGCGGGTCGGCGTCGAAAAGCAGCTTCTGAGCGTTCGGCGGCAAAACCAGCTGATCAAGGAAGAGATCGTCATCGTCAGTGACATGTACGAGAAAGGTTACGAGCGGAAATCGCGGTTGCTGTCGCTGCAGAGAAGCGAGGCCGATCTCACCGGTCAGGAGGGTGAACTCCTGTCGCGCATCGCGCGGGCCGACGAACAGATCGGCGAGACCAAGCTGCAGATCATCAACATCATCATCAAGCGCAAGGAGGACATCGACCAGCAACTCTCGGACACGCAGGCACGACGCGCGGAGGTCGAACAACAGATTAGCCAGAGCCTCGATCGCCTGTCGCGCACCACCCTGGTGGCTCCGGTCGCCGGCACTGTCCTCGATCTTCGGTTCAAGACCATCGGCGGGGTTATCCGTCCCGGCGAGGAAGTGCTCAGCATCGTGCCGCACGACGAAAAGCTGGTCATCGATGCTCGTGTCTCACCAAAGGACATCGATGATGTGCACGCAGGCCAGAGTGCATACGTGATCTTTCCATCGTTTCCGCAGCGCAACCTGCACCGCATCGATGCCCGTGTGCGAACGGTTTCGGCGGATGCCCTGCAGGAGGAGCATACTGGTACACCATATTACAAAGCTCAGGTGGAGATTGATCGCGAACAGCTACACCGTCTCGATCCGCAAATCGAATTGGTGCCCGGGATGCCGGCGGAGGCGTTCATCGCCACCACCGAGCGCACCGTGCTCGCATACCTGATCCAACCCTTCCTGGTGATGGTCGAGCGCAGCTTCCGCGAGCGGTGAGCCTCGCCCAAGTGCGCCAACCGTGCTGCCCGGTCGGTCTTGTGTCTCGTGGGGGCCGATAGCGGACTGGCTCATTTCGCGGGGCGCTCGGTCGATTAGATATGCCGCGGGAACCCAAAGTTGCCGGTTCCGCGCATCGAAACCGTCGTGCGCATCCATCCAGGCCACCAACTCCGCGCCTTACGTGACCCTTATCACAGACCGGACGTGTTCGTTCTTGTATAAGCAAAAACACAGCTGACTACTCTGCCAATCAAGGTGTTGGGTTATCTACTTAGAGCAGCACTCCACGCCACTGAGCAAACATGGCTCCGCAAACCTCCGCCTAGGGTCAGCGATGTGGCGAGGGAGTGAGGGCACGCAATGAGCCTGGCAATGATGACGGTGCCGTCAGCCCCCCCTTGACAAGGAACACGTTTGCTGGGCATCAAGCCAGTACGGCATGCATCCTTCATCGATTTGGAACAAAAATAGCCTAAGTAATTATTGCCATAAGTCGAATATAGTATGCTTACCCATAAGGGTTCAACGAGTTGAGCTGCTGCGTCAGAAAGCGAACCAAGGGTTCATGCAGCGCGTTGTGTTGTAATCCCGTAGCACTCCGCTGAGGATCTTGCAAGCGACGGGGGTTGATCATCGACTTCCAGCGAGAAACCTTGAACAATCGTCGAGGGAGAATGATGGACAGGGCATCCGTGCAACCAAATTCCGGACCGGCGGAGGAGCGTGTGCGCGTACTCGACACGGCCGCTCTGGGGCAAGGACGACCGCGGGCTACGGGCCCGGGAGACGCGTCGTGTGCCGTGTCTAGAGCTGTCGCCCGGTGGCGGGCGCCCGTCGAAGAGGCCGCGACAGGGCGAGAGACAGTCCTTACCAACGCCCGTGTCGTCATTCGGGACTCGATGTTTTTCGGCACCGTGCATGTCGTCGGCGATAGCATAGCCGGCATGAGCACGGGACGTAGCAGCGTCTCGTCCGCCGCCGATCTCGATGGCGATTTCCTTATCCCAGGGCTGGTCGACATCCACACCGACAATCTTGAAAAGCATCTGGAGCCGCGCCCCGGCGTTGCTTGGCCGAACTTCGCGGCGCTCGTCTCGCATGATCGGCAGACCGCTACGGCCGGGATTACCACCGTCTTCAACTCGGTGTGTGTGGGCGACCAGCGCCGGGGACGCGCGCGCCGCCGGGAGTCGTTGCTCACGTCGCTTCAGGCGATGCGCCGCGCGAGTGCTGATGGGCTGCTCAAGGCCGAGCACTTCATGCACCTTCGCTGCGAGGTTTCGGCGGAGGAGGTCGTCGATACTTTCGCAACCCTGGTCGATGATCCATCTGTCCGGCTTGTTTCGCTCATGGACCACACGCCGGGACAGCGGCAGTGGCGCGCGATCGAGCGATGGCGGCAGCTCAACCTTCTCAGCAACATCTCCGCGGCCGAGTTGGACGCGATCTATGAGTGGCGGACCAGTCGCGGCGCGGAGATTGCCGCGAGCGCCAGATGTGAAATCGCGGGAATGTGTCGAGCGCGGGGTCTGGTGCTCGCCAGCCACGACGACACGACGGCGGAGCACATCGCGGAAGCGGCTGCCGACGGCGTGACAATCAGCGAGTTCCCAACCACGGCGCTCGCGGCCAGGGGCGCTCGATCCGCCGGAATGCAAGTGGTCATGGGCGCGCCAAACATCGTCCTGGGCGGCTCTCACTCCGGCAATGTTTCCGCCCGCGAGTTGGTCGCGGCTGGTTTGGTCGATGGCTTGGCCTCCGATTACGTTCCGGTAAGCTTGATCCAGGCATGTCTGCTCTTGCACGAGGAGATGGGCGTGGCGATGCCGGCAGCGGTGGCTAGCGTGTCCACGAAGCCGGCGGCAATGGTTGGCCTCGCCGATCGCGGCGAGATCGCTCCCGGCTTGCGCGCCGACCTGGTGTGGGTGAAGGCGTATGAACACATGCCGGTCATACGAGGCGTCTGGCGCGCCGGCCAACGCATAATCTGATTCAGCCGCCGGCGGCGTCTTCCGCGAAGCCCCTGAAAGCAGAGATCAGACGCTTGCCGAGCGTTGCCGGAGCGGGGGCGCCGATGTGTCGGACCGACCTTGGCCCAGGCTGATGAGCGGGGGCCGCGCCGGGCCCCTTCACTATTCTCATCCTGGCTCCGGGGCTGTCCCTAGGGCTGAGCGCCCCGTGCCGTTTCTATGATGGGGCGGGCATGTCATAGGACCGGTTCCGTAGTCGTTCGCTGCACAGCATCGCCACCCGGCGGCAAGCGCCTTGGCAAGATGCCGACGATGTGTATGATACCGCGCCATTCCTCAGGCGGAGATGGCATGAGCATCCCCGAAGGACTGGCTTTCGACGACGTGTTGCTGGTGCCCGCCTCGTCGAGCGTGCTCCCCGGCGACGCGGATCTGCGGACGCGGCTCACACGCGAGGTCATGCTCGGCATTCCACTCATCTCCGCGGCGATGGACACGGTAACCGAGAGTAGCCTTGCCATCGCCATGGCCGAAGCCGGTGGACTCGGCATCATCCATAAGAACATGCCGCTGGAGAACCAGGCTGCCGAGGTGCGGCGCGTAAAAAAGTACGAATCCGGGATGGTCGTCGACCCGATGACGATCGGCCCCGAGGCAACGCTTGCCGACGCGCTAGGCTTGATGAAGGCGCACAAGTTCTCCGGCGTCCCGGTGGTGGAGGACGGCACCGGCCGGCTGCTCGGCATTCTTACCAATCGCGACGTCCGCTTCGCCATCAACCCGCGTCAACAAGTCCGCGAGCTGATGACGCGGAATATGCCGGACAAGCCGCTGGTCACCGTGCGCAACGGCGTGGAGCGGGAAGAGGCCAAGCGCCTGCTGCACAAGTATCGTATCGAGAAGCTGCTGGTGGTCGATGAGGAGTACCGGTGCGTCGGCCTGATCACCGTCAAGGACATCGAGAAGGCGGAGCGCTTCCCCAACGCCTGCAAGGACGAGCGAGGCCGCCTGCGGGTCGGCGCGGCTACAGGGGTGGGCGCGCAAGGGATGGAACGAGCGGAGGTGCTGCTGGAAGCGGAGGTCGATGTGATTGTCGTCGACACCGCCCATGGCCATTCAACCGGCGTTGTCGACACGGTTTCCGGCATCAAGCGGCGTAGCAACTCGGCGCAGGTGATCGCCGGCAACATCGCCACCGCCGAGGGCGCCCGGGCCTTGATCGACGCCGGAGCCGACGCCATCAAAGTCGGCATCGGCCCGGGATCGATATGCACGACGCGGGTGGTCGCCGGTGTAGGCGTGCCGCAGTTCTCGGCGATCGTGGAGGTGGCCGAGGTTTGTCGAGCTCAGGGCGTGCCACTGGTAGCGGATGGCGGCATCCGCTACTCCGGCGATTTGGCGAAGGCGATCGCCGCGGGGGCCGACTGCGCCATGCTCGGCAGCCTGTTCGCCGGCACCGAGGAGAGCCCCGGCGAGGTGTTCCTTTACCAGGGCCGTTCCTACAAGGGCTATCGCGGCATGGGCTCGATCGGCGCGATGGCGCGGGGCTCGGCGGACCGCTACTTCCAGCAGGAGGTGGAGAGCACGCTGAAGTTCGTCCCCGAGGGCGTCGAGGGCCGGGTGCCGTACAAGGGGCCGGTAGCGACGGTCATTCAGCAGCTCACCGGCGGCTTGCGCGCGGCGATGGGCTACACCGGCAATGCGACCATCGGCGAGATGCAGCGCGGCTGCGCCTTTCGCCGCACCACCTTCGCCGGCCTGCGCGAGAGCCACGTGCACGACGTGACGATCACCCGCGAAGCCCCGAACTATGCCGGGCGGGGAGGGGAGTGAACGCGCTCAGTGCCTGGATGTTCTCCGGACCAGTCTTCTTGGAACAGTATAATCGTCTCAGTAGCCCATAAGAGTGTTCTTAGCGCAGCCGATACTCCTTCTTCCCTAGCTTCTCGATAACTTTCTTTACCACCAAGTCTTCGAGAACCCAAGCATGCTCATTTACGAATTTGTCGCTAGGGGTATCGTTCCAATTACCCGTCGCCTTGCTTAAGATGAGCCTTCGCTCTCTTCGGATGGCGTCTCTCATGCGATCTGAATTTACGATTCCATGGCGCATCAAATCCAAAGTAAGTTGTTCTAATTCTTTGCGCGAGGGTATATCTTCAAACTTGATCTCTTGCCAATCCATCAAGAATGCCTCAGAGGTAAGATAAGAGAGTGAAGCTTACAAATTCACAGCGCAAGATGGCTGTATTGCAAAGGACCGGCAAACTCGTTGTCCCAATGCTGACTAGGACTATGACTATTCTTGCGGCCACACGTGCTACCTTGGAAGGAAGCCTAATTCGTAGGCTTCTGAATGAAGCATTTACAGCACAGTAGGAGCACCCTCTTCGGACAATGCAAGCTCAAGAGTTCGCTCTTCGCTTAATAAACACAAGGCGCACTTACGTATGGAGACCTTTAAAACCTGTCATCGCGAGCGCAGGGATCCACTTCCGCAAGACTTGTGAAAGTGGATTGCTTCACTCGCTCCAGCGTGGGTTCGCAATGACGACCCTACGATATTCTGATGTCTCCGCATGTGATCGTCGTCACTCACTCGAGAGAGATAATGGCGGACCGGGTTCTCATCGTTGATTTCGGCAGCCAGGTGACGCAGTTGATCGCCCGGCGGGTGCGCGAGTCCGGCGTCTACTGCGAGATCCATCCTTGCACCAAGGTCGATGCGGCGTTCCTTGCCCGGTTCGAACCGCGCGCGGTGATCCTCTCCGGCGGGCCTGCGTCGGTCAGCGAGGCGGGCACGCCGCGCGCCGATCCAGCGCTGCTAAAAGCGGGGCTGCCGGTTCTCGGTATCTGCTACGGTCAGCAGACCATGGTCGAGCAGCTCGGGGGGCGGGTCGAGACGGGCGCAACCCGGGAGTTCGGCCGCGCCGTCGTCGAGGTGACCGGCGAGTGCGCGCTGTTCGACGGGGTCTGGGAGAAGGGTGGCCGCGAGACGGTTTGGATGAGCCACGGCGATCGGGTGACGGCGCTGCCGCCCGGCTTCCGCTCCGTCGCGGTATCGGAAGGCGCGCCGTTTGCGGTCATCGCCGATGATGCACGGCGCCTTTACGGCGTTCAGTTCCATCCGGAGGTGGTGCACACGCCGCACGGGGCGGCGCTGCTACGCAATTTCACCCACCATGTTGCCGGCTGCCTGGGCGATTGGACCATGGCGGCGTTTCGCGAGCAGGCTGTCGAGCGGATCCGCGCGCGCGTCGGCGGCGGCCGCGTTGTCTGCGGTCTGTCGGGCGGCGTCGACTCCTCGGTCGCCGCGGTGCTGCTGCACGAGGCGATCGGCGAACAGCTCACCTGCATATTCGTCGATACCGGGCTGCTGCGGCTGGGCGAGGCCGGCGAAGTGGTCGAGATGTTTCGCGGCCACTACAACATCCCGCTGGTGCACCGCGATGCTTCGGACCTGTTCCTCGCCAAGGTCGCGGGGGTAAGCGACCCGGAGGCGAAGCGCAAGGCGATCGGTGCCGCATTCATCGATGTCTTCGAGGAGGAGGCGCTGAAACACGGCGGCGCCGACTTCCTGGCGCAGGGCACGCTCTATCCCGATGTTATCGAGTCCGTGTCATTCCACGGCGGCCCGAGCGTCACCATCAAATCGCACCACAACGTCGGCGGCCTGCCGGAGCGAATGAACCTCGCGCTCGTCGAGCCGCTGCGCGAGCTGTTCAAGGACGAGGTCCGCGCGCTCGGCCGCGAGCTGGGTCTGCCCGAGCGGCTGCTGCGCCGCCATCCGTTCCCAGGCCCGGGCCTCGCCGTCCGCATCTTGGGCGAGGTGACGCGTGATAATGCGGACCTGCTGCGGGGGGCCGACGCGATCTTTCTCGAGGAGATCGAGGCGGCGGGTTTGTACGACGCCATCTGGCAGGCGTTCGCAGTGCTGCTGCCGGTGTGCGCGGTCGGCGTAATGGGGGATGCCCGCACCTACGACAGAGTGGTGGCGCTGCGCGCCGTCACCTCGACAGACGGAATGACCGCCGACAGCTATCCGTTCGACCACGCCTTCCTGGCGCGCGTCACCTCGCGTATCATCAACGAGGTACGCAGCCTTGGTCGGGTCGTCTATGACATTACCTCCAAGCCGCCCGGCACGATAGAGTGGGAGTGAGGGGTGTGGGCTACTCTGGAGGGCTCTAGAGGGGAATACGTAAGAAGAATAGGGGGATATGGGATATCCCGACGGTAGTTTTCTTACGTAGGTCCGACTTTGTTTGGAAAGGGAGGCATGCCGACAGACACAGATAGCGCCCTGAAGGACTTGGACAGCCAGCGCGACCGAGAACAAATGTGTCGGTCAGTACTAGCCCTTGATCCGCACTACTCAGATGTCAGGCCCCGGCATCCGTATGGAGGTCCCGACGGCGGTCGCGATATTGAGGCTATCTTTGATGGTAAGCGCGAGGCCTACGGAGCTGTCGGCTTCCACAATAATGCGAACGACTCTCGTGAGCAGAAGAGAAGGATCAGAGCCAAGTTTTCCAGCGATCTCAAGTCCGCTCTCGCCGCAAAGCCCGATCTGAAGGTGTTCGTCTTCCTCACTAACCTGCGTTTCACTATCGGTGAGCAATCTGAGATGAAGGAAGAGGCGAAGAAAGCTGGGATCGAGCAGTGCGATGTTCTGGATCGGGAGCGGCTTCGGATCGAACTCAACTCCCCCGCAGGTTTCTTCGTGCGGTTTCAGTTCTTACGCATACCACTGTCAGAAGCAGAACAAGCAAGCTTCCTTTCGCACTACGGTGACCGGATTCAAGAAGTTGTCTCGACAGGGTTTCAGCGTGTGGAGCGAACGCTCAATCGAATCCTGTTCTTACAAGAGTCCGGAGACGTTCTGAGTGAAATCTACGTGTGCTTCCAGCTCAAGAAGAGCTTTCCTGCCGTAGAAATTGGTCACTTTCGTGCCTTCGTCAGCATTTATCTTCGTGCCATCAAGTACAATATCTTGGCAATCTGGTTTGGCTCCTCTGATAAGTCGATGCGGTTCAGAACTGACGTGGCGGACAATCAAAACAGCGAGCTGGCAGGTATCGGATATGAAATCGCCAGCGGTGCATGGGAGAAGCAGGTGACGATTCCCGCACGTGGTACCAAAGACGGAGAATCCGCACCTATCACCGAGTCTATGCATACTACCGAAGAAGAGAATGACGATCGGGACATGATCCAAGTAGGCAGTGGCAGCTCCATTGGGATGGATCCAGTCGAAGGAATTGTTATTTACTACAGACACGACGATGCACTACTTCGTTTCCGGCCTCGGCTTGAGCTTCGGGATCTAAACGACTGCATGTTCATGCCCGTACTCAACAAGTCACTGGCTGACAAGGTGCAATCCATCGAAGTGTTTGCTAACGGTTACAAGCTCGCCCACATCGGTCCTGAAGACTTTTGAATCGATGGATCGCAATTCAACGCTACTCTCCCCGCCGCATTCACGACCGACGAACTTGCGGATCCTTGGGTGCGGATACGACCTTCCAGCTTCTCCTCCGCCTTCGGTCTGCGCTTTGAGTCAACGACGCCAAGGCGGATGTTTGGGCACGAAGAAATACCAGGCCCAAGGTGTTCCAAGTAGAGTCTTGCTCCACAAGTACTAGTCAGAACGGAATTATCAATTTTAAATATGGAGCTAAATGCTGCCCGGGACATGATTTCTGCGGCATAGTCCAAGGAAATGGTATGACTAAAGGACGGTTCGACCAACGGAATTTTGTGCAAAGAAAGTTTCGCACACAAAATCATGTCGTTACATCGAATGAGGAGCATCGAGTGGGAGTAGTCCTCCCCACAGGCCCACTCGGCCGCGGCTGGTCGTCCTTCGTAAGCTCCGGGGTCGTTGAGCGAAGCGTTTCCGGCGTGGGCGACAGGGACTCCCGGTAAGTCAGCTACGCTCTGTTACAGACACGTGACAACCAGGGTCACCGCGTGCTAGCCTACCGCATTGCAGCATCCTAAAATGCTGCGATGCGGGAAAACAATAGGAGGGCCAGCGATGTCCGGGTTGACCGAATTGGGACAGCTCCTCCACGAGGAACATTTCCGCATCCTCGTATCGATCTGCGGTCTCGAGAACCGGATCAATGGGCTGGCCGCCACCGATCCGCTCGACCCCAGCCGGGCGGATGACAAACAGCAGCTGGAAGATCTTGTCTCCGCTCTGGACGACGTACTCGGCCATCATGCCTTTGAAGAAACCGTTATCTTCCCGATCATCCGCGGCAAAGGCGGCGGTGAACTGACCAGTACCCTCGCCCGCGAGCATGGCGCGATCGAACCCATGGCGGCGCGGCTGCGCGTGATTGCCGCGCAAATCCTGGAAGGCGCCGAGGGAAAATGGGAGGACTTTCGCGAGGCGGCCGCTCAGTTGATCGCCGAGGTGATGCGTCACCTTCAGAAAGAGGAGCTCAACATCGTCCAGCGGATGGAGTGTTTTCTGGACGGCGAGACCGATCACCGTCTGGCAATCCAGCTCGTCGCCGAACGGGGCCACGGCAAGCCCGCTTCCGCCATGGCATCCGATCGCTCCGGGGAGGTTGACCCGCCAGTCGCGGTGAGGCAACTCGGCCCGGTCGCTGTTGCCGCCCGCAACGCCGCCCGGCGGCGCTCCACATCGTTGAGGCAGCCGTCCCGGTAGGGCAAGTCAGCGGTTGCAGATCCGCTTTGGGATGAAAGCCGGGCTGTTTGTGCTCGGGAAGACAAGCGGTCTTGCGATGCACGTCGCCGGCCATTTCGAGATATGATCCGAAACGGCTTTCCCGTCCGCGGCGCGGATGCGCGGACGGGTTTGCAGCGATCGCTTACGTCTGCCGGCCTCAGGTCGCCTTGAAGGCGCAGCTCTTTTTGATTGCCGGTCTCACGACGCCGGTGGGTACGATCTCCAAGATCATGACGCTGTCACGCACCGACAGATTGAGGCTTCGCGGGGCCAAATAGCTCTGCTTGGCGTTATTAGCCATCGTCACATCGCCGTAAGGATCTCCTGGTTCGTACCTGCGAACAAGGTCGATCCCTTGCTCGAACTTCAGGGTAACTGCTTGCGGCGGATTGATGAGGTCCTTACTTTGGGTCGCAGAAATGCCGATCAAGCCGGGCTTCTCCAGCCACATGACCAGATAGAAGGCGCCGTTGTTTTTCTTATACAGCAGGCTGCGGACATCCGTCAGGTTGCCTGACAAAGCATAACGGAGCGCGCCCGGCGCGGAGCGAAGCGGATCGTCGCAAAGAACATGTCATCATGTTGCGAACGGCGTAGAAACCAGGCTTCACATGGCCGTAATAATCGATCAGCCCATAGTTGAAATTGAAATTGGTCTTATGCGGATCAGGGCCGAAATCGACCATTTGAAAGAGATAGCTTCTACGAATGCCGGGGTAAGAGCCAAAGCCTAGCAACGCGCGAGGCAAGTACCTCAGCATCGTGAACCTGTTGAGGTACTGCGCGCCCGAGTTCATGGCGGAGTGAAAGCCGGTTTCCGTTGTCCAGAATGGGCGTCCGGGCATGGTATGGCGGGCGCTTTCAATCTCCCGCTTGGCCCCATGTTCCCAGGGTAGCCAATTCGAGTAGATATGCAGGTTTCCAACGTCGGAGATCCTGGAGTAATCGTAACCATCCGGCGAGGGCCGTCTTCTGCCCGACGGTTTGATGTGGCCTGATTTTGCAGTGGTGCAAACACTGGTGCTTGCACCGATGCAAGAGACGGTGCCATGGCGCAGGTTCATGTCCTTACCGGTCCCGAGCGGCGGCGGCGGTTCAGCCGCGAGCAGAAGCGGGCAATCGTTGCCGCGGCATTCGCGCCGGGGGCGGTGGTGTCGAACGTGGCGCGCCAGGCCGATGTCTGTTCCAGCCTGATTTATCGGTGGCGGCGGGAGATCGGCCCGCCGCGCGGGTTTGCCGAGGTCATCATGGCGCCTATGGTCGAGGGTGGCGAGCGGCGCGGCCTGTCGTCACTGCCTCCTGTCGACGCGACGCGGCCTGCCGCCGTGGATGCCGCGGCCGCGCCGGCGATCGAGATCGAGCTGTCCGGCTCGTCACGGGTGCGGATTCCCGCGTCGATCTCGCCGGACCTGGCGGCGGCGGTGATCGAGGCTTTGCTGCGTCGATGATCTCGGTTCCGAGCGGGGTGCGGGTGTGGCTGGCGGTCGGCCGGACGGACATGCGCCGGGGCATGAACGGCCTGGCGCTGCAGGTTCAGGAGGCGATGGGCCGCGATCCGCACGCGGGCGATCTGTATGTTTTCAGAGGCCGCCGCGGTGACCTGATCAAGATTCTCTGGCACGACGGTCTCGGCATGTCGCTCTATGCCAAGCGGCTGGAGCGCGGACGGTTCATCTGGCCGTCACCAGCCGACGGCGTCGTTTCGATCACGCCTGCGCAGCTCGCCTACCTGCTTGACGGGATTGACTGGCGGAACCCGCGTCACACCTTCCGTCCGCAGCGGGCCGGCTGACTTCGTGGCGACGTGCATCCGGCTCGATTTTCTGCGAGTCAAACGGCTAAATCCATGATTCAATTGCCTTGTGAGCACCCCACCCGATGCCGTTCCCGACGACTTCGAGACGCTGAAATCGGCGTTCCTTGCCGAGCGCGCGGCGCGAAGGCAGGCCGAGGCGCGGGCTTCCGGCGCCGAGGCGATGGTGGCGCATCTGAAGCTCCTGATCGCCAAGCTGAAGCGCGATCGGTTCGGGCCGTCCTCGGAGCATCGGCGCCGGCTGCTCGACCAGTTGGAATTGCAGCTCGAAGAGCTGGAGGCGACCGCCACCGAGGACACCTGTGCCGCCGAGCTGGCGACCGAGGCCGCCGCGGCGAGGAAGGCCGGCCGGGACGACACCGCGGGGCGCGGCATTACCCGCCGCAAGCCAGCGCGGGCGCCGTTGCCGGCGCATCTGCCGCGCGAGCGCGTCGTCATTCCAGCGCCCTCGGTCTGCCCGTGCTGCCAGGGCAAGCTGGTCAAGCTCGGCGAGGACGTCACCGAGACGCTGGAGGTGATCCCCCGGCAATGGAAGGTGATCCAGACCGTCCGTGAGAAGTTCACCTGCCGGTCGTGCGAGAAGATCGCCCAACCGCCGGCGCCGTTCCATCCCATCGCCCGCGGCCGGGCCGGCGCCGGGCTGCTGGCGATGGTCCTCCATGCCAAGTACGGCAATCACTTGCCGCTCAACCGGCAGAGCGAGGGGTTCGCCCGCGAAGGCATCGATCTCGACGTCTCGACCCTGGCGGACTGGGTCGGCGCCTGCGTCGCGGCGCTTTCGCCGCTCGTCGAGCTGATCCGGCGCCACGTTCTGGACGCGGCGCGCATCCACGGCGACGACACGACGGTGCCGGTTCTGGCCAAGGGCAAGACGGTCATCGGCCGGCTGTGGACCTACGTTCGCGACGACCGGCCATTCGGCGGACCGGACCCGCCGGCGGCGGTGTACTTCTACTCCCGCAACCGCGACGGCGAGCACCCGCGCCGGCATCTCGCCGATTACGGCGGGGTTCTCCAGGCCGACGCTTACGCCGGCTTCAACCACCTCTACGATCCGCGCCGAAAGCCGGGATCGATCACCGAAGCGGCGTGCTGGAGCCACGCACGGCGCAAGTTCTTCGTGCTGGCGGACGTCGCCAAGGCGCCGCTTGCCCTCGAAGCGGTGCGCCGGATCGACGCGATCTTCGATGTCGAGCGCGCCCTCAACGGCGTGGCCGAGGATCAGCGCCTGGCACTGCGCAAGGAACACGCGGCCCCGCTCGTCGGCGAGTTGGAAGCGTGGATGCGAAGCGAGCGGGCCAGGCTCTCCCGTCACAACGACGTCGCCAAGGCGATGGACTACATGCTGAAGCGCTGGGCCGGCCTTCATCCGCTTCCTCGACGACGGGAAGATCTGCCTGTCGAACAACGCCGCCGAACGAGCGCTGCGCGGGGTCGCCGTCGGCAGACGCAATTGGTTGTTCGCGGGTTCCGATCGCGGCGGCGAGCGGGCAGCTGCGATCTACACCCTGATCGCCACGCGCCAAGCTGAACGACGTCGATCCGCAAGCCTGGCTCGAAGACGTCCTGCGCCGCATCGCCGATCACCCCGCCAGCCGCCTCGCCGACCTCCTGCCCTGGAACTGGCAAACCCCGGCCGTCACCGCGGCAGCAGCCTGAACCTCAGCAGCCCGCGGCCTTCGCCGGATGGATAC
>CAWAYT010000034.1:0-18731 GCA_963786265.1 uncultured Alphaproteobacteria bacterium
AGCCCGGATTATTCGTCGAGGTTGGCGGGTGTGGCGTAGCCCATTGGAATCGCCTAGGATTCGGTTGTCGAAGCCAATCCACATCGGTTCCGGAGCGCCCACCCGCCATGGTTGATCCTACCCTGCTGCTGCCTGGCCTGTCACCGATCGAGGGCAAAGAGATTGTCGCCCGGTTCGACGGCGGCCGGCTGTCGTCCGACGGCGGTCTGTTGGTTCTGCGCGAGATCGAGCAACGGCTCAAAGTCGCCGACCGTCTCGCCGCTTGCATCGACGATCCGCGCGATCCCGCCAGCACCGTGCATACGGTCGCCGACATCATCCGCTTCCGAATGCTGATGATCGCGGCCGGCTACGAGGACGGCAACGATGCGACCGGCCTGCGCACCGATCCGCTGTTCAAGCTGGCGCTCGAACGCGTGCCGTCGGACCGGGACCTGTGTTCGCAGTCGACCATCTCGCGGCTGGAGAATCTGCCCGATGCGCGGACGCTGCTGCGCCTGGGCCGGGCTCTGGTCGACGTCTGGTGCGGCTCGTTCCGCCAAGTCCCGCGGCGGATCACGCTGGATATCGACGACACCTTCGACGCGGTCCATGGCGGCCAGCAGTTGCGCCTGTTCAACGCTCATTACGACGAATACGGCTTCCAGCCGATCGTCGTCTTCGATGGCGAGGGCCGCTTCGTCGCCGCCCTGCTGCGCCCGGCGAAGCGGCCGAAGGGCGTCGAGAATCCGCGCCTTTCTGCGTCGCCTGGTGCGGGCGATCCGCAGCCATTGGCCCGAGGTCGAGATCCTCCTTCGCGCCGACAGCCATTACGCCTGCCCGGAGGTCCTCGATTGGTGCGAGGCGAACAGTCTCGACTACATCCTCGGCCTCGCCCCCAACAGCACGCTCCGCCGACATATCACCGGCCTGGAGAAAAGCACCGCGGCGCGCTTCGAGGCCGCGCCGAGCGGAGGCAAGGTCCGCCGCTTCAAGGAATTCTTCGACGCCGCCAGGACCTGGAGCCGGGTCCGCCGCATCGTCGCCCGCGTCGAGGCCGGCGGCGACGGCACCGACAGCCGCTTCATCGTCACCAACCTCGGCCACGGCAACGGCCGTTCGCTGTATCAGGAACTCTACTGCCGGCGTGGCCAAGCGGAGAACCACATCAAGGCCTGGAAAACCCATCTCGCCGCCGACCGCACCTCGTGCCCCAAGGCCACCGCCAATCAGTTCCGGCTGTTCCTGCACGCCGGCGCCTATTGGCTGCTGTGGAGTCTGCGCGCGCTGATGCCGAAGGCCTCGTCCTGGCGGGTCGCCCAGTTCGACACGCTGCGGCTGCGCCTGATCAAGACCGCCGCCCGCATCATCGAGATGAAAACCAAGATCAAAGTCCACCTGCCGAGCAGCGCCGCCGATCAGGCAATCTGGCACCTGGCTCTCGGCCGCCTGCCGCGTCTCGTCACCTGAACGCCGGGGCCGTGTGCCCCCGCCGAGCCCGCTCCCCGCAACCTCCAGCGCCTCTCTACCTACCGATCCCCCATCCGGCTGCGGCGGAAACCAACCCCCGCCAAAACAACCAATACGCGCATAGCCGATTTAACACTCGCTGCACGTTGTTTCCCGACGAATAGATCGGGCTAGTATCCTTGCCGGCATGAACACTCTTATGGACGCGCTTTACGCACTCAAACCACTGTGGGCGCCTTTGCTGGTTCCGAGCCTCGCCGCCGCCGTCGGACTGGTCTTCATCGCCTGGGGCTGCCATTCCATCTTCGCCGACACTGGCTTCTCATGGTAGCCGTCAGGCGCTGATCGCTCTTCGCGACCCCACCCGCTTTGGCCGCTACTGGCCTTTCATGAGGGCAACGACGGGGTTGCTGTCGAGCAGAAACTTCACTTGAAGTAATCCAGTACCGGACGGTCCTGCTCGCAGGGCTGCTCGTCCGCAGCCTGCGCAAGATCGTCATCCACCGGGCCGATGAGCTCGTCCAGCCAAGCCCAGTCGCGGGCGATGGGTTCGAGAATGATGCCGCTGCCGTGCCGCCGGATGCGCACCTCGTCAGTGTCGAGCGGAACTCCTTGGGGAGGCGGACAGCTTGCGAGCGTCCGGACCAAAAGATTTTTGCGGTTTCCATGCTGAGGGTTCCGAGCCTGATATATACCACCGGTATATATCAAACTCCCTCGCGATCATAACCGGGCTTTTGAAAGGGCCGGCGTTCGTGCTGGCCCAGGTTGCTCCTACTCGGGGATGCCGAGTGTGTTGGCCGAAAAGCGAAGGCGATTCGCCGCCGTAGGCGAAATCTTGATCGGCGGCAGGTTGGCCGCAACGGAGATCGGCGGTGCCGAGCCCGCCGCGCCCCCGCGCGGCGTCGTGTGCACCACCTGGCTCGGCGGCAGCGGCTCTCCCGCCCTTCAGGTGCGCGTACATCAGATCGAGAGCCTGGTTCAGGTAGTAGTGCAACGGGACGAACCGCGTGTCGAAGCCAGCCAAGGCGTTGAACGCATCGAGACGCTGCGCGTTGGTCACCTCGACGTAGCGCAGACGGCCTCTTCGCCTCGATTTGCCAGTTCCGAGCGTAATAGGGGCGGAACGTATGGTTCGGCGGCAATATCGCGTCCGATCGGCCGGCTACGACAATCGCCGGCGTGCCGTTCAGGTCGGCGCTCGCGACGAAGTTGTCGATGCTGCGTCGTAGCCGCTTGTGCGCCTGTAGGAGGTTGCCCGTGAGGGGCGCGCCGGTTACTGGGTCGGCGCCCAGCCATAGCGAGCGCAAGCAGAGCGCGCCGTCCAGGTTCTGGTCCTGCGTGCCGGTGGACGGCGAGAGCGATAGCGTGTTCTGCTTCGGGCCGCCGGGCGACGCGTTGTTGATGACGTTGACGCCGCCGGTGGGCGGGCTGCCGTTGGCTGTTCCGAACAGCAAGACCTCGGCGGCTTGGGAGAGCGGAATCGGTGCGCCGGCAGTGTCGGTCGCACCGAAACTGTAGCCGCACAGATTGTCCAGCACGCTGACGCGCGCGTACGCGTTTGCATAGGTGACGGACACGGCCTGCGGCGCGAAGCTGGTCCAGTGCGAGGGCTGAACGATGTTCTGCTCGGGCAGGAAGCCGTAGCCGTTGATGATCGCCTGCGCCTCGGATGCCTGCTCGGCGACACTGTCGGCGGTGAGCAGGCCCTTCGCCCGCAAGGACGCGCAGCGGTTGGCGTTCAGGAATGACGGCAGGGTGTTCAGCGGCGCGTCCGGCTGCGCAAGGTTAGCGCAACCCTGAAAGATGTTGAGCTCCGTGGTGTAGTCGTAAAGCGGTTTGCCGCCACCTAGCCCGGATTATGCGTCGAGGTTGGCGGGTGTAGCGTAACCCATTGGAATCGCCGTAGGATTTGGTTGTTGAAGCCGAATCCACGATCGTTTCCGGAGCGCACACCCGCCATGGTTGATCCTACGCTGCCGCTGCCTGGTCTGTCACCGGTTGAGGGCAAAGCGTCGTCGCCCGTTTCGACGGCGGCCGGCTGTCGTCGGACGGTGGCTGTTGGCTCTGCGCGAGATCGAGCGCCGGCTCGATGTCGCCGAGCGTCTGGCGGCCTGCATCGACGATCCGCGCGATCCCGGCAGCGCCGTGCACCGGTGGCCGACATCATCCGCTTCCGCATGCTGATGATCGCCGCCGGCTACGAGGACGGCAACGACGCCAACCGGCTGCGCTCCGATCCGGTGTTCAAGATGGCGCTCGAACGCTGCCGTCGGGTCGGGACCTGTGTTCGCAATCGACGATCTCGCGGCTGGAGAACCTGCCCGATGTGCGGACGCTGCTGCGCCTGGGCCGGGCGATGGTCGACGTCTATTGCGCCTCGTTCCGGCAGGTGCCGAAGCGGATCGTGCTCGACATCGACGACACCTTCGACGCCGTGCATGGCGGCCAGCAATTGCGCCTGTTCAATGCCCATTACGACGAATACGGCTTCCAGCCGATCGTGGTGTTCGATGGCGAGGGACGGTTCGTCAGCGCGCTGCTGCGCCCGGCCAAGCGGCCGAAGGGCGTCGAGATCCGCGCTTTTCTGCGCCGCCTCGTGCGGGCGATCCGGAGCCACTGGCCCGAGGTCGAGATCCTGATCCGCGCCGACAGCCATTACTCCTGCCCGGAGGTCATTGACTGGTGCCGCGCCAACGGCGTCGACTTCATCCTCGGCCTCGCCCCCACCACCACCCTGCGCCGGCATGTCGCGGGCCTGGAGACAAGCACCACGGCGCGCTTCGAGGCGGCGGCGAGCGGAGGCAAGGTCCGCCGGTTCAAGGAGTTCGTCGACGCCGCCAAGATTGGAGCCGGGTCGAGCGCATCATCGCCCGGGTCGAGGCCGGCGCCGAAGGCACCGATAGCCGCTTCATCGTCACCAACCTCGGCCACGGCAAAGGCCAAGTCGCTCTACGAGGATGTCTACTGCCGGCGCGGCCCGGCCGAGAACCACATCAAGTCCTGGAAGACGCATCTCGCCGCCGACCGCACGTCCTGCCACAAGGCCACCGCCAACCAGTTCCGGCTGTTCCTGCACGCCGGCGCCTACTGGCTGATGTGGGGCCTGCGCGCGCGATGCCGAAGCGCTCGTCCTTGCGCGTCGCGCAATTCGACACCCTGCGATTGCGCCTCATCAAGATCGCCGCCCGCGTCGTCGAGATGAAAACCAAGATCAAGATCCACCTGCCGACCAGCGCCCCCGATCAGGCGATCTGGCACCTCGCCCTCGGCCGCCTGCCGCGGCTGGTCACCTGAACACCGGGGCCGTGTGCCCCTGCCGAGCCCGCTCCCCGCAACCTCCAGCGCCTCTCTACCCTACCGATCCCCCATCCCGCTGCGGCGGAAACCAACCCCTCGCCAACACCAACCATTACGCGCATCAGCCGATTTAACACTCGACGCACGTTGTTTCCCGGCGAATAGATCGGGCTAGGAGAGCCTCGGGTTTTTGGGTAGCGTAGTTCAGGTATTCGCCGGTGTTATTTATCGTTTGAAAGCCGATAATGTCGTCCCACACACTTGAAATCGGACGTCCTCGTGAAGTATCGAAACCTACTCTTCTTTCAGATCTGTCAGCACTGTGGTACACTTTGTACCGTCGGCCATCATCGTCTACCTTATCGTATCGACGAATCGTTCGTTCATCAATCTCAGCAAACTGCTTGTTGAAGGTGAAAGTACTAGATTTTGTATAGTACAGAATATTATCATGCGAGCGAATCCAGTTGTTGGCTTGGCTCTTGAAACCAGATGCGGTTTCGATAGACCAGATTACCTCGCGTTGAAAGTTCTCATTACCAAAAATCTCATCGATAACCTGTCGCAGAAGGCTCGTCATGCGCCAGTCGCAATGTACGTAGATGCTTCCCCTTTCGTTCAGCAGCTCCTTCATCAGCGAGAGCCGCTCGAACATCATGAACAGATAGGAATCCGTGCCTTTGCCCCAAGTATCGCGATAAGCAACTTCCTCAATGATGCTCGGCTGTTTTGTTAATGCCTGGTCTTCACCAACCTCTACATCAAAAGAGAAATCCGCGCCGACATTGAAGGGCGGATCGATGTAGACGAGCTTGAGGCCGCCCGCGTCCTCGATCTCCTTGCGCAGCGGCCGTTCTTCAGCGCCGCCAGCACCAGCTTGTTGTCGCCCCAGATGAGTTTGTTCGACCAGCCGCCAGACTGCCGGCCGGATCGATCATCCCACGAGAACAGGTCAGCGGCGGCTGGGTTATCCTTAGGCACGGGGCTCGTCGATCTGCTCGATCACGTGAAAGGGCAGAACGACGTTGGTGACTTCACTGGTCTTGCCGGGCCAGATGAGTTCCGCTTCGTGCGGCTGGGCGAACAGGCTGGCGCGATAGCGGGCCGGCAACGGCTCGTCCGCGTCAATCAGGGCTTTCAGTTGCTGCTTTTCTCCGTCGGTAAGATGCATGGCTTCTCTCCAAGTGCCTCTGTCCCGACCGCGTCCATCCTGTTTCTTCTTTGACCCAATAGGGTAAGAAACTCCGTTGCTAAAAAAAGCATTTTGATGAGGCTGGCGATGATCTCATAAGGCTATGGCACAAGCACGGTGGCCGGTCGCGGTCACAAAGAGAACCAGCGCACCTGGGAGGAAACGAATGGCCATCGAGTTCAGCCGAAGAGCATTGTTCGGCGCCGCGTGCTGCGGCGCGCTGGGTGCGGCGCTCGGCCGGGCCGCCGTCGCGCGGGCAGCCGAGGTCAGGAAGACGGAGCTGTCGCCGGACCAGGCGCTCGCTTCGCTGAAGGAAGGCAACGAGCGCTTCGTCGCCAATCCGGCCGCCTGCTTCGAGAACCTAGCCGAGCGGCGGCGGGAGATCGCCCTCGGGCAAGCGCCGTTCGCGGCGGTCGTCGCCTGCTCCGACTCCCGGGTGCCGCCCGAGCTGCTGTTCGGCAGAAGCCTCGGCGAGCTGTTCGTCATCCGGGAGGCCGGCAACACCGTGGACACGGTGGCGCTCGGCAGCATCGAGTACGCGGTAGAGCACCTCGGCGTGCCGCTGCTCGTCGTGCTCGGCCATCGGCGCTGCGGGGCCGTGCAGGCTGCAATCGCGGTGGTCAAGGACAACGCCACCTTCCCCGGCAGCATCGGCCGGATGGTCGAGCCGATCGTCCCCGCCGTTCTGAAAGCTCAGGGTGCGGCCGGCGATCTGCAGGAGAACGCCGTTCGCGAGAACGTCCGCAGGACGGTGACACGCCTGCGCACGTCGCCGGAGCCGGTCCTCTTGGAGCCGCTAAATAATGGCCGACTCGAGAATCGTCGGCGCCGGCTACGATCTCGACGACGGCCGGGTCAACTGGTTCATGGAGACGTGAGGCGCGGGTCGGCTGAAGGATGCGCGCACAGGGGGTAGGGGCGAAACGCGCACTGTCGTGATTTTGCTACTTTAACGCGCTTTTTATGTTATAGTGCACGCAACACCCAAGATGGCGGGTGCGTGGACAGGAGCGTGGGATGCGCCCAAGGATCAACTTGGCCTTGCCAGCTCTCTTCTTCGCGTGCCTCGGCGGCTGCACCTCTTTCGAGTCGGAGTATGAGAGGGGCGTCTACGACTACGAGCCCATTTACTGTTACCAGTCGCTGGGCAGCGTCGATTGCCATCGCCAGCCGCATCACCGGGACGCGGCGCGGATCGTCAACTATTACGGTCCGGCGCCCAGCAAGTACGATGCGCCGGAGCCGGCGGAAGTGAGTCCGCCGCAGCCTCCGGCCAAGGTGACGGCCGCGTATGGCCCTAGCGCGCCCAACGGTGCTCCCTTATCGGCGAGCGAAGCGACGTCGGCGGAAGAGAAGTCGGAGTGGAAGGAGTGGCTGCCGCTCGTCTCGGTGGCGTTCGGCGCCTTGCAGGTGGTGGCGGCGTTCGCCTTATGAGCTTATTCAGCTCTATGATCCGAGGCGCGGCGCGCGCTCGCTCTGCTCGCGGTGCCCTCACCCCATCACTCTCCCGGCGGGAGAGGGCGGCGCGGCGGAGCGCGCCGGTGAGGGGACCGTCCTCCGCCTCCGCTACCTCCATCCTTCACTCCATCCTTCTCTCGGCGGGAGAGGGAGCCGCCGCGGAGCGCGCGCGTGAGGGTCGCCCGGACTCACAGCGGCGTGCCGGCGTGCCGCAACGCCTCGACCCAGACCTCCTCGGGATGCTCGGAGAAGATCAGGCGCTCTTCCGCCGGTGAAATCAGCCAGTCGTCTCGGGCGACCTCTCCCTCGAGTTGGCCGGGACTCCAGCCGGCGTAGCCGAGCAGGAACAACCTCCGCCGGGGACCCTCGCCGGCCGCCAGCGCCTTCAGGATGTCGGTGCCGGTGGAGAGCGCGACGTCGCCAGGCAGCGTCTGCGTGCTCGGACCGTTGTAGTCGACCGAATGTAAGATAAAGCCCCGGCCCGGCTCTACCGGGCCACCGTATTGAAGCGTGACGGTTTCGTTCGCCTTCGGGCCTTCGACGCCGAAGCCCTCGAGCAGCAGCTTCAGCGGGCCTTCACCATAGCTGCGATTGACGACCAGCCCCATGGCGCCTTCCTCGCCGTGGCTGACCATGTAAACCACAGTCCGCGCGAAGCGCGGATCGGGCATCTTCGGACTCGCGACAAGAAATTGTCCGGCAAGAGATGCGGAATGGCGACCGCGCTCGGCGGCGGCGCCCCCTCCCGTCAGTGCGCCGAACACCATCAGGGCGAGGAACCAAGCGACAGTTCCGCTAGCTCGCGTGGTCATGGCCTTATGTTAACAAACTCGCGCACGCTGTCACTCGCGTTCGCAAGGCGAGCGAAACCGCTACACGCTCAGCGGGTCTTGCCGTCGCGGTTCAGCCAATGAACAGAGCCCAGCTTGAACAGCGCGACCGGACCTACCGATACCGTTCTGTCCTGGACGGATAGGGGAGCGGTCAGGGTTGGAACGCCTTCGCTTCCCGAGCGCGCCATCGCTCGTAACAGGATCTTCGCCGTCGCCGCCGTATGCGCCGGAATGACCTTGTCGGCCGTCAACCCGTCGAGGGCCGCCTCGTAGCCCCGGATCCGCGCCGTCATCGCGCCGATCGGTTGGCCGGCAGGGTCGAGAGCAAAGGTTCCATCGCCCTCGATGGTAAGCCGGCCGCAGGCGACGACCAGCCGGGTCGCCTCGACCGCGCCGCCGTCGTCACGCCACTTCGCCAGCGCATCCGGCCATGGCCCCGCATCCAGGCCGCCCAGCAGTTTCGCGTCGAGCGCCAGGTGCGCTATTTCGCGACAGAGCGGCAATGTCAGATACTCGGGCAGGCGCACCCCGCTGGCGCTCAGTTCCACAGCATAACTGGAGACGGACGGATCGGTGGCGGCTGCCGGATCGCCTCGCGAGACAAGGTCGAGGCGGGGCAGCGCCAAGCTCTCGCCGGGACCCTCCCCGGTCATCGCCAGCTCGCGGACCGACAGGTGGCCGTTCGGCATCCAGCCTCCCGGCACCAGGTCAAATGCGAATTTCTCGGCTCGGCCGGAGTACCGTTGCCGCTCTGTGCCAGGCGCGGATGCACTGGCGAACTCGACCGCCTGATCACCTTTGATCGCCAGCCGGACCAATTCTGAATCGAGTATCGGCATCGAGAGCAGGACGCGCGAGGCGCTCCACCGCCAAGCCGCGTCGGGAGCGCCGACCACGGGCTCGTCGAAACGCAACCCGAGCTTCATCGGAAAGCCGCGACGGGTCACGTCGGTGTAATCCATGCGCCAGCCGTCCGCGCGCCGGTCCTCGATCCAGGCGAGGGTTCGCTGACGAAACTCCGACGCGGCGTAGAGCCACCAGGCAATGTAGCCGACCGAGAGCAAGAGCAGCAGCACCGGCGGCGCGATCCAGCGTAGCCGGCGCGAGCGGGATGGCGGCGGCGGCAACCAGGACACCTCGTTTACGGGACGCATCTGCATGGTCGTGTCTGATGGTCTCACGATGTTCGCTTCGATCTCTTAGTTGGTTGCGCCTTGGGAGGCGAGCGGATTAGCCTGCCCGGCATCGTCATGGCTCCCGATCGCTCGCCACCAGCCCCGATTGCTCGACCGAAAACGCCGGACACGTGGCTCGCCGCCATGCCGGCGGTCTTCGTCCTGCTGTGGAGCACGGGCTTCATCGGCGCGAAGCTGGGCAGCCCTTTCGCTCCACCGTTCACCTTTCTGTTGCTCCGCTTCGCCGTCGTGGTCGCGGCGCTGACGCTGACGGCGTTCGCCCTCGGCGCTCCGTGGCCGCGCGGCTGGGAGGAGCTGCGCCGGATCGCGCTGGTCGGCGTGCTGATCCACGCGGCTTATCTGGGCGGCGTGTTCCTGGCGATTTCGGTGGGCGTGCCGGCCGGCATCGCCGCCCTGATCGTCAGCCTGCAGCCGCTGGCGACGGCGATCGTCTCCGGACCCTATCTGGGCGAGCGACTCCGCCACTGGCAGTGGGTGGGCCTTGTTTTGGGCTTTCTCGGCGTCACCCTCGTCGTCATCGACAAACTCGCCTGGCGAGGGCCCGACACCTTAGGGGTGGCGGCGGCGATCGTGGCCCTGCTCGGCATCACCGGCGGCACCTTGTACCAGAAGCGGCACGCGACCGGCATGCACCTGGTCACGGGCTCTTGCGTCCAGTTCGCCGCCGGCGGAATAGCGCTGCTGCCGCTGGCCTTGCTGTTGGAGACGAGGCCGGTCGAGTGGACCGGGTCGTTTGTCTTCGCGCTGCTGTGGCTGTCGTTCGTGCTGTCGATCGGCGCCATCACCTTGTTCCACATGATGATCCGGCGCGGCGCGGCGGCCAAGGTGGCGAGCCTGTTCTACTTGACGCCGGCGGTCACCGCGCTGCTCGCCTGGCTGATGTTCGGCGAGACGCTGTCTTGGACGGCGATCGGCGGGATGGTTCTGGCGAGCGCCGGAGTGGCGCTGGTGACGCGGGGGTGAGGTGTTCCAGGCGTGGCCCGGCGAGGGCGAAGACGCGTGGGTGTTCGCGTACGGCTCGTTGATGTGGGATCCGTGCTTCCCCTACGTCGAGGCTAGGCGCGCGCTGCTGCGGGGTTACCATCGCGCGCTCTGTATCCTGTCGATCCTCAGTCGTGGCACGGTCGACAGGCCCGGCCTGGCGCTCGGCCTCGACCGCGGCGGCTCGTGTCGCGGGTTCGCCTTTCGCATCGACGCGCCCCACCTCGCCGCGGCGAAAGCCGATCTGTGGCGGCGGGAGATGACGAATGCGGTATATCAGCCGAAGATCCTGACGGTTAGCCTGGAGGGTGCCGGGCGCGTGCCGGCGCTGGTGTTCATCGCCCGGCGAGAGCACCCGCAGTACATGGGCGATCTGCAACCCGAGCAAGCGGCGACGCTGGTTGCGCAGGGAGCGGCGCGTACGGCACGGCGCTCGACTACCTGCGCAACGTTGTGCGGCACCTCGATGAATTCGGCATCGACGACTGCCCGCTGCACCGGGTGCTGAGATTGGCGGAGGCGAAAGCCGCAAGCGCAAGAGGAGGACACGTCGCATGACCGGGGACCGTGCCGTTGTTCACTCAGGCGGCTGCCAGTGCGGCGCCGTCCGCTATGCGCTCTTCGCCCACCCGGAGCGCGTGCACATCTGCCACTGCCGAATGTGTCAGAAGGCAGTGGGCGGGCCGTTCGCGGCACTGGCGCCGGTGCGCCTCGCCGACTTCGCCTGGACGCGGGGCACGCCGGGAGCATTCCTCAGCTCGTCGGTGGCCGCCCGCGACTACTGCGCCGGTTGCGGAACGCCCCTCACCTTTCGCTATCTCGACAGCGAGTGGATCGACGTGACCATCGGCTCCCTCGACCGGCCGCTGGACGTGCCGCCCGGACAGCAGTTCGGCATCGAGAGCCGCATGCCCTGGTTCGATCATCTGGCGGCCCTGCCGGCTGCGACCACCTCCGAGAGCATGGAGCGGGACCGGCAGGCACGCCTGATTAATCATCAGCACCCGGACCATGATACGCCACCCGACTGGCGGCCATGGCGAGTAGACGGCGGACGTCCATGCCCAGTTCTTCAGCAGTCCATCAGCGTGGGGCCGCCGACTGGCCGCACGCCCCGTCCGCGCATCCTTGTCACTGAGCGTCAGCGGCATTATAATGTGCATGATCATGGTAAGGAACGGACGATGCGCTCGCAGCGGATGACGGTGTTGCTCACCCCGGAAGCGAAGTCGATGATCGAAGCGCGCGCCCGGACGCTCGGCATTACCTCAAGCGAGCTGGCGCGGCGGGCGATCGAGGCCTTTGATCCCGAGCGCGACGAGCAGGCCCTGCGTCTGCTCGCCGCCGAGCTGGCGTCCGTTGTCGATCAGACGGAAGCCAAGATCGACGGTGCGCTGAAGGAGCTGGACGGGCTGCGACGTTATTTCGCCGGGATCGACGCCGAGGCGGAGAAGCGCCGGGCATGAGCGCGCTCGACAGCCTGCTGGGAAGCATTCGCCGGGTGATCCTGATGGAGAGCAAGATTCAGGATCTCGCCGACGGCCTCAAGGAAGTCAGTCGCCGGGTCGTCGATCACGAGGGCCGGCTGATCCGCATCGAAACCTTGGTAGAGATGGCGCAACGCCGCCCGCCGCCGCGCCTCGGCATGGAGAGCGAGTAGCAGCTTGGGTAGCCACGTCTCAAAGTCGCGCCACACGCAACCTTAGCGCATTACCGATGACGCTCACCGAGGAGAGCGCCATCGCGGCGGCGGCGATCACCGGCGACAGCAGGATGCCGAAGAAGGGATAGAGCACGCCGGCGGCTATCGGCACGCCCGCCGCGTTGTAGATGAAGGCGAAGAACAGGTTCTGGCGGATGTTGCGCATGGTGGCGCGCGATAGGTGGCGGGCGCGCACGATCCCGGTGAGGTCGCCCTTGACCAGCGTGACGCCGGCGCTTTCCATGGCGACGTCGGTGCCGGTTCCCATGGCGATGCCGACGTCGGCGGCCGCCAGCGCCGGCGCGTCGTTGACGCCGTCGCCGGCCATGGCGACCGTGCGCCCTTGTTGCCGTAGCCGCTGCACGACCTCGCTCTTGTGGTCCGGCAGCACCTCCGCTTCGACCTCGTCGATGCCGAGCTTGCGGGCGACGGCCTCGGCGGTCGTCCGGTTGTCGCCGGTCAGCATGACGATCCGGATGCCCTCGCGCTTCAGCGCCGCGAGCGCCTCGGGCGTCGACGGCTTGACGGGGTCGGCGATGGCGATGGCGCCGGCCATGCGACGCTGTCGATGCCGACGAAGATCACCGTCGCTCCATCCCGGCGGAGTTCTTCGGCGTGCTTCGGTGAGCGGCGCGACGTCCACGCCATGTTCGGCCATGAACCTGGCGTTGCCGAGCACGACCGGCTGACCTTCAACCATGCCGAGGACACCCCGGCCGACCGGCGAGTCGAATTCGCTCACCGGCGCGGTCGCAACGCCTCGGGCGTCCGCCGCTTCGACGATGGCGAGCGCCAGCGGATGCTCGCTGGCCCGCTCGACGCTGGCCGCCAGCCGCAGGATTTCCGCCTCGTCCAATCCGGCCGCCGGCACGATCGCGGTCGACCGCCGGCTTGCCCTCGGTGAGCGTGCCGGTCTTGTCGACGACGAGGGTGTCGACGCGTTCCATGCGCTCCAGCGCTTCGGCGTTCTTGATCAGCACGCCGGCCTGCGCGCCGCGGCCGACGCCGACCATGATCGACATCGGCGTCGCCAGGCCCAGCGCGCACGGACAGGCGATGATCAGCACGGCCACCGCCGCCACCAGAGCGAAGGCGAACCGCGGCTCCGGCCCGAAGATCATCCAGGCGACGAAAGGCGATCAGCGACACGCCGATGACGGCGGGCACGAACCAGCCCGAGACTTGATCGGCAAGGCGCTGGATCGGCGCGCGGCTGCGCTGCGCCTCGGCGACCATCTGCACGATCCGCGCCAGCATCGTGTCGCGGCCGACCTTGTCGGCGCGGATCACCAGCGCTCCGGTCTGGTTGATCGTGCCGCCGATCGCTCGCGCGCCGACCTTCTTCGTCACCGGCATCGACTCGCCGGTCACCATCGACTCGTCGACCGAGCTGCGCCCGTCGATCACCACGCCGTCGACCGGCACCTTCTCGCCGGGCGGACGCGGAGACGATCGCCGACCTGGATGGTGTCGAGGTTGACCTCCTCCTCGCTGCCGTCCGGGCGAATGCGCCGCGCCGTCTTCGGCGCAAGGTCGAGAAGCGCGCGGATGGCTCCGCTCGTCGCCTCGCGGGCGCGCAGTTCCAGGACCTGGCCGAGCAGCACCAGCACGGTGATCACCGCCGCCGCCTCGAAGTAGACCGGGATCGCCCCGTCCGGTCCGCGCAGCGCCGCCGGAAACAGGCCCGGGACGAGCGTCGCCGCCATGCTGTAGATCCAGGCGGCGCCGGTGCCGAGCGCGATCAGCGTGAACATGTTGAGCCTGCGCGTGACCAGCGACCGCCAGCCGCGCACGAAGAACGGCCAGCCGGCCCAGAGCACGACCGGCGTGGCGAGCACGAGCTGCAGCCAGTTCGACGTCTGGCTGGCCGATGGCCTGCGTCAGGCCGAGCAGGTGCCCGCCCATCTCCAGGAAGAACACCGGCACGGTCAGCGCCAGGCCGATCCAGAACCGCCGCGTCATATCGACGAGCTCGGCGCTCGGGGCGGCGTCGGCCGTCGCCATCACCGGCTCCAGCGCCATACCGCAGATCGGGCACGAGCCGGGGGACGTCTGCCGCACCTCCGGGTGCATCGGGCAGGTGTAGACGGCGCCCTCCGGCATCGGCTCGTCGGCGCTCTTCGCCTGTTCCGGCGAGAGATAGCGCGACGGGTCGGCTTCGAACTTCCGCTGGCAACCTGCGGAACAGAAATAGAACGTCCGGCCGGCGTGCGTCGCCCGATGCTGCGTCGTGTGCGGATCGACCATCATGCCGCACACCGGGTCCTTCAGCCGCGACGCTCCGTCATCGGTGGCGGGATGGATCATGGCCGGCGTGTCGATCATCGTGGGCATCGCGCCCGTGCCGATGTTGCTCTTCTCCGCCGTGGGAGTGCCGCGGCTTCATCAACCTTGTTCCATGCAGTTCCGTTTCAGCGCCGCCGCTGCTTCACCGATCGGCGGCGGAATTATAACAAGTCGCACGCGGGGGCGAGCCTAGCAATCTGGGCGCTCTCCAGCGCGACGATCTCCGACCCGCGCTGCTCGGGGCCTTGCCCCGCTGTCCTGCCGCGACACGTGCGTCATCGATGCCGGCTGTTGCCCCAGAACAGGTGGTGGTCGTCGGGGTGGGTGGAGGCCGGCAGATCGATACGCCGTGGCTGTTGGCCGAGACGCCTGTCCGAGCGCGATGGGCGAACGGTGTAGGTCGGGCCGCTTATCCCCGAGGGGCCAAAGCTGCTCTCCGGATCGTCGAGCCGATCTTGGCTCTTGTCGGGCTCGGCGAAAGGTGCGCTGCCGGTGTCATTGCCGCTCTGCCCTTCGAAAGTGAAAGCCTTAGCAACTGGCGAAGCGAAGAACATCGCCAGTGCGACACCTGATACGGTAATAGACGGCAATCTCATGCTAGACATCCTGCCCCATGCAGCCACGTTATAAGACTACATTTCCAGCCGCTCGTCACCCCACAACCGCTGATGCACGAGAGTTTCGGACGCCTGTTGCCGGAGTGCCGAGGATCGTAAGGTGGAACGGGCGGGCAGCTCGGGGTCGATACCATCTCCCGGCCGCCCCTTAGCGGGATCGGCGCGCGAACGCCACTTCATACGAGCGCGCCACGCCATTTGAAGCACGCGAGCGAACCCGATAGACTGCCGCATCCAGACGGGGCTACCGCCACGTAAGTGCCGGGCGATTAGAACTGACCAGCGCTAAGACGAAAGAAAGGGATAGGGAATGACGTCGACGTTGATTTTGCTCCGCCATGGCGAGAGCGAATGGAACCTGGCGAACCGCTTCACCGGCTGGGTCGACGTCGACCTGAGCGACAAGGGCCGGCAGGAAGCGCAGCGCGGCGGCCAGCAGATGAAGGACGAGGGCTTCGCGATCGACATCTGCTTCACCTCGGTGCTGAAGCGGGCGATCCGCACGCTGTGGATCGCGCTGGATGAGATGGACCAGATGTGGGTGCCGGTGGTCCGCGCCTGGCAGCTCAACGAGCGCCACTACGGCGGCCTGCAGGGTCTGAACAAGGCGGAAACCGCGAAAAAGTACGGCGAGGCGCAGGTGAAGATTTGGCGCCGCAGCTACGACATTCCGCCGCCGCCGCTCGACATGAACGACAAGATGCACCCGCGCTTCGAGCGCCGCTACGCGCAGCTCGACCCGGTGGTGCTGCCGTCGACGGAGTCGCTGGCGCTGACGCTCGACCGGGTGATGCCGTTCTGGGCCAACGTCATCGTTCCTCACATAAAGCGGGGCGAGACGGTGCTGATCGCCGCGCACGGCAACAGCCTGCGGGCGCTGGTCAAGCACCTGAACAAGATCTCGAACGAGGACATTGTCGAGCTCAACATCCCGACCGGCATTCCCAGGGTCTATGAGTTGGATGCCGACCTCAACGTGCTGAGCGATCGCTACCTGGGCGACGAGGAAGCGGTAAAGGCGGCGGCGGCGGCGGTCGCTGCGCAGGCCTCGGCGGCACGGGCTTGAGGCCTACGCCCCGACCTCGTCTTCGATCCGCGCATAGCCGGCGACGCAAGTCTTAGGCGCTCCCGGCATTTGCGTATTGAGAAATTCTGGTTGTCTCGCGGCGGCGTAGGAGACATCAAAAAACGCGTCATTGCGAGCGAAGCGAAGCAATCTATGTCTCGCAACACCCTATTAATAATTGATTGCCGCACCCGCTTTGCGGGTTCGCAATGACGGTTTTCAGGTTATTCGATGAGGCAAGTGTGTGATCGAGGTTGGAGACGAAGGAAGGCGGAGACCTCTAAAAGCGCGTCATCGCGAGTGCAGCGAAGCGATCCACTTTGCGAAAGCCTTCTGAAAGTGAATTGCTCCACCCGCTCCCGCGGGTTCGCAATGGCGATCGCATGCTTTTTCGAGGTCTCCAGGCGTCTCCGCCCTCTCACTTACAATCACCATTGGCTGGGAACAATCTCCGCGAAGCGCTTCGCGGCTAGAACCATGAAGCGCTTGTTGATGTCCGCGAGCGCTTTCAGCGACTCCTTCACCTTTCTCCCGTCCTTCTCTACGAACCCTTGATCGAGCAGGCCAGTCCGCTGGTCGTTGCGGATCTCTTCCCATTGTGTGTACATCTCGTCGACCGCGTGCGCATCAGGTCCGAACTGACTGCATAAAATACCTCTATCAAGCAGCCCGTGAAATTGAGCCTCGCGTTCCAAACGTTCGAGTATGTTTTCAATCGTTTGTATGTCCTTGATCGCCAAGCGGGCTTTATATCTATAAGGTTCAATGATTTCCCAACGGAATCGATACGCGAGGCGCATGGCGGTTTGCAAGCTGCGCATACCAGCGGGCTCTTCGCCAGCGGTCCCGCGTCCAAGCACCTCAATAAAACTGATGTGAAAGCATTCAATGGAGCCGTCTTTTTTCTTTACGGAAGTGAGCCTTGGTCTAAACTGTTTGCCGGCGCCGCCGTTAGCTCCGGCGAACGTGGCCTCCATTGACGGTGGCAGGCCGCCTCTCGCGACGCTACGGATGACATCGACAAGTTCTGTAATCCAGGCAGTATCGGGCGAGCCCTCAAGGTCCGATATCAACGCGCCCCAGGTTCGATCCACGCCCCGCTGCCTGCCGAACAGTTCCTCTACGCCTTGCGTGGCGATGATCCGGGCCCGGCTGAGATCCTCCGCCCGAGTCAGTTCTTTCGCATTGTCGACGGCGAGCTCCACGAAGTTGCCGAACCAAACCGTCTCTACCGCCGACAGGTTATCGAAGGCACTGACAATATCGCCAGCTAGGCTTTCGAGCTTCTGCACATGCTCGTTGAGCGGATCCATCCCGGGAACGGCATTCGGCCTGACGAGAATGTCTTCCAGAAACCTGATCACCGCACCCTGCTCCGCCGGCACGGCTTGATAGTCCTCGATCTGCGGCGCGCGTTGCACATCGGGATGGTGCAGACAGATCAGCCGATCGCCGGGCAGCATGCTTCCTCTGAATATGCCCGCCTCGTAGAGCTGCCACCCCCAGTTGTCCTCGGAGTCCGGCAAGAGAAGAAAAAACCAGTGGGCGTCGGTCACCCGGTCGACCAAAGCCTGCATCCAGTCATCGCCTGCAGGAATGTCATGAGCATACCAAATGCTGAGCCTTGAGCCGGACCAAGCCTGCAAGGCATCTACGATCTTCTTCGTTTCCTGTTCATATTCCTTCTTATAACTTACAAAAACCTTCACCTTTTTGCGTATCGCACAAGCCGTTTTAACAACGCCGCGGATAATCTTTCCGGCGTGTCTCTATCTAAGTACTGTGTGACAATCGTATCAGCAGCAAGCCTTACTTGCCGGGTGAAGTCAACGTCATCTAAGTACCTGTTTGATCGCTTCGCACCGTAACGCCTCTTGCACGAGTGCATCTACGCGGGCGTCCGCCTGTCGTGGCAGCATTTACGCGCGCGTCCCTGTCTTACCCTGCTCCGTCAGGCATGGTCCCCCTCCGGCCCGATCTGCATGGACCTCGCCAGCGCTTAATGCGAGCGCTGAATGGGAGCATACGATTTTCAATCAGAGAGGAATGTAAGCTGGTTCACACCTGTTATGAGCGCGGCGGCGGCGGCGCAAATGTCGTTTGGAAGCCCCGCGGCGCTGGCAATCGCCTCCCGTCCGGATATACTTCCGCCAACGAGGCGGGGGTTTGGGAGCGCTCAATGCAGGTAATCAACGCGGACATTGTCATCGTCGGCGCCGGGGGAGCAGGCTTGCGGGCGGCGATCGCCGTCGCCAAAGCCGACCCAAGGCTTTCCATAGCGCTGCTCTCGAAGGTCTACCCGATGCGCAGCCACACCTGCGCCGCCGAAGGAGGAGCGGCCGGAGTTGTGAAACAGGACGACAGCCTTGACTATCACTTCAACGACACCGTCGGGGGCGGCGATTGGCTGACCGACCAGGATGCTGTCGAGCTGTTCGTCAACGAGATCCCGAAAGAGCTGGTGCAACTCGAGCATTGGGGGTGTCCTTGGAGCCGCGAGAGCTCCGGGCACGTAGCGGTCCGGCCATTCGGCGGTATGAAGATCATGCGCACATGGTACGCAGCCGACAAGACCGGCTTCCACATGCTGCACACCTTGTTCCAGACATCCCTCAAGTACCCGTCGATCAAGCGCTTCGACGAGTACTACA
>CAWAYT010000035.1:0-76040 GCA_963786265.1 uncultured Alphaproteobacteria bacterium
AGATCCCATGGGCGGGTGGACGGCGACCGGCTCGCTGACAGAGTGGAGTTGTTCACCGAACCAACCGCTCTGGAGACGACCATGGAAACTGCAGCTGACCAACTCGAAGCACCTACCGCCATCCGGACCAATCTTGGCGCGATCTTCGTCTCGCTGGAGCTCAGCCGAACGAGCTGGCTGATCACGTCGTTGTCGCCAGCCAACGGAGAGAAGATGTCGAAGCACACGGTACGTGGCGGCGACATCGCGGGGCTGCTGGCGCGCTTTTCGCAGCTCCAAGAGAAAGCGCGGGCACGAACGGTGGGGTGCTGTCCGATCATCGTGATCCAGGAAGCTGGTCTTGACGGCTTCTGGATTCATCGTGCGCTGGAGAATGAAGGCATCGAAAGTCACGTCGTCGATCCCGCCTCGATCGCAACTTCGCGGCGGCGACGGCGGGCGAAGACCGACCGGCTTGACGGTGAGACGCTGGTTCGGACTTTGCTCGCATGGAAGCGCGGCGAGCCGAGGGTCTGCGCCATGGTGAAGGTGCCCAGCCCAGAAGAGGAGGATCGCCGCCGCGTCACGCGCGAGCGCAAGGTGCTGATCTCCGAACGGGTCCGGCACGTCAACCGTATAAAGGGTCTGTTGTTCGCGCAGGGCATATCGGGATACCAGCCGTTGCGCCGGGATCGCCGCGAGCGGCTCGCGGAACTGCAAACCGGAGATGGTCGTGCCCTGCCGGCACATCTCGTGGCGCAGATCGGCCGCGAGATCGATCGGCTCGAACTGCTCCTCGATCAGATCAGGGCGGTGGAGGCGAGCCGCGACGCGCTGCTTGGCAAGGACGCGTCAGGAGAAGAAGCGCAAGGCGCGGCGACGCCCGCCACGGCAGCGATGTTGTTGGACATCAAGGGTATCGGGCCGGAATTTGCCGCCCTTCTCTGGTCGGAGGGGCTGTTCCGCCACTTCGACAACCGAAGGCAGTTGGCGGCCTACGCCGGTTTGGCGCCGACGCCATGGCAGAGCGGGGCTGTCGTTCGCGAACAAGGCGTGTCCAAATCGGGCAATCCGCGAGTACGAACGACAATGATCCAGCTCGCCTGGCTATGGCTGGGCCATCAACCGCACTCAGCGCTGTCCCGCTGGTTCCGCGATCGGGTCGAGCGCAATGGCGGTCGCCTGCGCAAGACGGCAATCGTCGCGCTTGCCCGCAAGCTGTTGGTCGCACTGTGGAAATACGTGACCGCAGGCGTGGTGATCGAGGGTGCCGAGATGAAGTTAAAGACGGCCTGAGGGTGCCCTGATGACACAGTTTCGACCATCTGTCAGGACCTGATCGGTCCTGGCCGATCCAGGTGGGCGAACCGCACCAGTCAATGGCCTGAAACACCGTTAACAAGAATGGTTTCGTCCCCCCGAGCCCTGCCCGCCGCAAGCGGGATATTGGTGCAGCCGTCTTGAGCGGCGACCGGATGTGAGGTTGATCGTGCTCGGCAACGGGCCGCGTCACGCAACCGGGCTCAGTTCCTGGACGGCGAAACAATCCCTGGAAGCACTTGTGACATGCCGCTAAGTCCATCCCGGCGGCAGGGCGATACACCGCAATGGATAGACCTTATGAACACTGAACCCTTGACGCAGAGAAGCCCATGTGAGGGTGCCCTGATGACACAGTTTCGACCATCTGTCAGGACCTGATCGGTCCTGGCCGATCCAGGTGGGCGAACCGCACCAGTCAATGGCCTGAAACACCGTTAACAAGAATGGTTTCGTCCCCCCGAGCCCTGCCCGCCGCAAGCGGGATATTGGTGCAGCCGTCTTGAGCGGCGACCGGATGTGAGGTTGATCGTGCTCGGCAACGGGCCGCGTCACGCAACCGGGCTCAGTTCCTGGACGGCGAAACAATCCCTGGAAGCACTTGTGACATGCCGCTAGTCCATCCCGGCGGCAGGGCGATACACCGCAATGGATAGACCTTATGAACACTGAACCCTTGACGCAGAGAAGCCCATGTGAGGCTGGCCGAAGGGCTGCCAGTACAGCTCGATCAGGGCGCCCTTGGCGCCCGTGGCGTGGCCTCCCTTTGTACCGACCGCAGCGGCCGTAGTCAGCACGCCGACGATCACATAAACCATCCCTCGCGAGGCATATCCGGCGCGCGCCAATATCGCGACGTGCCTCGGTACGGCATTCGGCTTCGCGGCCGATGCATTTCGAGACGAAATGTTTTCGGCGTCCTTGGAAACGCGTGCACTTCGTTGAGCGCGGGGTCTTTTCACTAAGGGTGATCTTGCGCGTAACTTTACCACCCAGGTAATAAGCTCCGAAGCTACGTGAGTTCACGCGATCTTCAGTACGCGGGTCGAGAGACACGCTTGCTGGGGCAAACGTGCTATCCCTTCGTCGCCGGGTCATGGGTGTGGTGGCGATCGCGTTCACCGCCGCCCCCGGACACCCGGCTGCGGTCGGTATTGGTCGGTTGTCCGGGTTCCGGTTCTTTCGGTTGGTCCGCATTCGGCCTGTCGGCGTTCTGGTGACTGCTGCCGGGTCCACCCCGGTGCCTATCGGTGGTCTCGCTCTTCTTGGGCATGGTTAGCGATCCTGCTGGTAGCCCTGATTGGTCGTGTTCTGCTTGATATTCCCCTGCCGATCCTGTTCGGCCAGGTTGTCCGCGCTCTGCTTGCTCGTTGCGGCATCGCTGCCGCCGGCCGGATCCGGCGCGCCTCCCGGCCCCTTGTCGCTGCGGCCCGCCGGGGGAACCGGCGGCATCTGACTGGACATTCGACCACTCCCACTTACTGCAAATGTATACGTTCGCAACGGGCCCGGAGCACAGAAGGTTCCTCGCTGCATATGCTCGACACCGTGCGCGTCACCGCCGGCGACCGCGAACGGGGTCCTGGGACGGGTAGAAGCAGCGGCCGCTTGATCGGGTACTTCGAACGGTTGTAGCCCGAAGATACATCTTGTCGGAGGCGCCCGCCGGGAGTAAGGCCTTCAGCAACTGTTGAATAAAACGCGAGGCGGGATTACTCAGCTGTCGAAAGCATCGCAAATTGCTGAAGTGACAGTCATGCCGCCGAGGCCCGAATCGCTTCCCCCGGCGGAGGCGTGGTTGGCTGCTATCGTCGAGTCGTCGAACGACGCGATCGTCAGCAAGACTCTGGAGGGAGTGATAACGAGCTGGAACCGCTCGGCGGAGCGGCTGTTCGGCTACACTGCGGCGGAGGTCATCGGCCTAAGTACGATGGTTCTCGCCGCGCCGGGGCGCGAGGACGAGATGCCTCGGATTTTAAAGCGAATTTCGGCCGGCGAGAAGATTGACCATTACGACACCAGGCGTCGCCGCAAGGACGGCAGCATCATCGACATCTCCCTCACCGTGTCGCCGATCCGCGATGCCACGGGCCGGATCGTCGGCGCGTCGAAAATCGCCCGCGATATCAGCGAGCGAAAGCGCTGGGACAGTCAGCAGGCGCTGCTGCTGAGGGAACTCAATCACCGCGTCAAGAACACGCTGTCGGTCATCCAGTCGATCGCTCGCAATACGGCGCGGCCGGGCGTTCCAATCGACCAGTTCATAGAGGTATTCGAAGGCCGGTTGGGCGCGATGGCCGCCGCTCATGACCAGCTCGTCGCGGGTAATTGGGAGAGCGCCGTACTCGACGACCTGGTTCGGGGTGCCCTAGGCCCGCACGCGGGCGCGCGAGTGCGGCTGCTTCTGCCGCCGGTGCGTCTCAACTCGACGCTTGCGTCTAATCTGGCGCTGGCCGTGCATGAGCTTGCCAGCAATGCCGCTAAATATGGGGCGCTGTCGACGCCTGTCGGCGATGTAACGCTCGATGGGTCGGTGGTGAACGGTGATCTCAGACTTGTCTGGCGTGAGCGCGGCGGACCCGAAGTCAGTGAGCCCAACCATCGCGGTTTCGGGATGACCCTCCTCGCCGATGTGATGACCCATCAGCACGGTGCTCGAGCAAGTCTCGACTGGCAGCGGGAGGGCCTCGTCTGCACGCTGATCCTTCCACTCGCGGAGCCGGCGTTGCCCGGTGACGGCTGAGGACCCCCTGAACGGCCGCTGATCAGCTATCTCAGCCGCTGACGAGCGCAGCCAGCATGTTCATCGCGAGACGCCGGCCGGCGTGCGACCCAGCTTGGATTGCTCCGCTACGCTCGCCATGACGGGGCGCCTCTCCGCATGGCCGGAGCACCGGAACAGCCGGGACGAGGTCGGGTATGGCCCACCCGATCTCTGTCCTGACGCGAGGGCGCGAGCGGGCGGACATTGACGTTGCCGTACGGCGAATGATAGCGATGGCGAGGATGCGTAATTTCGCCCCCGACTACGCCGTCGAGACGACCGATCTGGCGAAGACCTATGCCGGGCGAAACGGACAGTCCGCCGTGCATGCGCTGAAGGCGGTCAGCTTGCGTGTGCCGAAGGGAGCGTTTTTCGGGCTGCTCGGGCCGAACGGCGCCGGCAAGTCGACATTGATCAATATTCTCGCCGGACTCGTCGTTCGCTCCGCCGGAACCGCGCGCATCTGGGGCTACGACATCGAGAGGGAGATGCGGGCGGCGCGCCGGGCGATCGGCGTGGTGCCGCAGGAGCTTAACCTCGACCCGTACTTCACGCCGCGCGAGCTGCTCGACCTGCAGGCAGGCCTTTACGGCGTGCCTAGAAACAAGCGGCGCACCGACGAGATTCTCGCGGCCGTCGGGCTAACCCGGCAGGCCGAGGCGTACGCCCGCGGTCTATCGGGCGGCATGCGGCGGCGCCTGCTGGTGGCGAAGGCGATGGTCCATTCGCCGCCGGTGCTGGTGCTGGACGAGCCTACAGCCGGCGTCGACGTCGAGCTGCGCCGGCACCTGTGGGCGTACGTGCGCCACCTCAACCAGGCCGGGACAACCATCCTCTTGACGACCCATTATCTGGAGGAAGCACAAGAACTGTGCGATCGCATCGCCATCATCAATCATGGGCGAATGATCGCCTGCGACAGCACAGAGGCGTTGCTGCGGCGGATCGAACTCGAAGACGATGACGGTGACGCTCCGCGAGCCGATCCCCGCTGTCCCGCCGATGCTGCTGTCGCGCTTCCATATGCAGGCGAGCGCGCCGGACCGGCTAATCATCCAGTATGCGCCGAGCAAGGTTCGCGGCGGCGATATCCTCGCGGCGCTCACGGGCTGCGGGCTCGCCATCGACGAGATAACCACCCGCGAGACCGATTTGGAGGACATCTTCCTGAAGCTGACAGGCGAGCCGGAAGAGACGGGCGCGAACGCGGTGGCGCGCCTGTGAGCACGCGGGGCACCATGTGGAAGATGGTGCCGACCCTACTGCTATTGATCGGCTGCGCGCCATTGCAGGCGCCGGCGGGGCCGGAGGCGGGCGAACCGGTGCTGCACGAAGCGCACGTAATCGCGGCCGATGGCGCCCTGTTGCCGCTCCGCTCCTGGCTGCCGCGGGCGGGTTCGCCGGACGCGGTGCTGATCGCGTTGCATGGCTTCAACGACTACTCCAACTTTTTCGACGGCATCGGCGGCTGGCTTGCCGGACGCGGCTTTGCCTCCTACGCGTACGATCAGCGCGGCTTCGGCGGCGCTCCCAACCGCGGCATGTGGGCGGGATCGGCGGCGTTGACCAGCGATCTGCGCGCCGCGGTGGCGCTGGTGCGAGCGCGGCATCCCGGCACGCCGCTCTATCTGTTCGGCGAGAGCATGGGCGGGGCCGTGGTGATGACGGCCATGGCGCGCTCCGATCGGCCGGCGGTCAATGGCATCATCCTCGCGGCGCCGGCGGTCTGGGGGCGCGGCTCTATGCCGTGGTACCAGACAACCGCGTTGTGGCTCGCCGTGCACACCTTCCCGTGGGGCCGGCTGACCGGCAGGAATCTCGGCATCGTCGTCTCCGACAATACGGAGATGCTGAAGTCACTCGGCCGCGACCCCATGGTGATCAAGGGCACGCGGATCGACGCCATCTACGGCCTCGTCAACCTGATGGATGAAGCGATGGCTTCGGCGGCCAATCTCGACGGCCGGATGCTGGTGCTCTATGGCGCGCGCGATCCGCTGATCCCCGCCGGCGCGATGCGGGAGATGCTGGAGCGCCTGCCGCCGCAAACCGCCGACCGGCGCCGCCTGGCGCTCTACCCCGAGGGCTACCACATGCTGACCCGCGATCTGCAAGGCGAGACGGTGTGGCGGGACATCGACGCCTGGCTCGCCGACCCGACGGCGCCGCTGCCCTCCGGCGCCGACGAGCGCGATACAGAGGCCGGCGCGTGCCCCGATCCGCCGCTGTGCGCCATCGTCCCGCCCACGCACTCGTAGCTCAGCCATAGAACATTGACGAGGCGGTTGCAGGGCTACCGCTCAGATCTCATGCCCACTTAGCGAATCCGAAAGGCTGACCGGCCTCTCGATATTGCGAGTGACCAGATCATCTTCGACATCGACACACTCGTCCGTTGTCGGATTCCAATAGGTGAACGACCACTGGTCTCCGACGGCCTCAATCTGGCTCGACAGAACCATCGCTTTCACTCCGGTTCTATGCTTGTACTTGTAGAAGAGCTGCGGCGGGCCCTCATCAAACGAGAACAGCTCCGGCGCGATGATCTCAATTTCGTTCAACAGGCCTTGCACATTCCTGCTGCAAACGATGCTGCCTGGGGCATAAACATGCAGCCAGCCTGGGCGGCCATTGCTCGCCTCTGTCGTTTTGAACAGCTCGCCGAATTCGTTCGCTTCCGGCCCGAGTCTCGAAACCCAGTCCTCGAGCGCCTTTGCATGCTCAGCCGGGAGCGGATCAACCTCCTCCGGGGCCATGGCGACGGCGGCCTTCAATCTATCAACGAGAAGGTCGAGCTTGTGTAGGCCGGCTCGCTCAGCCGCAAGCTTCCATGCGTCGCATCATAAATGACGATAGCGTCTGCTGCGGGGCTACGCTGGCCATCCCTGACCAATGCTATGTTCGTCGCGGCGTAATCGACGTCTGAGGGCGAGATGCTGTATTCGCGCCGTAGAAGTTCGGTGAGTACTTCTGCCACACGTTCCTTGACGCCTTTCTTGATGAACCAGGACTCATTGATCTGCAGAACGACACCGGTCGTCCTGCATTCGCGCGTCTTTGGACGCATGGCAGGATCGTCGCGCTGCAAGTCACGATACAGCTTGCGCTCGCCACGTTCGAAAACCCCTCGACGCGTTCAGTAATCTGCAGCTGGCATTCCGCCAGGAAGCCGGCCTTGCCTTTACGATAACGTCCGGCGACGATGCCATCGCTGTCCAGGCTAATGTTGACGAACTTGCGTAGTACGGGCTTAGGGCATGCGCGCGAGTTGGTGTTCGCCACCCGTATGACTCGATCCCACACCGTACTCCGCCATTCAAAGACCTTCCAGCCTTTGCCCATGTGAAAATAGATTGCGCCCGGGAAGGCTTCGCGGATCGCCTGTTGCAGTGTGAGATTTGCAATGCGGTGCAGCGGCCCCGAGGCGGCCCCGCCAGCCCCGACGATGAAACCCTCTTCGGCGACATTGCGCAGAGGGTAGTTATAATGCGGTGCATCGCGACCGACTTCGTGAATGCGATCGAATTCGCGTGGCCGCGCGGCTGGACCGCCGATGTAGGCGAAATCGAAAATGCCGCTAAAGCCTTCCGGCCAATGTTCGAGAGCTGGCAGCGCCTTGCGACCGGTCACTCCCAACATCTCCAACTCCTCGGCCAGACAACGCGCATGCGCGTACTGGATAAACCGATTTTGAAGGTAAAGATATGATGGCTCAATTGAGGCGGCATAGAATTCCGAGAGCGTCAGTCCAAAGCGGCGAAAAGCATATGGCTCCGCTATGATCGCAAAAGCGCCGGGCTTGTCCCTTCCCACGCGACCGAGTTGCTGGCGGAACGACTTGCGGGATGCCGGCACGTTCAGATTGAGCCCAACACTGAAATGACGGATATTGACGCCGAGTTCGAGCGCCGAGGTGGAGACGACGCCGCGCAGAGATCCTTCGCGAAGCGCGCGTTCGATTGCCTGACGATCCGATGCCTCATAACCGCTGCGGTATGGCCGCACTTTGCTTTCAGCTTCGGCTCGGATCGCCAGCCGCTCCACGCCCTGCCGAGAGTTGACGAACGTGATAAAACTTCCTTGGTCCGATTCGTTCAGCAAGGCGCTATGCAGCTCGGCTGCTACACTGGCCTCGTCGCCTGCCGTGCAGGCCAAATGCAGCACGTCTCGCCGCTGTCGAGGCGAGCCATCGAGGCTCTCGTCTATGATATTAAAGGACATGCCGGTTAGCGCCAGAATGCTCGCTCGGGTTCGCGATGGTCGCACTGGCAGCAACGACCCGAGCGGGACGACCGCGCCGACGTCGCCATTCGCGCCGCCACCGCCAGCCTTCGGAACAGGTAAGCGAAATTGCTGCCGAATACGCCATCGAAGACGTGCGCCTCATCAATGATTACGAGGGCGAGGCGGCCGAAGAAGCGTCGATGCGCCGGTCTCGCCAGGTTGCTCATGAGCCAGGCGTGGGTTACGTCCGGAGTTGCCAAGATGACACGAGCGGATTCCATGATCTGTTGGCGCTCGTCCGGCAGGACGTCCCCATCGAGGCGGCCGACCGCGTTATCGGAGAAGCCAGCGGCTGCTAACACTTGACGCCAGCTCACAAGTTGGTCCGCCACCAGGGCCTTAAGTGGGTAGAAAACAAGCACAACCGATTCCGGCCGCTGATCGAGCATGCGCAAGGCGGCCGCTTGAAAGATGAGTGATTTACCGGACGCAGTGCCAGTGGCGACAACGACATTGGAGCCGCCTTCAAACGTGCGGAGCGCCTCCGCCTGATGCGCCCAGATGCCGTTCAGGAAACCGGTACCGAGGAGCCAGCGCCCGACGGCGCCCGCCCGGTACGCAGGCGGGACGGGTTCCCGACTTCGGCGCGCGCGGGCAGCTGAAACCGCTCCACGACGGTGAAGTCACCCCTCTCGACCGCGGCTTGCAATGCCTGCCGCATATCAGTTTCGAACGTGATCCCATGCTCATGCAAAGCGTTTCGCATAACTGCCGCCGATTTCGAACTAAAGTAGATGCAATTCACGCCAACTCTACCTCGCCTCCGAAGGCAATGCGGTAACCGTCGTCACCGCATTTGGCGTCTTCCCGGACTACGGTAAGCAAAGCCACACCTGAGCGATGCGCGAAATGCTGCGGGGCTGACCAGCCAAGCGGCCGATCGGCGCCGCCAGGCGCTCTGCCGTCTACCGGGGGGAATCACGTGCTCGACTCGCGATCAGCAAGGCGAGACCATGTGCGCGAGGTCGACACCTGGTTCACCGTCCCGCGGGCACTTCCCGCATTGGCCGACCCGCGCTCGCCGACTCGCACCGGCGCTGGTGTCCGGCGCCGGGGACCGCGACGCGAAGGCCGGAGCTTGCCCTGATCCGCCGCTGTGCGCTATCGTCGCGCCACGCACTCGTAGCTCAGTGGATAGAGCGCTGCCCTCCGGAGGCAGAGGTCGCAGGTTCGAATCCTGTCGAGTGCGCCAGTACGCTACTCATGAATAAGAAGTAGCTCCGCACTGGCGGAACGCTAGTTAGCGTCCAGCTTGGGTCCGAACCCATAACAGTAATGATCGTGGCGGCGATGTAGTCGGCGCTGGGCGCTAGTGCGCCCGTGCCCAACTGAGTTCCACATATAAGCCATGCGCCGATACCCACTACTAGTGGAGATAAACGAAACCATCCTCGTCGTGCGCATATCTACTACGACAACGAAAACTGCTCGACTTACAAGGGTAGGCCGTCTTTTCGCCAGCAGAGGTGACCTCGGCGACAAGGGGATCAGCCGCGAGCGCGCGGCGGTGGCGTTGGAGGAAGGTTGCGGGCAAGGCGGGCGCTTGCCCCGACCGGCTGCCGAGAGTACTAATTTACGCAAATCATCAAGCCGGAAGCACCGGGAGGGGAGCCATGCCCAAGACAGCACGTCCGCGCCGCAGCGTCCTCTACATGCCGGGCTCGAACGCCCGCGCGCTGGAAAAGGCCAAGGGCCTCCCGGCCGACGCTCTGATCCTCGACCTGGAGGACGCCGTCGCCCCCGACGCCAAGGACCAGGCGCGCTTGCAGGTCTGTCAGTGCGGTCAGGGACGGCGGCTATGGTATGCGCGAGATCATCGTCCGGGTGAACGGCCTCGCTACGCCCTGGGGCTACGAGGACATCGCCGCCGCCTCGAAATCGGGCGCGGATGCATTGCTGTTGCCGAAGGTGGAGAGCGCCGACGCGATCCGCCACATGGAATCAGTCATGCGGGCGAACGGCGCCCCGGACCGCATGGCGATCTGGGCGATGATGGAAACGCCCCGCAGCGTGCTCGCCTCCGAGCAGATCGCCGCCGCCACGCCGCGCATGGAATGCCTGGTGATGGGCACCTCGGATCTGGCGAAGGAGCTCGATTGCGCGCATACGCGCGAACGGCTGCCGTTCATCACCTCGCTGGGACTGTGTCTGCTGGCCGCCCGCGCCTATGGCCTCGCCATCGTCGATGGCGTCTATCTCGACCTGAAAGACGAAGCCGGCTTCGAGTTTGCCTGCCGGCAGGGGGCGGAGATGGGCTTCGACGGCAAGACGCTGATTCATCCGAACCAGGTCGCGAAGTGCAACGAGGTGTTCACGCCCCGCCCGGAGGACGTCGAGTGGTCGCGCAAGATCATCGCCGCGCACTCGGCGGCGGCGGCGCGCGGCGAAGGGGTGGCGGTGGTCGATGGCAAGCTGATCGAGAACCTGCACGTCGAGAGCGCCAAGCGGCTGGTGAAGATGGCCGAGGCGATCGACAAGATGCGCGCCTCGCTGCAGCCGGCGGAGTGACGGAGTTCCCGCCCGGTAGCACCGGGGCTGCGCATCGTGAAGCATCGAATGTGAGGTTCTCGGCGATCAATGCCGACTGATTCGCGTGGTGCGGTAGTTTCCTCCGGGTCAGCCGGAGCGGGTAGACGCCGCTGGCGGGATTATCCTTGCGGCGCGCGCTGATCGGGCTAAGTTGCGGCGGCCCCGGACTCGCACCGGAGCTTATGCAGCGCGGCCGGCCGGCGATGATGATGGACCTGCAGAGCGTGGCGCTTCTCGTGGGCGCGGGGTTCCTCGGCGGCGCGATCAACGCCATCGCCGGCGGCGCCACCTTCTTCACCTTCCCGGCGATGATGGCGGCAGGGCTGGGCGCGGTAGCCGCCAACGCCTCGAACACCGTGGCGCTGGCGCCCGCCAGCTTCGCCGCCTTTCTGGCAATGCGCCGGCATCTTCCAGGAGCACGGCACCTGCTCCTCTCGTTCCTGATCCTCGGCCTGATGGGCGGAGCTGTCGGCGCCTGGCTGGTGCTCTGGCTGGGCGACGCGCGTTTCCGCGCCTGCGTGCCGTGGCTGTTGCTGATCGCCACCGTGATGTTCGCGGCGGGCCCGCGACTGGTGCTGATGATGAAGCGGGCGAACCTGCATCACGAGCGGCGCTCGGTGCGCATCGGCGGGCACGTCTTCCAGGCCTTGATCGGAATCTATGGCGGGTTCTTCGGCGCCGGCATGGGGATGGTGACGCTGGCCGGGCTGACCTTGCTCGGCGTGACCGACATGCGCTCGATGAACGCGCTGAAAAACCTGTTCACGTCGCTCTGCAACGGCGTCGCGATCATCGTCTTCGTCGTCGCCGGAGCGGTGAGCTGGCCGCACGCGCTGGTGATGATGGCGGGCGGGCTGATCGGCGGCTTCGCCGGAGGCAAGCTCGCGAACTGGCTGCCGCCGGCGCGCGCCCGGATTATCGTCACCGTCGTGGGGACCGTCCTGACCATCGCCTACTTCGTGGCGGAATGAGGTCGCGGCACGCCGGATAAGCCGGCCCGATCGAGATCAGCGCAAGACCCGGCCGGCGACGGCATCCAGCTTGGCGACGAGTTCCGGGTCGCGGAAGGCCGGGGGAGTGATGATCGCCTGGGTAAGCGCGGTGTGGCAACCGTGCGGGCAAGACCCCGCGCGGTCCGCCAACTTGGGCGCGAGCTTCTTGACCATGGCGCGCGCGTGATCGGCGTTCGCCAGCAGCACGCGTACGATCGCCTCGACCGAGACGTGCTCATGCTCCGGGTGCCAGCAGTCATAGTCGGTGACCATCGCCACCGTGGCATAGCAGAGCTCCGCCTCGCGGGCGAGCTTCGCCTCCGGCATGTTGGTCATGCCGATCACGTCGCATCCCCAGGAGCGGTAAAGATTGCTCTCCGCCAAGGTCGAGAACTGCGGCCCCTCCATCACCAGGTAGGTGCCGCCGCGCGACGTGAGGAGCGCCAGCTCGCGGCACGTCTGCTCCAGTGCGTCGCCGAGCCGGGCGCAGACCGGATGGCCGAGCGTCACATGCGCGACCAGCCCCTCGCCGAAGAAGCTCTTGGCCCTGGCGAAGCTGCGGTCGATGAACTGGTCGACGATAACGAAGGTGCCGGGGGGCAGGTCCTCGCGCAGCGAGCCGCAGGCGGAAAGGGAGATGATCTCGGTCACGCCCATTCGCTTGAGGGCGTCGATGTTGGCGCGGCTGTTCAGATCCGAGGGCGGAATGCGATGGCCGCGGCCGTGGCGCGGCAGGAACACGCACCGCTGGCCCGCGAGTTGGCCGACCAGCAGCTCGTCCGAGGGGCGGCCCCAGGGCGAGGCGACGGCTACCCATTGCGCGCTCTCCAGCCCGTCGATCTCGTAAACGCCGCTGCCGCCGATGATACCGATCACCGGCGGCGTGCCGGGCGCACCCTCGCTGGCGCTCACGCCGGATGTCTCCCCTGTTCGCGAGCAGTGTTTCAAGTTTTGCCGCGTGCTTCAAGCCGCGGCATGGGCCGGCGTCGACCTGCAATGGGCAGTGCGACGGCTCGTTTGTCGCGCCGCCTCGTTGGAAGTTTTGCCGGCCGGGACCTCTGGCCGGGGCTGTAACGTTGGACGAAGCGGGCGGGGCTTGGCCGGTGATCGGGGAGCGCGAAGACGATGACCGTAAACATCTCGGTCGAGAAGGTCAAAGAGCTGATCCGGCTCGCCGAGCGCGCGCGTGCCGATCCGACCGGCCGGGCCGACGATCCGCAACGCGGCGGACCCAGTGGCGATGAGGGGGTTACCCTGCCGGCGACGCCGCCCGAGCCGCAGCCGGCCGCCGACTGGCGCGCCGCCTTCGAGCGCTATCTCGAGGACCTGCCGGAGGCGGCGCTGGACGAGATCGTGTCGCTGTACCGCACCGGTGGCGGAGCAGCCGGCCAGGGAAAGGATATCGCGGCGGGGCCATCGAGCGCCGATGCGCCCGACTTCGACCGTGTGGCCTTCATCATCTCGAGGGCGGATCTGACCGAGTGTCTTCGCGCCGCATTGGACAGGGTGTGACGTGCTGATTGTCCTGTGGGCGAGGATCATGGCGCTTGGCGCGGCGTTGGCATTCGGAGTGGCGGCACCGGCGGCGGCGGCCGAGGAGACAGGCGCGCCCTTCAGCAGCCTGGTGGTGTTCGGCGACAGCCTTTCGGACAACGGCAACGCCGGCCGGTTCTCGAATGGCCCGGTCTGGGTGGAAGTGGTCGCCGAGCGGGTCGGCGTCGAACTGAAGCCGTCCCGGGCGGGCGGTAGCAATTACGCAGTCGGCGGCGCACGGACCGAGGGCGGCGCCAGCGACGTCCGGGCTCAGCTGGCTTCGTATCTATCGTCGCGGCGCGGCCGCGCCGAGGCAAACGCGCTCCACATTGTTTCCGGCGGCGCCAACGACCTGCTTGCCGCTGGCTGCCAGCCCAACCAAGACGCGGCCGCGCGGAGCGCCGCGGCGTCGCTCGCCGCCGGTGTCGATACTCTGGCGGCGGCCGGCGCCAAGCGCATCCTGGTGCCGAATCTGCCGGATATCGGTTACGCCCCGGCTGTTCGCGTGTTGGGTCCCGCCTGCGCGACAGCGGCTCGCCGCCTCACCGAGATGTTCAACGCCACGCTCGAACGGCGTTTGCGGATCATCGAGGACAAGCGCTCGCTCGACGTGCAGCGGCTGGACGTGTTCTCGCTGGCGGACCAGGTGATGCGTGACCCCGGATCGGCGGGCTTCGTGAATGTGACCACGCCTTGCCAGGGCGGACCATGCCAGGGTGCGCTGTTCTGGGACTACCTCCACCCCACCTTCGCCGCGCATGCCCGCCTGGGCGCCGAGGCGCTGCGCGCGATCGGCATCGATTCCGAGGTACCGCCGGAGATGACCCCAGGCACCGGCCGGGCGCTCTGACCGGCCCGGAGAAGCAGAAGCCTCTTCCACCGGCGATTTCGCCTCGCCATGGCAACTCGCCACGGTTACAAGCACCGCGCGATAAGTTGCGATGAGGCGCAGCCGCGGAGGCCCCCGGAGCTTACGGATCCGCTGACGATGCACAATCTTGCCGCCGCCGCGGCGCTCCTACCCGCCGGCCTGATGGATGTTCTGCCGCCGTTCGCCGCCTTCGAGGCGCTCACGGTCGAGCGGCTGATCGCGCACTTCGCCGGCTACGGCTACGAACGCGTCAAGCCGCCGCTGATCGAGTTCGCCGAGACGTTGCTGGCCGGCTCCGGCGCCGCCCTCGCGGCGGAGACCTTCCAGCTTATGGACCCCATCTCGCGGCGGATGCTGGCGCTCCGGCCGGACATGACGATGCAGGTGGCGCGCATCGCCTCAAGCCGGCTGGCGCACTGGCCTCGGCCGTTGCGACTGGGCTACGCCGGGCAGGTCTTGCGGGTTCGCGGCTCGCAACTCCGTCCGGAACGGCAGTTCGGCCAGGTCGGCGCGGAAATCGTCGGCGCGGATTCGGCCAAGGCCGATGTCGAGGTCGTCGTCATGGCGACCTCGGCGCTGACCGAGCTCGGCATTACGGAGCTTACCGTCGATCTTGGCGCTCCCAACCTGGTGCCGGCGATCCTCGGCGCGTCGAACGTCACTGACGAGGCGGTGCTCAGCCGGCTTCGCATGGCGCTCGACCGCAAGGACGTGGCGGCGATCGATGCGCTGACACCGGCGCTCGGCCGATCGACGACGGAGCTGTTGTCGAGGCTGGTCACGATCACCGGCCCCGCCGAAGCCGCCCTCGCCGCCCTCGCCATGCTCGACCTGCCAGCCCCAGCGGCATCCGAACGGGGGCGCCTCATCGAGGTCCACGCCGGATTGCGCGCCGGCGCGCCGACGTTGACGCTGACCATAGACGCGGTGGAGAATCGCGGGTTCGAGTATCACACTGGCGTCACCTACGCGATTTTCGCCACGGCGGCCGTCGACGAGATTGGCCGTGGCGGCCGATACCGCACGGAAGCCGGCGAGGCGGCGACCGGCGTGACGCTGTTCATGGATGCGGTTTTGCGGGCATTGCCCCGGCCGGAGCAGCCGCGCCGCCGACTACTACTGCCGCCGCACACGCCGGTCGAGGTGGCGCTGGCGCTGCGCCGCGAGGGCTGGGTGACGGTGATGTCGTTCGATCGCGACTGCGACGTAATGGCCGAAGCCGCGCGCCTGGGCTGTGGTCATGTTTTCGCGGACGGCGAGCCGCGGGCCGCCGACGCCGCCGAAATTGCGCGAGCAGAGGACTGAACGGGCATGGCGAACGTCGTAGTGGTCGGCGCGCAGTGGGGCGACGAGGGCAAGGGCAAGATCGTCGATTGGCTGTCGCGGCGCGCCGATGTCGTCGTTCGCTTCCAGGGCGGGCACAACGCCGGCCATACGTTGGTGATCGGCGGCGTCACCTATAAGCTGAGCTTGCTGCCCTCGGGCGTCGTCCGTCCGGGCAAGCTCTCGATCATCGGCAACGGGGTGGTTCTCGATCCGTGGGCGCTGTTGCAGGAGATCGAGGTTCTGCGGGGCCAGGGCGTGCACGTCGGCCCGGACAATGTGCGCATCGCCGAAAACGTGCCGCTGATCTTGCCGCTGCACCGCAACCTCGACCGGGCGCGGGAAGCCGCACTGGGCAACGCGCGCATCGGCACAACCGGACGGGGCATCGGCCCCGCCTACGAGGACAAGGTGGCGCGCCGCGCCATTCGCTTGGGCGACCTCGCCGACCAGGCGGTGATCGGCGATAAGCTGGACGTGCTGCTGCTACATCACAACGCCCTGCTGCGCGGTCTCGGCATGCCGGAGGTCGATCGCGCATTCGTGCTCGACGAACTGACCGCTGTTGCTCCGAAGGTGCTGCCCTACGCCGATACCGTCTGGATGACGCTCGACGAGGCGCGGCGCTCCGGCAAGCGCATCCTGTTCGAGGGCGCGCAAGGCACGATGCTCGACATCGACCACGGCACCTACCCGTTCGTCACCTCCTCGAACACACTGGCCGGACAGGCCGCAGCCGGCTCGGGGCTCGGCCCTGGCGCCCTCAATTACGTCCTCGGCATCACCAAGGCATACACCACGCGCGTCGGTTCCGGGCCGTTTCCGACTGAACTCACCTGCGAGACCGGCCGGCTGATCGGCGAACGCGGCCGCGAGTTCGGCACCGTCACCGGCCGCGCCCGCCGGTGCGGCTGGTTCGATGCGGTACTGGTGCGCCAGGCGGTGAAGGTGAACGGGATCAACGGCATCGCCCTGACCAAGCTGGACGTGCTCGACGGCTTCAAGGAAATTCACGTCTGCGTCGGCTATCGTCTGGACGGCGCGCCGCTGGACCATCTCCCGGCTTCGACTATTCGCCAGTCGCGGGTCGAACCGGTGTTCGAAACGATGGAGGGCTGGTCGGACAGCACACGCGGCGCCCGCTCCTGGGCCGACCTGCCGGCCACCGCCGTCAAGTTTATCCGGCGCATCGAGGAGATGATCGAGGCGCCGGTGCACCTGCTGTCAACCAGCCCCGAACGCGACGACACGATCATGGTGCACGACCCGTTCCTCGGATAGCTTTTCCATTGGGTTCTTTGTCGAGAAAATCGATCAAGTCGCCGAGACCGGCTTGACCAAGCTATACAGGCTGCGATCTACCGATCGTGCGACGGCGGAAACCTGTTTCTATATCGCTTGATTTCCGCTTCCCACGCCCTCGCCCGCGCCGAAGCGAGGAAGCGCTACGCACCCGTGCAAGGGTTGGAAACGCCTTGTCGGCCTCGCGCGCTCTCCAACGCCGACTTGCGGATGCCGTGAGCCGGGTCGAGCTGCGTGCCGGGAGGGCACTGGGCCGGCCGTTCGAGTTCGTGCCGGAGCGCCTCCACGTCTTTCGCCAACTCGGAGTTGCGTGCACGCAACGCTTCGGCGCGGCGCGCCGCCTCCGCCATGTTATCTGGCTGCGCGGGCGGCGGCAGGACGCGTTCAACGACCTCAGGCTGGCGCAGCATCAGATACGCTACGACGCCGGCGATGGCCAGCGAAAGGACGAGCACGCTCGCCACCCACAGCGGCGCAAGCGCAACACCGCGTAGCCGACGTTCGGCCGTGGGCGATACATTCGCTACGGGCGGGTTTGCGTCCGACATCGTCCTTCAATCGCCGGAACCGGCGCGGCAAATCGTTGAGTCCGTCTTCTACTGTGCTAAGCTACTGAGTGCTCAGGGTCAAACCAAGATAATGTTTGCCGGTACGCATCGCGCCGATGTGCAGAGGGCGCGCTGATCGGTTGCGATGTCCGAGCTCCTGATAACCACATCGGCCGCCGGCTTTCGCCGCCTGGAAGTGCATGGGCAGGCGGTCATCTCCATGCACGGCCAGCTTTCTGTCATACTCGCAAACCGCTTGGGTCGGCAGCACGCAGAGCTACTGAGCCGGCCGGAGCTCAATACCGCCGACGACGCCGTTTCCTGGTACGCCGCGCTGCCCGGCCCCGTGCGCGTGCTCGCCGCTCTTCCGGAAGCCGAGCGGCGTCCGATCGAGACGCTGCGCCGTCAGCTCCTCGCCGAGATCGGCCAGCTCGTGGAGAAGATGAAAGGCGAGGGCGAGTCCGCCGCGTTGGCCGCGCACGCCCTAGAGCTGGCGGTGATCACGCCGCCCGCCAGCGCCGCCTATGCCGTCGGCGCGCGGCCGGTGCTGGTGCTGTGGGGGCATGCCGCCCAAGGGCAGGCCATACCGGACGCGCCGAAGCCGCCAACGGCGTCATCGGTAACGCCGATCCCGGCGGCGCTTCCGCCCGCCGACGCCGCCCCGGAGTTGCCGGCCGAACCGGCGGTGGAAGCGGAGCCGGCGCCGAAGCCCGAAGGAATCGCGACACCGGCGGCTTCGGCAACGGCCGCCGCGATGGGCGCGCCGGCGGGGGTAAGGGCGCGTCGGAGCTGGCTTTCCTGGCTGCTGCCGCTGCTTCTCCTGTTATTGCTGGCGTTTCTCGTCTGGCGCGCGCTGCAGCCGCTGCCGCCGATCGTGGTTGAGCGGCAGACGCCGGCTCCGCCACCGCCAGCCGATCCACTGCCCGCCGAGCAAGACAAGGAGAAGGCGCTGCTGGCCGAACTGGCCGCGCTGAGCAAGGCGCGCGACGAGCGGCAGGCGCTGTGCGAGCCCGCCGAGTCGCCGCCGACGCCGGAGCCGATCCCCCCGCCTCCGCCGCCGAAAATCACAGAGCCGGCGCCGCTCCCGCCTTTGCCGAAGGAGAAACCGGCGCCGCCGAAGCTGCAAGCGAAGGTCGAACCGCGGCACGGCTGAACCGAAGCCGACCTCGCCCCCGCCATCGTCGTCGCCGCCGCCGCGCGAGGAGGTGGCGATGGCGCCGATGCCGCCGCCGGTCGTCGCCGCGTTCGCGATGCGATCTGAATGTCAAGCCGGGTGACGAGCCGGAGGTGGTCGTCATCGTCGACGGATCCGGTAGCATGCGCGAGCCATTCGCCGGCGCTCCGTCGCGGATGACCCTGGCCAAGGACGCGATCGCGACGGTGGTGAATGGCCTTCCCGATCCCGTCGACGTGGCGTTGATCGACTTCAGCAACTGCGATCAAGTTCGCCTCGACAGGTTCTATTCGCAGCCGGAGCGGCCGAGCCTGATCCGCGAGGTGCGCGGCCTGCAGCCGGATCGCGGTACGCCGCTTGCGCGCAGCATCGAACGCGCCGGCAACATCGTCTCGGGCGACGTCGAATTCGACGATCGTCGTCGTCAGCGACGGCGAGGATACGTGCGGTCGCGATCCGTGCGCGGCGGCGCGCGCCGTGAAGGCGAAGCGGCCGAACGTCACCATCAACGTCATCGATGTAAGCGGCGCTGGCGGGCGCTCGGTCGTGCAGTGCATCGCCGCCGCCACCGGAGGAAAGGTGCTGACGCCGAACAGTACGCTCGATATGAAGAACAAGATGCAGCAGGCGACGCGCCTGCCCGATTCGCGCAACTGCAAGTGACGAAGAAGATGCGGACCGGTCCCGTCCTCGCCAGCGATCTTGTCGACAAGTACCAGCCGCTCGGCGCGTTCGGTCAGCCCGTCTACATGAGCTACGTGCAGCTCCGCGCCACCATCACGCAAAAGTTGGGAGCGCGGCACGCCAACTATTTCGCCAAGCCCGACCGCGATCCACGGAACAAGTCCATCCACTGGATCTCCGAGGTCGCGGGTACGGCCCGGCGCTGGGTGGATCTCTCGCCGGAGGAGCAGACCCGCTACGCCCTGGACCTGCAGGCGCTGCGCAGCGACTTCATTCGCTATCTCGACGAACTCCGCCGGCAGGGTGAGCGCCCCGCGGACAGCAAGCCGGCGGACGGCAAGCGGGGGGACAGCAAAGGGGCAGCCGCCTTCGCAAGTCTTCTGGAAGAGGCGATGCTCGTTCCCGACGACAGCCATTTGCACTTCGTCGGCGATCAGCCGGTCGTCTCGTTCTGGGGATTCCGAAACTTCAGTGGCCAGGCCCTCGATGCGCTGACGGCTGGCGCCGCGCCGGCCGGCACCGGCGGCGACGGCTGCTCCCGCGCAGGAGGGGGTCGGGCTGCCGTTCGAGCGGCCGCGCCGCTCGTGGTGGCGATGGCTGCCGTGGGCGCTGGGACTGCTGCCTACTCCTGTTGCTCTTGCTTTTCGGCCTTTATACCTGCCTGCCCGATGAACACAGGGCCGTGCAGTTTGGCGAGCAGGGCAGTGCGCAACCTCGCGATCCGGGGCAGGAGATCGTGCCGGAAGGCGGCTTCATCGACCGCGCGCTGCGCTACCTCGGACTCGGGAGCGCGGTGACGGAAGGCGATGTGACGGCGCCGGGCGGCGAGGTGCTGACCGGCCCGGGCGCGGAGATGGCCGCGCCCACTGGTGCCGAGCAGCAGCTCCCAACGGACGAGAAGCCGGTGCCGGATGGCTCCGCCTCGGGGTTGGAAGAGACTCCGGACCAGAAAGCCGGCGATCAGCCGTCGCCGGAGCCGCCGCAAGCTCCGGATGCAACAGCGAAGGAAGATCAGACGCCCGTGCCGCCGCGAGCCGCAAACTCAGCCGCCGCAGGAGCCAGAAGCCGCCGCCTCAGCCGCAGCCGGACCAGGGCCAGCAAGACGCCGAACGACCGGTCGCTGCAGATCCCGCCCGACGCCGCCAAGACGGGCAACACCGGCTTCGTCGGCGGCGAGTGGCGCAGCGACAAGGGGCTGGTCGACCAGGTGACGAAGCAGCCGCTGCAGCAGGCGTATCGCTTCGACCCGCAGGGTGACGGCGAGGTGGTGATCCGCCGCCCCGACGGCGTCGAATGCCGGGCGGCGGCGCAGGCGCGCATGCAGGGCGGCCAGCTCAGCATCAACGAGCTGGCCGATCCGCGGTGCCCGGACGGCCGCACCTTCAGCCGCTCGCAGACCGAGTGCATGCGGACGCCGTCCGGCCAGACCGTCTGCCAGGGCCGCAACGCCGACGGTTCGACCTACCGCGTCGGCATCGAGCGCCAGCAGGCGGAGCCGTGACGCGACGGCCTTCCACTTGCCGGTTCTTCTTCGGCGGCTAACTGTTAGTATCGACCGTCATGCCGCTCAATGAACTGACCGATTTCCCCCGATCGTCTCGATCATTCCGCGCAGCGGCGTCCAGTTCCTCGACTTCGGCTTCGTCGTGACGAAGACGACGCCGGTGCCGAAGGACTGGGGTTTCTATGACGATCCGAAGGGGCAGCTGAACGACGACGCGATGCCGATCGTCGTGCGGCGCGGCGACGACAACAGCGAGCTGGCGGAAACCTACGCCGTCGATCGTCAAGCGCATCGTCGAAATGTTCGATCGCGTCTGGATGCCGCTTTCCGCTGTTCCGCGAGGAGCTCGGCGGCGGCTACTTCCGCGGCCCGACCAACTGGGCGCGCGTCCTATCTCGCCAAGCTCGACGAGCCGGACGAGGACGGCAACGACGTACCGGCTGGTCCTGGCGCTCGACACCAACCCGATGGAGTTCGTCGAGAGGAGGCCTACCTCGCGCCCTCGCCGGCCGACACGCGGAACGGCCGCGCCTTCTCGCTGCCGTCGCCGCTCGATCCGACTCGACTGGTTCCTGCGCGAGGGCTGGGTCAAGGACTGGTGTCTCGACGTCTTCAAGGAGATGATCGAGCGCGAGGACCGCAGGCGCGCCGGCATCCGCCACGTCCGGCCGCTGGCGCTGCCGGAGCTGCGCGACCGGATGGAGGGGCCGCACGAGCACATCGCCCGCTACAAGGCCTTCATCGAGCTGATCTACGGCGCTCGACCTCCTGCCGAAGTTCGTCGTCGTCGACCGCATCGACCGAGCCGCGGCCGGTACCCATCGACGTCGATATCGTCATCGACCTCGGCAACTCGCGCACCTGCGGGCTGCTGATCGAGGCCCAGCCGGACCAGCTCGGCGCCGACATCACCCAGGCGGTGAAGCTGCAGCTGCGCGACCTCAGCCGGCCCGAGCTGGTCTACAGCGATCCGTTCGACAGCCGGCTGGAGTTCAGCCGGGCCTCGTTCGGCCGCGACCATCTGTCGCTCCGCAGCGGCCGCGCCGAGGCCTTCGCCTGGCCGACGATCGTCCGGGTGGGGCCAGAGGCGACACGGCTCGCGAGCCTGAGGCGGGGCAGCGAAGGGCGCGACCGGCCTGTCCGGGCCAAAGCGCTACCTGTGGGACGAGGATACCCGGCGCGACAGCTGGCGTTTCAACAGCCCCACCGCGCACGGCGAGCAGACCGGGCTCGCCACCGGAGTGGCCTTCACTACCCTGGTGAACGACGCCGGCGAGGCCATCCACAAGATCCCGTATGCGCGTCCGGCCAACGACGAGTCGTGGTTTCCGTCGATCCGCGCGCTCTACGCGCGGCGCAACCTGATGTCGTTCGCGCTCGCCGAGATCTTCGTGCAGGCGATCTGCATGATGAACGCGCCATCGCACCGGCTGCGCCGCCGCAACGCCGACCTGCCGCGCCGGCTGCAGGCGGATCATCATGACCATGCCGACGGCGATGCCGCTGGCCGAACGGCAGATCATGCAGCGGCAGGCGGAGACGGCGCGCGATCTCGTGTATCTCTGCACCGGCGCCGCCGAGACCGAGCCGCCGGCGGACGGACAGTCGGCCGCGGTGCTCAAGCCGCACCCGGATACGCCGCTGCCGGCGGTGATCCTGAAGTGGGACGAGGCGAGCGCCACGCAGGCGGTCTACCTCTACAGCCAGATCGCGCTGCACTATTCGGGTGACGCGCGCGCCTTCTTCGACGTCATGCGGCACCCCGGCAACCGGGTGAACGGCGCCGCACCGGAGGCGTTCCGGCTGGCGACGCTCGATATCGGCGGCGGCACCACCGATCTCGTCATCAGCTCGTTCAGGGTCGAGGGCCAGGGCGCCAACGTCACGCTGTTTCCGAAGCAGGAGTTCCGCGAGGGCTTTAATCTCGCCGGCGACGATGCCGTCTTCCGGGTAGTCCGCGAGCACGTGCTGGAGCCGATCCGCAAGGCGCTGCACGCGTCGGGACTCGGCGACCGGACGGACTACCTGCTCAATCGCCTGTTCGGCGGCGACCGTGGCGACATGAACGTCGTCGAGCAATTCCGGCGGCAGCAGTTCGCCGCGCAGATCGCGGCGCCGATCGCCATCGGCATGCTCTCGGAGTACGAGAGCTACGACGTGCTGACGCCGACGCAACCGACGCCGCCGGGCATTCGCCTCGTTCTTCGAAGACAGCGCCGTCGCCAGCGACATGGTGACCGCCTACGTCAATCAGGAAGCGGAGAAGCTGGGGGCGGCGGGCTTCGACCTGCGACGGATCGAGTTCCCGATCGATCTTGCCGGAAATCGACCGCACCGTGCGCAGCGTATTCCTGGAGATGCTGCAGGCCTTGGGCGAGGTGGTGTGGCGCTACCGGACCGATCTGCTGCTGCTTTCCGGCCGGCCGTCGCGGCTGCCGGCGGTGCGCGACTGCCTTCGCGAGAGCTGCTATCCTGCCGCCGCACCGGATCGTGCCGCTGCACCTGTTACCGCGTCGGCCAGTGGTACCCGTTCCGCGATTACCAGGCGACGATCGCCGATCCCAAGACGACCGCCTGCGTCGGCGCGATGCTCTGTCTGCTCGGCGAAGGACAGCTACAGAACTTCAACTTCCGCTCCGACGAGCTGAAGCCGCAATCGACGGCGCGCTTCTTCGGCAAGCTCGACCGCAACAACCGTCTGCTCAAGGCGGGACGAGTACTATCAGAACCTCGACCTGGACGACCCGGACTACGAACTGCCGGACACGGCATTCGACTTTCGCGGGCCGATGCCGCTCGGCTTCCGGCAGTTCCCGGTCGACTGGTGGCCGAGCACGCGGCTCTACAGCCTCGACTACGCTAATCAGGAGATGGCGGCGAAGCTGAACCCAAAGACGCCATTGCGCATCAAGCTGAAGCGGAACACCGGGCGCGATGCCCGCGATGTCATCGACTCGCTGCTGATCGCCGGCATCGAGGACCGGGAGGGGCGCAGCGTGCCCAACAACAACATGCGGCTCAGGCTGCAGACGATCGACAATCAGCAGGGCTACTGGCTCGACACCGGTATCCTGCTCGACAAGTGAGGACTGGAGGTGGTTGATTCCGGCGCGGAGCTCGTCACCGCCGCCAAACGGCTCGGCGAGGGCAGCGGCAAGGCGAGGCTGTGGATCGAAGACGTGCGCGGCACGGCGGTCAGCGTCGCCAACGAGGCGCACGGTCTGACCAACAGCGCGCGCAAGGCGGAGAACCTGGCCCGCAAGCTCCAGGGCGCGGCCGGCCGGCGCAACTGCGTCGGCGTGTTCGGGCCGAGTCCAGGCGGGCAAGTCCTACCTCGTCTCGGCATTGGCGCGCCGGCCGCTGGGCAACCTGACCGCCGACTTCGCCGGAACGCACAAGGACTTCCTCACCGAGATCAACCCGCCGGGCGATCGCGAGTCGACGGGGCTGGTCACCCGCTTCACCGCGCACAAGAGCGCCGTCGAGGCCGACCATCCCGTGGAACTGCGGCTGCTCAGCGAGACCGACGTGGTGAAGATCCTCGCCAACAGCTTCTATTCCGACTTCGACCCCAACAACATGACCTTCAAGCTGCCGGACGAGGCGGCGATCCGCGAGGCGCTGGTGACGGCGCAGGCGAGCGCCGGCGGCGCTCCCGCCGCGCATCTGGACGAGATCACCCTCTATGACCTCGGCGAGTATTTCCAGCGCAACTTCAGCGCCCGCATCGAGTCGCTGTCGCGCGTCGGCTACTGGGACGGCGTGATCGCCACCGCCGGCCGGCTGCCGCTGGAAAAGCGCGCCAAACTCTACTCGATGCTGTGGGGCGGCATCGACGCCTTCACCGCGTTGTTCATCGAGCTGATGCGCACCCTGGAACAGCTGGGTTTCGCGCAGGAAGCACGGGCCGAACTCGGCGCGCTGGTGCCGCGCGAAAAGAGCATCATCGACGTCGCCATTCTGCAGCGGCTCGGCACTCCCGAGGACAAGGCCGATCCGATCAGCTTGCGGCCGGTGACGGACGAAAAGCTCGACGATCCGGTCACGCTGCCGCGCGCGACGGTCACCGCGCTGATCGCCGAGCTGAAGATCGTCATGACCGACAGCCCGTGGCCGTTTTTCGCGCACACTGATCTGCTGGATTTCCCGGGAGCGCGCTCGCGCCTCAAGCTCACCGGCCTGCCCGCCGATCCGGCCGACCGGTCCCGGCAGGTGCGCGAGCTGCTGCTGCGCGGCAAGATCGCCTATCTGTTCCAGCGCTACACCGAGGAGCGCGAGCTCACCTCGATGCTGCTGTGCATGCCGCCCAGCGTCGCCGAGGTGAAGGACCTGGCGAGCATGGTGAAGAGCTGGATCGACTCGACACACGGGTCGACGCCCCGGCAGCGCGCGCAGGTGCGCAACGCGCTTTTCCTGATCCTTACGAAATTCGACCTGGAGTTCCTGGAGAAGGGCGGCGAAACCGCCGAGTCCCGGCAGGGCAAGTGGGACCGGCGGCTGCACGCCTCATTGCTGGAGCTGTACGGCAAGGACGAGTGGGTCGGCAACTGGAACGGCCGGCCGTTCGCCAACACGCTGTTCCTGCGCAATCCGGGCATGAAGCAAAAGCACCTGATGGATTACCAGGAGATCGTCAAGCAGGCGGACGGCAGCGAGCGGCTGATCGAGGCGGGTTCGGCGGCGGCGAGCAGGACGGTTATCGAGGAATATAGGCGCGCTTTCTCCGGCTCCGAGCTGGTCGCGAAGCACTTCGAGCGGCCGGAGGAGACGTGGGCGGCGGCGTTCGCCCCGAACGACGGCGGCGTCGGATTTCTCGTCGAGCGGCTGACCGAGGTTCTCGATCCCAATCTCAAGAAGCAGCAGATCGGTCAGCGGCTGCGCGAGCAGGCGGGCGAGCTGGATCTCAGTCTCCGTCGCTTCTACCATGCCGACGACGACGCCTCGCGGCGCGAGAAGGAGCAGGCGCTGATGGAGCTGCGCCGCCAGCTGTTCGTGGCGGTCCGCGCTCGCAACTTCCGCACGTTCGCGCACATGCTGGAATGCCTCCTGGTGCGCGAGCGCGAGGTGCGCGAGTTGTTCCTCAACGTGGCGGCATTACGACTTGTCGAGGCCCCCGCGCCGGCCAACGAAACGACGGTCATCGACGCATGGTCCGACGATCCGTGGGCGGCGACACCGAACGAAGCGGCGAAGCGGCCTCCGATGCAGACGGTCGACCGGGCCGCCATGTTCGCCACCAATGTCGTCAATCATTGGACGGAGTTGCTGCGCGAGCTGTCGCGAGACGCCGATGCGATGCAGGCGCTGGGCGTCGAAGGCCGCATCGTCGATGACCTGGTGCAAGAGGTGATCGTAGGCGCGCATCGTCTCATGCTGACCGAGACGATCGCCAAGGGAGTTCGGGCGCACGTGCAGTCGGCGAACGTCCGCTGGGACGATGTCGCCGATCGGGCCGGCTCGATCGCGACCGCGACGATAAACGATTATGTCTCTTATCTCGGCTATGGGGATGTGCCGGAGAACAAGCGGCCGGGCTTCCCCGAACCGCCGAAGGAGGCGACCCGCGCGATCTTCGGAGCGCCGCCGAAGGTCAACGGCACGCCCGCGCTTGGAACTTCCAGGCTACCGCTCGAGCAGACGTTCTTAATCGACTGGGGCGTGGCCTTGCGTCAGCTGGGCCTCGACAACACCAGCTTTGGCGGCGGCCGCGAGATCGACGAAGCGCAGAACCGCGGGCTCGGGCAGATCCTGGAGACGATCGCTATCGGCCCGCTGGTTCGTGGCGCGCTCGCGGCGATGGCCTGAGCGGGCCTCGGGAAACGTCCGCCGGAGAGATATATGCCCGCAAGAGCCACGCAACCGGCCGGATATCCCGCTGGGGAAGCGCAAGTAACGGTGACCGGCATCGGCGGTGCCGATGGCGACACGCTGGAGGTGTGCATCTCGGGGCTGCTCGACAATGTCGAAAAGCACCTGGATCCGCGCCTGACCGGCGAGGCCTGGACGACGGCTTATGCATGGTTCCGGCCTGGCTCGCCGCGCGCCGAGGGCTCGGTGCTGCTGTTCGATCTCGAACCGTCGGTGACCTGGCACCTCCGCCCGCACACCCCTTACGTTCTGCGGCTGCGGGACGGGCACGGCCTGAGGCGCGAGGAGCGGCTGACATGGGTCCCCATCCGACTGCCGTCGCAGGCGCCGCAGGGGTACGTGCCGCCCGGCGGACCGGTGCCGGATCCCGCCTCGGCGAAGGCGGCGGCGGCCGAGCTTGCCGAGATCTCGGAAGCGGAGGCGGGGCGCGCCCAGGCGGAACGGAAGGCGGCGGCAGCGGCGGCGATCGCGGTGAGTCTCGACCGGGCGGAAGAGGCGGCGGAGAAGCAGCGGCGGGAAGAGGCGGAGCGCTTCGAACGCGAGCAGGAGGAGAATGAGCGCGAGGAGTGCGAGGCGCCTCGGCAGGATGGCCAGCCCGGTCATGGCAAGCTGCTCGTCTTCGCCGGGATCGCCGCCCTCCTGCTCGCCATGGCGGCGGGAGCTTGGTTTTATAAGGATCGGTGGTCCGGTTCCGAGGTGCCGCCGGTGGCGAACGTTCAGCCGGAGGTGCCGACGACCTTGGAGGGCGCGCGGCGCTTCCTCGCCCGCGATCCTGGCGCCGACGAGAGCTTCGGTATGGCCGAGAAGTTTCGGGCGGCGAAGTCGCTCGAAGGTGAATTCCTGCTGCTGCGCAACGCCGCCAACAAGGGCAGCGGGCCGGCGGCGCTCGCCCTTGGTCAGATGTATGATCCGGACACCTATTCTTCCGAGACCAGCCCGCTGCCGGCGCCGAACCCCGAGCAGGCGGTCGAGTGGTATCGTCAGGCGGCGGAGGCCGGCATCGCCGAGGCGCAATATCGGCTGGGCGCGCTGCTGATGAGCGGCAAGGTCGACGAGCCCGAATGGGCCGGAGCGGGGCGTCGCCTGGCTGCGAAAGGCGGCCGACCAGGGTCACCAGCAGGCGAAGGACGCGCTGCCGAAATGAGGGTACAGGCAACAATCGTAGCCGCCATCTTCGCGCTGGTGGTGGGCGCTGGCGCAGGGCGCGCACGCGCAGCCAGCCGCCGGGCAACGCAAGCCGCTGCTGATCGAGGGTAAGACGACGCTCTACCAGCGGGTGCTGACCCGACCGGGCGCTGCCCTCTCGGCGCAACCGGGCGGCGCGGGTGGCAAGGAGCTGCCGCCGATGACGCTGCTGTTCGTCTACGGCAGGCAGGTGGCGGGAAACGCCAGCTATCTCGAGGTCGGCGCGAACAGCGAGGGCAAGGTGATCGGCTTCGTGACGGAGGCGGACACGATTCCGTGGAAGCACAGCCTGACGCTGGCGTTCACTAACCCCGCCAACCGCGAGCGGGTGCTGTTCTTCAAGGATCGCGCCGGGCTCGTCGACATGCTGAACTCCGACCGGCTGCTCGTCGAAGCCGAGCAGATCCGCAAGCAGATCGCCGAGGGCAAGCTGCCGCCGGCGGGCCCGGTGATCTCGATCGAGCCCGAAACGTTCGTCGATATGCAGAAGCAGTTCTATCTGCTGCCCATCCTAGACGCCGGCACGACCGTGCTGAAATCCGGCTTCAAGGTCCGCACGGTGCAGGTCGCGTCGGTAACCAAGGAGAAGGGCGCGGACACGCTGGCGCAGATCAGCCAGCGCAGGCAATCCCGAGGCTGACCTCGCCAAGTTTACCTCCGGCGTCGTCTTCGTCATCGATGCCAGCGCGTCGATGCAGCCTTACATCGACCTCACCCGCGCCGCGATGGAAGAGGTGTACAAGCAAGTCGAGGCAGCTAAGCTCCAACAGCGGGTGCGCTTCGGCATGGTCGCCTACCGCGACGATCCGACGAAGGTGAAGGGGGTCGAGTACCTGGTGCGCACCTTCGCCGACCCGACGAAGGTCTCGACGCAGGCGCAATTCGCCGACGCGGTCAAAGGGGTCGCGGCGTCCGAGGTATCGACCCGCGCCTTCGCCGAGGACGGCTACGCCGGGCTTGTCGAGGCGATCCAGGGGATCGACTGGACCGGCTTCGGCGGCCGCTACCTGATCATGATCACCGACGCCAGCTCGCGCGAGGGCAATTCGCCGCTGGCGACTACCGGCCTCGGCACCGAGCAGGTGCGGCAGCTGGCGCTGGAGAACCGCATCGCCACCTACGTCCTTTATCTGAAGACGCCGGAGGGCAAGGAAGATCACGCGCGAGCGATCAAGCAATACGAGGCGCTCGCCAAGTACCCGAACGTCGGCTCGCTGTTCTTCCCGGTCGAGGCCGGCGACAAGCAGGCGTTCAAGAGCCAGGTGCAGCGGCTGGCCGAGGCGCTGGTCAATCAGGTGCGGTCGGCCGGCCAGAAGCCGGCAAGCGAGTGCTTCCGGCACGCGTGGCTGGCCGGCAGCGGCGACAAGCTCGCGCAAGTCACCGAGAAGGTCGGGCGCGCCATGCAGCTCGCCTACCTGGGCGAGGTGCAGGGGACCAAGGCGCCGCGCATGTTCGAGGCCTGGGCGTCCGACCGCGACTTCAAGCAACCGGACATCGCGTCCTTCAGCGTGCGGCTGCTGCTGACCAAGAACCAGCTCAGCGACCTGCAGACGACCCTGCGCAAGGTGGTCGAGGCCGGCGAGAAGGGGCAGCTCGATCCCGGCGACTTCTTCAATCAGCTGCGTAGCGCCGCCGCGGCGATGAGCCGCGACCCCAACCGCGTCGGACAGGCGGGCGCGCGCAACCTCGAGGACATCGGCCTGATGGGCGAGTACCTGGAAGGACTGCCTTACCAGAGCCGGATCATGGGGCTCGACCAGGATACCTGGACGCGGATGGGGGTCGGCCAGCAGCAGGCGCTGATCGACGACGTGAAGTCGAAGATCGCCCTCTACCAGCGCTTCCACGACGACGTCGATCGCTGGGTGCAGCTCAATCCCGAGGGCGCCGCCGGCGACGCGGTCTATCCCATCCCCCTCGACGTGCTGCCCTGAGGGGGCGGAGCGGCCACCTTTGCTGCCGATCATCAGCCTGGAAAACGTCGAACGCGTACGCGGCTCGACCGGCGAGCCGTTCCGTTTGCGCATCGAGCGGCTGGCGATCGCCGCCGGTGAAAGGGTCGCGCTGCTCGGCCCGAGCGGCTGCGGCAAGAGCACCTGCCTCGACCTGCTGGCGATGACCTTGCGACCGACCAGCGCCGGTCATTTCTGGCTCAACCTCGATGGTGAGCGGCAAACGAACGTGGCGGCGCTGTGGGAACGCGCGGATCGCGCGACCATGACGGCTCGCCGCGCCCGGTACTTTGGCTACGTCCTGCAAACAGGGGCCTTGCTGCCGTTTCTCAGCATATACGAGAATGTCGTCATCTCGCGTCGGCTGCTCGGCCTCGGGTGCCCGGGGCCGGCGCTGGAAATCTTGGAGTTCCTCGGCATCGCCCCTCTGGCGGGCCGGATGCCGGCGCGGGTGTCGATCGGCGAGCGGCAGCGGGCGGCGGTGGCGCGCGCGCTCGCCCACGGTCCGAAGATCGTGCTCGCCGACGAGCCGACCGCGTCGCTGGACCCGAGCAACGCCGAGAAGGTGATGGAGCTGTTCGTGCGGCTGGCGGCGGAGCTGGGCATTACCCTCGTCGTCGTTTCGCATGACCGGACGCTGGTCGAGCGCATGCGATTGCGGCCCATCGAGTGCGCGGTCGGGGATGGCATGACGCTGATCCGGGACCGAGCGCATGAACGCAGCCAGGCTAGCGCAGCTGTTCCGCCTGGCGCTGTTCGACCTGCGGCACGAGTGGGCGATCACCCTGTGCCAGATCGCGTCGGTGGCGGCGGTACTGTCACCGCTGCTGGTGCTCTATGGTCTGCAGCAGGGGGTCATCGGCACGCTGCTGGAGCGGATGAACCGCGATCCGGCGATGCGGGCGATCATCCCCGACGTGGCCGGCGGCAACCGCTTCGACGCCGCAGTGGTTTGCGCGCCATGCGCGCGGCGACCGCGAGGTCGATTTCGTCATGCCGAACACGCGCGCCATCGCCGCGCAGGTGGACCTGCTGCCGAAGGACGGAACGGCGACGGCGCCGCTGCGCGTGTCCTGGCTGCCAACGGCGCCCGGCGACCCGGTTGCCGGCGAGGGCACGGCGCTGGCCGAAGGCATGGACCGCGATCAGCGTCAGCCGGCGTGTCGCCGAGAAGCTCGGTCTGAAGCCGGGCGATCAGGTGCTGGCGAGCATCGAGCGCAGCCGTGGCGGCCGGGTCGAGCCGGTGTCGCTGACCCTGACCGTGCTCGGCGTGGTCGCGCCGGACCGGTACGACGGCCTCGCCGCCTTCGTCAGCCTGCCGTTGCAGCAGGCGGTGCAGGATTACCGCGACGGCTTCGCCGTTCCGGCCCTCGGCTGGACCGGCGACCGCGACGCTCCAGCGCCGCAGGCGTATCCGCTGTTCCGCCTTTATGCGAAGACCATCCGCGATGTCGAGCCGATCGCCGCCGACCTGCGCAAATCCGGCGTCTCGATCTCGACGCGCGAGGGCGAGATCGAGGGTGCGCTGGCGCTCAGCCGCAATCTGACGGTCATTCTCGCCATCATTGCCGCGCTGGGCGCGTCCGGCTATCTGATTTCGCTCGCCGCGAGCCTGTGGGCGAACGCCCAGCGCAAGCGGCGCGAACTGGCGGTGCTGGGGCTGGTCGGCTACGCGCCCGGATGGCTGGCGTGCTTTCCGCTGTTCCAAAGCGGCGCCATCGCGCTCGCCGGATCGGCGCTGGCGACTCTGTTGTTCGAAGTGGTAGCGGGCGCAATCAACCTCTACTTCTCGCGCAGCATCGCCACCGGCGAGAGCGCGTGTGAACTGGGCGCCGCGGAGCTCGCGGCATGCGTGCTCGCAACCGTGGCGGTCTCGCTCCTTCCGGCTACAATAACCGGCCTGTTCTACGGCCGGCTCGAGATCAGCGAGGAGTTGCGGGATGTTTAGCGGGTTGCTCGCCATAGCCTTGCGTCGTGCTCGCCGGGGCCGCGTCGGCGCAGCAACCGTCGGCTCCGCCGTGGCCGGAGCGGCTCTACAATCCGCAACCCGCCGAAGGCGACCTTGTGCTGCCGATGCCGTGCGGCAGGCGCCATGGCGTTCCGCCGTATCGACGTGCCGGCCGAAGGCGTGCTCGACGATCGGAAGATTACTCTCGGCGGCCATGACGAACAGTTCGCTTACGCCGAGAACAGCCGGGCCGACTATATCGTCGGCGGCTTCACCGACAAGACGAAGCCGAAACTGCGCTTCTACTATCTCGGCAAGCACGAGGTCACGGCGCTGCAGTATGAAGCGATGAACGGCGCGTGTCCGCGGCCGAACGAGGATGCGCGCATGCCGAAAGTTTCGGTGACTTGGGCGGAGGCGGCGGCGTCCGCGGCAAAGTACGGCGCATGGCTCGCCAAGGAGGCCCTGAAGAAACTGCCGAGCGAGGAGGGGGCACCCGGCTTCATCCGCCTGCCCACGGAAGCGGAATGGGAGTACGCGGCCCGGGGCGGCCTCGCCGTTTCGGAATCGGTGTTCGTGCAGCCGGTCTTTCCGATGCCCGAGGGCGCCGCGCGCTACGTCTGGTATCAGGGCACCGAGTCCGCCAACAACGAGCTCAACGCCATCGGTCTGCTGAAGCCGAACCCGCTGGGTCTGCATGACATGCTGGGCAACGCCGGCGAGTTCGTGCTCGATCCGTTCCGGCTAAACAAGCTCTCGCGGCTGCACGGCCAGGCCGGCGGCGCCACCGTCAAGGGCGGCGATTACCGCACGCCGCTGGATGAGATCCGATCGTCGGAGCGGGGGGAGTTCGTGCCGATCGACGGCAAGGGCGAGCGCCGGTCGCAAACCACCGGTTTCCGGCTGGCGCTGGTCGCGCCCGGGCTGCCCAGCACCCAGCGTCTGGCCGCCATCCGCAACGCCTGGGCCGATCTGCCAAAGACCTCCGCCGCGGCTTTGGCCGAACCGCAGGAGGATCCGGTGAAGGAGGTGGACGTGCTGGCGAAGGCTGTCGAAGACCCGGCGCTTCGGCAACGCGTGCAGAATTTAGCGACGGTGATCAAGGCGAACGTCCAGACGCGCAACGAGCAACGCGACCGGGCCGCTCGCAGCGGCGTACGGGTGGGCGCCTACCTGGCGCGAAAGCTCGGCGAGGACAAGCGCATCATCGCCTTCCGCGAGGGCCAGTTGAAGACGCTGACGCAGCTCGGCGATGCGGCGCGCGACAGCATTCGGAAGCAGTTGGAGAGCGACAAGGCTGCCTTGGATTTCAATCTGGCGTACTATATTGATACCGTGACGCAGCTCACATCGGAGTATCCGGAGGGCATCGTGTCCTCCCAGGCGGACATTCTGAAGCGCGAGTTCGAGGCGCGCAAGCTCGAGCCGATGCTGCCGTTCATCGACACCTTCACGCGCCAGGCCGCGCTTCTGAGAAGAGAGGGCAAGCTCGATCGGAAGGCGGTTCTCGATGCCATTCCGGGATAGCCGCGGTGGCGCGGGTTCAGCAGTGGAACGGGACATGACGGGTACGGGTCAGCCGAGAGGCAACCGCAAGGCACTGGCGCTGCTTCTCGCATGCGCGATGACGGTTTCCGCCTGCGCCTCTACAGGCGTGGGCCTCGAGGACACTGGCGCGTCCTCGGATCCCCACGCGCCGCCGATGACCGCGGACGAGGAACAGCTCCGGCGGGAGGCGAACACCTTCAACACCACGGTAGCCCAAGGCTCGCTGCTCGGGGCTGGGCTGGGAATCCTGGCGGGCGTGCTGATCGGGGCGACAACCGGCCGCGTCGAAAACATGGTGAAGTACGGAGCTGTCGGTGGCGTCGCGGGAGGCGTGCTTGGCGGCGTCGACGGCTACACGGTGGCGAAACAGCAGGAAGCCGGCAACAACCGGATCCGCATGATTCAATCGATGACCCGCGACGTCGAGGCGGACAATCAGAAGCTACAGGCTCTGGTCGAGAGCTCGAACCGCATTCTGGAAGACTCGAAACGGCAGCTTGCGGAAATGAATGAGCAAGTCGAGGCGCGGACGGCCAGCCTGGCGGAAGCACGGGCCACGAAGAGCCGCGTCGAGCAGAACCGGAACGTCATGCAATCCTCGCTCGACGGCCTGAAGAAACGCCGAGATACCTATCAGAAGGCGGCGGCGCGGACAGGTGGCGATACGCGCGAGCTCGATGCGCAGATCCAACGCCTGAGCGGCCAGATCGCCGAACTCGAGCGGAATGTGGTGGCGATGAACCAAGCACTCGCCGTATCCAGGGTCTGAGCAGGAGCAAGCGAATGCGCCGCCGCCTGTTGGTCCTTGCAGCCATGCTGCTCATCCCGGGCTGCACGTACGTGGAGCAGAAGCGTGACCTGGTGAGCGGCGGCCTGGCCAGCCGGGAAGGAGAGGCAAACGCCAAATTCCAGACCGCGAGGACGCAGAACCAGGACCTGCAGGATCAGCAGCTTCAGCTCGATCGCGAGATCGATCGCAATAACAAGCGCATCGCTTCCGCGCAGTCGGATCTCGACCGCGTTTCCGCCGAGTTGAACGCCGCTCGCAAGCGCAAGGACGTGTCGGAAGCGGAATACCAGCGGCTGAAGAGCGAGGTCGACAAGGCGCAAAGCGAGCTTGCTTCGGTCAACATGCAGCTCGATGCCGGACGGGTCACCGGCAACGTCGATGTACCGGCGAAGGAGCGGCAAATTCAGCAATTGGAGCAGAAGAAGAGCCAGCTGGAGAAGGCCTTGGGGATGTCTCCGCGCCCTTGATCGCGCGTCCGCCCGAATCACAGCGATCATGGGGGAACGATGGCCGACGCGCTTCCGTACGGTGCGGAGATGAACGGCTCGCCGTGGCTGCATACGCGAGAGCGTGCGGCCCGAGTGGGTCGACTACAACGGCCACATGAACGTCGCTTACTACGTGCTCATCTTCGATCATGCCACCGACGCCGCGCTAGACCGGCTCGATGTGGGCGAGGCTTACCGGCGGCGCGCCGGATGCTCGGTGTTCGTAGGCGAAATGCACGTCAATTATCGGCAGGAGGTCGTGGAGGGCGACGCGCTGACGGTCGGCACACGCCTGCTCGCGACGGACGAGCGGCGCCTCGTCCTGTTCCACGAGATGACCTGTTCCCGTTTTCCGAAGCCGGTCGCCAGCAATGAGGTCCTGTGCGTTCACGTCGACCTGGCGACGCGGCGGCCGGCGCCATGGCCGGCTGGCGCGGTCGAGACGCTCGCGCGCTGCGCTCGCCGTCCACTCGCAGATGCCGCCGCCGAAACTGGCCGGAGGCTCTATCCGTATCGCCGGCAATCCGGTCTCTTAGCCGGATTTATCCTGCTTTAACCCACTTGACGTAGGTTGAAGTGGATTTCGGCGGTCAGGACCCGGTTTCCTATGGAATACGATCACCACGCTCTTCAGCGGTCGACAGAGTATTGTCAGCAAGCGCTCAACCTCTTGGCCTTGCACCAAATAGCGCCGAACCCGACGAATTTCACGATCTGGTATTGCCACGTTTCCGGAGAGTGGCCGAGCCTGAGCAAGACGTTGGAGGTGCTCGTCGCCGACGGCGAGGAATTCACGGCGCCTCGCAGCGCGAAGCTCTACGCCAGTCTTTCCTCCCCGCCAAACGAGGCGCTGCCGCTGCATTCGATGGTCGAGCGCCTCGAATCGGAACTCGCGAACGTACTCAACTCGCTGAAGCAAGCCGGGCGAGATGCGTCCGATTACGGCAAGTTTCTGGAGACCGCGACCGGCGAGGTTGCCGCGTCGCAAAGCGAGGACGTCGTTCAGCAAATCGTCGGCCGTTTGTTGGGGCAAACGCGGGCGATGTCCCTGCAAAGCATCGAGCTGGAGAAGCAGCTGCAAGCGTCCTCATCGGAGGTCGCCAAGCTGAAGTCAGAACTCGACGGCGCGCGTCGCGAGGCCCTGGTGGACGCCTTGACCGGTCTCGGCAATCGCAAGATGTTCGATTGCGTTCTGCGCAAGGCAACCATGGCCGCGACGGAAAGCGGCGAACCGCTGTGCTTGCTCCTCCTTGATGTCGATCATTTCAAGAAGTTCAACGACGAGTTCGGGCATTGCATCGGCGATCAGGTCCTCAGAGTAGTGGCAGTCATGTTGGGCGAAAATATCAAGGGGCAGGACACCGCGGCTCGCTACGGTGGCGAGGAGTTCGCCATCGTGCTGCCGCGAACGACCGGTCGGGACGCGCGCAAGCTGGCTGAAAATATCCGCGCGACGGATTTGTGAAAAGAGGCTCGTCATCCGCAAGACCGGCAAGGACCTGGGACAGGTCAGCGTCTCGATCGGCGTCGCCGAGTTCGCCTCTGCTGAATCACTGTCTCGGTTTATCGAACGGGCCGATCGGGCTCTCTATCTGGCCAAGGAGACTGGACGGAATCGAGTGGTCGTGGCAGAGGATCGGGGCAAGCGCCCGATCGTGCGGATCTGAGGCGGGAGCGCCGTCGCGGTTCCGCCGCGCCGCGCTAGCCCGGCGCTACGGGATCACCGGATTGTTCTTGCCAGCTGACCGACCCCGCGAGCAAATATCCGCCGAACCTGGAAGCATTGCGCGGTTGCCGTCCTGGCCTCGATGACTCGGTCGGCTCCGCCGGAGGCGGGATGGCGCCCAGCAAACTGAACGACTGGCGGGCAGCGCTCTTTGCCTTCGCGCCCGGGCTGCTGCTCCTCGCGAGCTTGGCCGCCACTGGTTTCGTCAATCTCGGTCCGGCCGTGCTGATCGCCTTGCTTTTTGGCGCCGGCTGCTGGTGGCTCAGCCGCTACGGATTGCGCCACCGGGTCGCCGCCGACCGGCCCGCGCCCGCACCGGAGGCCGAGGTGCCGCAGGTCTTCCTGGAGCGGCTACCCGACCCGATAATCGTGCTGACCGGCGCGCGCGAGATCGTCGCCGTCAACAATGCGGCGCGCGACGCCTTCGGCATAGGTCCGTTGGGCCGGGATCTGGCGCTTTCCCTCCGGCATCCCGACATCCTGGCGGCTGTGGAATCGATCATCGCGGGCGCACCTTCGGTCACGCAGGAGGTAACCCTGCCGATCCGGTCGCCCCGCACGTTCACGCTCTTCGCCAGCAATTTGCCGAGCTCCGCCGATCATCACGCGTCCCGCGTCGTGCTCGTCTTGCGCGACGAGACACGCGCCAAGCGCGCCGAGCAAAGCCGCGCCGACTTCGTTGCCAACGCTAGCCATGAATTACGATCGCCGCTGGCTGCGCTGATCGGTTTCATCGAGACGTTGCGCGGACCCGCCAGTGACGATGCGGCGGCTCGCGACCGCTTCCTCGGCATCATGCAGGCGGAGGCGCTGCGCATGGCGCGGCTGATCGAGGATCTCATGTCGCTGTCGCGAGTCGAGATCAACGAGCACGTGCCGCCGCGCGACCGGGTCGATGCTCATCGGCTGTTGACCGCCGTGGCTGACACGCTGGCGATCCGCGCCGACCCACGGCGGATGAAAATAGTGCTCGATCTGCCCGATGATCTGCCTCAGGTAACCGGCGACATGGATCAGCTGTCACAGGTCTTTCACAATTTGGTCGGCAATAGCATCGAGTACGGTCGAGAGGGCACGCGGATACACATCGTCGGGCGCGCCATCCAACGGGCGCCGGGGCTTCCGCGCGGCGGTGTTGCCATTTCCGTCATCGACGAGGGCGAGGGTATAGAGGCGATTCACCTGCCCCGTCTGACGGAACGATTTACCGGGCTGATAAGGGCCGCTCGCGAAGGCTCGGCGGCACCGGGCTCGGGCTCGCCATCGTCAAGCACATCGTCAACCGGCACCGCGGCCGCCTGACGATTGAAAGTACCTTGGGTAAGGGCACCACGGTTACCGTCCTGTTACCCGCAGCGGATGGCGGCGTAGCGGCGGTCACGGGCGAGACCGCCCAATCAGCCGCAAGTCAATGCGCCAGCTCAGCGGTCACAAAAGTGTAACGCTAGTGTCATCAAGCCGAAGCTGTTTCCGCCTAGAGTGGCTGGCATAAACCGGTCCGGACCGCAAATTCGCAAAACGGGCCGTGGGGCAAACCGGAGAGCTCGAATGATCGGGAAGTCTTTGACCTTGGCGCTCCTGACGACCGTTGTTGTCGCCGGCACCGCGCAGGCGCGTGACCAGATTCGCATCGTCGGTTCGTCAACGGTGTATCCATTTTCGACCCGCGTCGCCGAGGAGTTCGGCAGGACGACCAAATTCAACACCCCGGTCGTCGAGAGCACCGGTACCGGCGGCGGTTTCAAGCTGTTCTGTGACGGCGTTGGCGTCGGCACCGCCGACATCAGCAACGCTTCCCGGGCGATCAAGAAATCCGAGGTGGAAAACTGCGCGAAGAACGGCGTGAAGGAGATCACCGAGGTAAAGATCGGCTATGACGGCATCGTGCTGGCCAACTCGAAAGCCGCGCCACGGATGAATATCACGCTGGGGCAGCTTTACCTGGCGCTGGCCAAGGACATTCCCGATGGCAAGGGCGGCTTCAAGCCCAACCCCAACAAGAAGTGGAGCGACGTCGATCCCTCGCTGCCGAAGGTAGATATCGAGGTTCTCGGTCCGCCACCAACTTCCGGGACGCGCGATGCCTTCGCCGAGCTGGCGATGGAAGGCGGCTGCGACAAGATTCCGGCCATGACCGAGCTCAAGAAGACGAACGAGGGAAAGCATAAGGCGATTTGCCAGGCGATACGCGAGGACGGCGCCTACATCGAGGCAGGCGAGAACGATGTTTTGATCGTCCGCAAGCTGGAAGCCAACAAGAACGCCTTCGGCATCTTCGGCTACAGCTTCCTCGAACAGAATGCCGATAAAGTTCAGGGTAGCCTGATCGACGGCGTCGCCGACGACTACGACAATATTGCTTCGGGCAAGTATCCGATTTCCCGGTCTCTGTACTTCTACGTGAAGAAGGCGCACGTCGGCGTGATCCCCGGAATCAAGGAATTTATCGCTGAGTTCACCAGTGACAAGGCGTGGGGCCCGGACGGTTACCTCGCCGACAAGGGCCTGATCGCGCTTCCCGACGCCGAACGCGAGAAATGGCGGAAAGCCGCGCTGGATTTGGCCAACAACGTCGGGATTTGAAACTTATCAACGCACTTTGCTGCTCAAGATGACGGCGGAATCGCGGATAGGGCGGACAGAATTTAAATGCAGCTCTTTACGCTGACGGCGACGCTGCTCGTCTTGACGGTGATCGGCTTCTATCTCGGTCGAGGGCGAGCATTGGCAACGGCATCGGGCAGGATCCGCGACCTGCACTCGCTGCCGAGCTATTACGGCTACTACGTCGCCCTATGGTGTGCGCTTCCAGCGCTGCTGATCCTGACTGCATGGTTAATGGGAGAGCAGCAGATCGTCCGCAGCCTGCTTGTGTCGGGTTTGCCGGAGAGCGCCCAGTCGTTGCCGCCGGAGCGGCTTGGCCTGTTGCTGAACGACATCAAGAACGTGGCGGCCGGCAATGCCCTCGGCCAGGCCGCCGATCCCGAGCTGCAGCAGATCGCTGACCGTTACGCGCATCTTCTTCGCATTAGTCGGCTGGCAATGGCGGTGGTCGTTCTCGCGGCCGCTATCGGCGGCCTCGTCTACGCGCGAAACAGAGTCTCGCGGCAACTTCGCGCCCGGAACAGCGTCGAGGCGGTCATTCGGGTGCTGCTGATCGTCTGCTCGGTGGTCGCTGTCTTCACCACTATCGGCATCATTCTCTCGCTGATTTTCGAGGCGACCCGATTTTTCCTGCACGTCTCTCCGATCGAGTTCCTGTTTGGGCTGGAGTGGAGCCCGCAGATCGCGATGCGCGCCGACCAGGTTGGCGCGGAAGGCAGCTTCGGCGCGGTGCCGCTGTTCGTGGGCACGCTGTTGATCGCCTTCATCGCCATGTGCGTCGCCATGCCGGTCGGGCTGATGGCGGCGATCTACATGGCGGAATACGCGCATCCGAAGTTCCGCGCGGTGGTCAAGCCGATACTGGAGATCCTCGCCGGCATTCCCACTGTCGTCTACGGCTTCTTCGCGGCGCTGACCGTGGCGCCGTTCTTCCGCGATCTCGGCTTCAACCTGGGCCTTACGATCTCGTCGGAAAGCGCGCTCGCCGCCGGCGTGGTGATGGGCATCATGATCATCCCCTTCGTCTCTTCGCTGTCCGACGATGTCATCACGGCGGTGCCGCAGTCGATGCGCGAGGGATCGTACGGCCTTGGCGCCACGCAGTCGGAGACGATACGCAGAGTGCTCCTGCCGGCCGCGTTGCCGGGAATCGTCGGCGGCTTCCTGTTGGCGGTGTCTCGGGCGATCGGCGAGACGATGATCGTGGTCATGGCGGCGGGCCTCGCCGCGAATCTCACGGTCAACCCTTTCGAAGCAGTGACGACCGTCACCGTCCAGATCGTCACCCTGCTGGTCGGCGATCAGGAGTTCGACAGCCCGAAGACGCTCGCCGCGTTCGCCCTCGGCCTGGTGCTGTTCTGCGTCACGCTTGATCCTCAACGTCATCGCCGCTGCGCATCGTAAGCAGATATCGAGAGCAATATGAGTGACGAGGTCGCCACGGCGCCCGGCGCGGCGTTCGCCGGCAATCGCGGCGTTTCCGAGGCCGTTGCCGCCAGCATCAAGCGGCGCTATGCGGCCGAGCGCCGGTTCAGGGCCTACGGGCTTGCCGCAATTATTTTCGGCATTCTCTGTCTGGCGACATTGCTGTTCACGATCATCCGGACGGCGCTGCCGGCATTTACCCAGACGATGATCCGGCTGGAAGTGACTCTCGACCCGCAGCGCATCGACCCGGCCGGCGCGCGCGATCCGCGGACGTTATCCAGCGCCGATTATCAGCAACTTGTCAGGGACGCTCTCGACCGACTTTTCCCGGCGTGACCGACCGCCGTCAGCGGCGTGAGTTGATGGGCCTACTCAGCCCCGGGGCCACCTACTTCGTGCGCGAGAAGGTCATGGGAGACCCGTCACTGATCGGCAAGCGGATTTCAATCCGGGTGCCGTTCTCCGACGATGTCGATCAGTTCGCCAAGCGCCGTATCGACGCCGCCGGGCTGCAAGGCGAGCATCGCTTATCCGACAAGCAGATCGAGTGGTTCCACGAGTTGGACCAGCGCGGCCTGGTCGACCGCGCGTTCAACACCACCTTGTTCACCACCGGCGATTCGCGTTCGCCGGAGCTCGCCGGCGTCTGGGGTGCCCTCGTCGGCACATTCTGGACGATGTTGATCACCCTGGCGATCGCCTTTCCTCTCGGCGTCGGCGCCGCGACATATCTCGAGGAGTTCGCCCCGAAAAATCGATGGACGGCGTTGATCGAGGTGAACATCAACAATCTCGCCGCCGTGCCCTCGATCGTCTTCGGGCTGCTCGGGTTGGCGGTGTTCATCAACTTCTTCGGCCTGCCGCGCTCGACGCCGCTGGTCGGCGGCATGGTGCTGTCGCTGATGACGCATGCCGATCATCATCATCGCCAGCCGGGCGGCGCTTGAAAGCGGTGCCGCCGTCGATCCGCGAAGCCGCCCTCGGCGTCGGCGCCTCCAAGGTGCAGACGGTGTTTCATCATGTCGTGCCGCAGGCGATGCCGGGCATGATGACCGGCGCCATCCTCGGCATGGCGCACGCGATTGGCGAAACGGCGCCGCTGCTGATGATCGGCATGGTCGCTTTCATCGTCGATATCCCCAGCGGGCCGCTGGATGCGGCGACGGTGATGCCGGTGCAGATTTTCCTGTGGTCGGACGCGCCCGAGCGGGCATTCGTCGAACGGTCCTCGGCGGCGATACTTATTCTCCTCGGGTTCTTGGTGGCGATGAACCTGCTCGCTGTCTTACTGCGCAAGCGGTTCGAACAAAGGTGGTAGAAGGCCGGCCCGACCGGTGCGGGAGAGCAGATCATGAGTATGGTACAACTGCAGGCAATAACACCCCTCAGATCGCGGGCGGCCATGTCCGATACCAGCATCGCCAAGTTCAAGACCGACAATGTGAACGTGTTCTACGGCGTCAAGCAGGCGCTGAAGGATGTCAGCCTGGACATCTTCCAGAATCAGGTCACGGCACTGATCGGACCCTCCGGCTGCGGCAAATCGACGTACCTGCGCTGCCTCAACAGGATGAATGACATCATCGAAGGCTGTCGCGTTAGTGGCACCATCCTGCTCGACGGCGAGGACATCTACGCGCGCGACATGGATGTCGTGCATTTGCGCGCCCGCGTCGGCATGGTTTTTCAGAAGCCGAATCCCTTCCCGAAGTCGATCTTCGAGAACGTCGCCTACGGACCGCGCATTCATGGGCTGGCGAAGAACAAACAGGAGCTCGACCAGATCGTTCAGGAGAGCCTGCGGCGGGCGGGTCTGCTCAAGGAGGTGCAGGATCGGCTGCAACAGCCGGGGACGGGACTCTCGGGCGGGCAGCAACAGCGTCTCTGCATCGCTCGCGCCATTGCCGTGGAGCCGGAGGTCATCCTGATGGACGAACCTTGCTCGGCGCTCGACCCGATCGCCACCGCGAGGATCGAGGAGCTGATCGACGAGTTGCGCCAGAATTACACGATCGTCATCGTCACTCACTCGATGCAGCAGGCGGCCCGCGTCTCGCAACGCACTGGCTTTTTCCACCTTGGAATGCTGGTGGAGACAGGCTCGACCGAGATGATCTTTACCAACCCCCACGACAAGCGCACGCAGGACTACATCACCGGCCGGTTCGGCTAGAGTGCCGCAAGCGAATACGGAGTACTGGCATGAGCTCGGAACACATCGTCAGGGCGTTCGACGAGCAGCTGCGGCGGCTGGAGAACCTGATCGCCGAAATGGGCGGGCTGGCCGAGGCTCAGCTGGCCGATGCGATCGACGCGATGAGCAAGCGCGATTTGGAGAAGGCGGCCCGCATCACCGCCGATGACCAGCGGATCGACGAGCTCGAGATGCTCATCGATCACGAGGCCATCGCGATGCTGGCGCTGCGGCAGCCGATGGCCAAGGACTTGCGCGAGATCGTCGGCGCGCTGAAGGCCGCGAGCATGCTGGAGCGGATCGGCGATTATGCCAAGAACGTCGCCAAACGGACGGCCGCGCTCGTCGAGACGCCGCCGGTACCCTCGGCGCAGACGGTGGTCCGGCTCGGCATGCTGGCTCAGGAGATGATCAAGGACGTCCTCGATGCCTACATCGGGCGGGATGCCGAAAAGGCCGATCTGGTCCGGCAGCGGGACAAGGAGCTGGACGCCCTGCACACCAGCATCTTCCGCGAGCTGCTGACCTATATGATGGAGGATCCGCGCAACATCACCGCCTGTACGCACCTCCTGTTCATCGCCAAAAACATCGAACGCATCGGCGATCACGCCACGAACATCGCCGAGGTCGTCATGTTCGTCGTCCAGGGAAGCACCCCCGACGAGGAGCGGCCGAAGAGCGATATCGCCAGCTATACGGTGTTGCAGGTTTGAAGGGGCGCTTGGTGCAGATTAATCGAGCGGCATCGGTGGCGAAACCGCGCGTGCTCATCGTCGAGGACGAGGACGCCCTGACCGAGATGCTGCGCTATAATTTCGATCGCGAGGGCTTTGACGTGGTGGTCGCGGCCGACGGTGACGAGGCGATCCTCGCCGTCGTCGAACAACAGCCTGATCTCGTTCTGCTCGACTGGATGCTGCCGCGTACATCCGGCATCGCCGTGTGTCGGCGATTGCGCGGCCGACCGCAAACCCGCGCTCTGCCGATCATCATGCTGACGGCGCGCGGCGAGGAGGTCGACCGCGTTCGCGGGTTTGAGTTCGGGCGCCGACGACTACGTCGTCAAACCCTTCTCGCCAAGCGAACTGGTCGCCCGCGTCCGGGCGCTGCTGCGCCGCTCGCGCCCGACGCTAACCGAGGAGCGGCTGGTCTGCGGCGAGATCGTCATGGACTTGGCCACCTACCGGGTCACCCGAAGCGGCAAGAATGTTCACCTCGGCCCGACCGAGTTCCGACTGCTCCGCCTGTTGCTGGAGCGGCCCGATCGGGTGTTCACGCGGGAGCAACTGCTCGACAAAGTCTGGGGGCGGGACATTCACGTCGAGCCGCGCACCGTCGATGTCCACATTCGCCGGCTCCGCAAGGCGCTCGGCGAGCACGGTCAGGATGACGTGATCCGCACCGTTCGCGGCGCCGGCTATGCCCTTGACGATAGCGCTGATCGCTAGGCAAGGTCTTGCCGAAGCCGGCTGGATAGCAGTTCGCCTCGTTCCTTGAGCACAGGATAGGCGGCGCTGACGAGATGCCCGTTGATGCGCCGCAAATCGCGCATAACATCCAGCTGCAGCGTGGCGGTTTCGATGCTGTCCAGCCTGCCCGTCCGCACGCGCTCGAAGTGCGCCTCGGTCGCGCGTGTTTCCAGATCGCGAAACAGATCCTTCTCCTCGACAAGCCGTCTCGCCGCGCGCAGGTCGTCGGTCATGAAGACGGCCGCCGCCGCGCGCAGGTTGTCTATCAACCGGGCCAGGATGGCGCGGATTTCGGCGCTGTCTTCGCCCGAGAAGGCGAGGCCCCGCTTTAAGCGCTTGGCGGCGAGCCCCATCAGGTTCTTGGCGATGACATCGCCGGCATGCTCCAAGTTGGTCGTAAACGCGAGGATCGCCGATAAACGGCGATTGTCCCGCTCGTCCAATTCCTCGGGGTCGATCCGAGTGAGATAGGCGGTGATCGCGCTATTCAGTCGATCGAGGATGTCGTCCATCCGCTTGGTTTCCGCAATGCGCTTGCGGTCGCCTCGGTGGAGCGCATCAAGCCCGCCCTGCAGCATCGCGTCTAAAACATCGCCCATGCGCAACGCCTCTCGCGCGGCAACGGCGAGTGCTACCGCCGGCATTTCGAGTGCCGAATCGTTCAGATAGACGGGCCGGCCGGGATCGACCTGCGCGAGGCGCGCCGGCACGAGCCGACGCAACAGGCGTGACCACGGTCCCAGCAGTGGCAAGAACAGGACGGCGGAGAACAGATTGAAGGCCGTGTGGAAATTCGCCACGGCGCGTGCCGGATCCGGCTCGATGCGCATAAGCATCGGGCCCAAAGCATCGAGAATCATCATTGCTGGCACGCAGCTGACGATTCGACTCAGCAGATTGCCGAGCGGCAGCCGTCGCTGCGCGGGGTCGCCGCCGGTGGCTGCCTCAATGAGCGGATTGATGGCCGTCCCCAGGTTGGCCCCCAGCACCATGGCCAGCCCGTAGGTCAGGGGAATGATGCCTTGCGCAACCAAAGACACCACCAGCAACACGATGGCCACGCTGGAATGGGCGGCCCAGGTCAGCACAGCGGCGATCAGCAAGCCGATCAGCGGTTCGCTGGCCAAAACGGCCAGTACGAGGTGGAGACTTGGCGTGTTCTCGTATGGCGTGATGACGATCAGCGTTCCGCGCAGCGCCAGCAGCATGAGACCGAAGCCGATCGCGACCCGGCCGAGGTCGCGGGTCCGGCTCGCCCCGCCCTTGCGGAACATGATGACGCCCGTGAGCACGAAAACCGGCGCCGTGCTCGCCACATCGAAGGACATAACCTGGACGATCAAAGTCGTGCCGACGTTGGCGCCCAGCATGACCGCCAGCGCCGGTTGCATCGCCACCAGTCCGCCGGCCGTGAACGAGGTGATAATGAGCGCCGTCGCGGTACTGCTCTGTAGTACAGCGGTTACGCCCACGCCGGCGAGAAACGCCTTGATGCGGTTGCCGAGCGCGAGACCGAGGACGCGTCGCAAGCTGGGCCCAAAAGCGCGCTGAATGCCGCTCTGAACCATGTGAACTCCCCAAAGCAGCAGCGCTACCCAGCCCGCGAGTTCGATCAAAGTGATTGTCGCTTGCATTCTGTGTCCCGCCTCTCGCTCGATCAGGGACCCTGATTGCCGGCTCGCAAACGCCAATGAGGTGTGCACCGTGTGCGCCCCCTTCAATGAAAAGCGCACTTTGTGCGGCAGTGATGCGACGCGCTAATCCTGCTAGGCTGGCAAGAACCCTCACGGTAGCTCGCCCATCAGCTCGATCTGGAGGCACTCGCTTGCGCGCCTCGGACTTCAAACGATGGAGAAAAGCGCTTGGCCTTTCGCAAAAACAGGCGGCGGACGCGCTCGGCTTGAAGCGGCGGATGGTGCAATATTACGAGAAGGGTGAGCGGGACGGCGAGAAAGTGTCGGTCCCCAAGACGGTTCGGCTCGCCTGCTGGGCACTCATCAGCGGAATGGCAGATTACCATGGCCCGGATCCGAAGCAGGATGCGGACAAGGGCGCGGGCGGAAATCAACCCAAATCCGGGAGCGAACCGTCACATGGATCGACACCCAAAGCCTCGCGGGAGTGATTCCGCTCAGTCAGGACCCTGGCTCGCCGAACGAATCGAATATCGAGTTTTGCAGCCGCGATCACAGCGGCCGTACGTATTTCCTGCTAAGCCTGTGCTGCACATTCTAAATCAGGCTCGATAACGCCGCTTGCGCTACCGAGGACGGCGAACCCAGGCTGGTTCGCTGTGATGCTGCGTGCTAAACGCTCAAACGTCACTGAATGGTGAAATTGTGAGTGGAGCCACAGACAAACCGGACGCGGCGCGGGAGCTCTTATCGTTCGCTCAGGATCGCAAGTTCGCGACGATACTTGCCGACCCGCCGTGGCGATTCGTCAACCGTACGGGGAAGATGGCGCCCGAACACCGGCGCCTGTCGCGCTACGGGACATTGACGGTCGCCGAGATAGCGGCGCTCCCGGTCCCGCAAATTCTTCTGCCCACGGCGCACCTCTATCTCTGGGTTCCGAACGCGCTGTTGCCGGAAGGTCTCCAGGTGCTGCGCACTTGGGGATTCGCTTACAAGAGCAACATTGTCTGGCATAAAGTGCGGAAGGACGGTGGGTCCGACGGGCGGGGGGTGGGTTTCTATTTTCGTAACGTTACAGAACTTATCTTGTTTGGAACCCGCGGAAAGGATGCGCGCACGCTTGCCCCTGGGCGGCGACAGGTCAACTACATCGGCACCCGAAAGAGAGAGCATTCGCGGAAACCGGATGAGCTGTACGACATAATTCAGGCATGCAGCCCAGGACCCTACCTGGAACTGTTTGCACGTGGCCTCCGCGAGGAGTGGGCTCAATGGGGCGAGCAGGCGAACGGATGCCTATGAACCTGCGTGGAAGACTTACTCCTATAAATCAGTGTTGGCTCTAACCTCCGGAACAGAGAAACCTTCAGAAGTGGATAATGCTATCTGATAAATAGTGATGCTGAGGGAGCCGAGAACATCCTCAAGTTTCCCCAATGCGGTTGGCTAGTCAATTTTCGAAATAGCCTGACGAGGCGAGCGAAACTGGACGTAGAAACCTTCCGATACTAATCTGCCAACGCTTCATTCACGCTCGCCCAGGCGTCCCGCCTCTCGCACATAGAAAATAGCCGTTGGTTATCCCACGTCAGCGTCAACGCGGCGATATACCGGGTTGCGCATCAAGGAAGCCAGCCGGTCGGCCGCAACCGCGATCTGCGGACAGTGAGACTCTTTCTATAGAGCCCGCCGCATCGAAGGCTGCTATATATGGTTCATGCTTGAGGTGACAGACTCCTTTGACCCGCCGTTCGAGCCGGTAACCGCGCCGGCGTACATGGCTGGGCTGAACCCCACTCAGACGGAGGCGGTTGAGGCGACGGAGGGCCCGGTGCTGGTGCTGGCCGGCGCCGGGACCGGCAAAACGCGGGTGCTGACCACCCGGCTCGCGCACATCCTCGCCACCGGCAAGGCGCGGCCGTGGCAGGTGCTGGCGGTCACCTTCACCAACAAGGCGGCGCGCGAGATGCGCGAGCGGGTAGCGGGCCTGCTCGGCTGCTCGGTGGAAGGCTGGTGGGTCGGGACCTTCCATGCCACGGCGCGCCCGCATGCTGCGCGGCCACGCCGAGCTCGTTGGCCTGAAGCCGAACTTCACCATCCTCGATGCCGACGACCAGATCCGGCTGGTCAAGCAGCTTCAGGAAGCGCGCAACGATCGACACCAAGAAGACGCCGCCCCGGCTGATGATGTCGGTGATCCAGCGCTGGAAGGATCGCGGCCTCATCCCGGATCGCGTCACCGAGGCGGAGGGCGCCGAAGCCGTCGACGGCCTGGCGCTGCCGCTCTACCGCGAGTACCAGGAGCGGCTGCAGGCGCTGAACGCCGTCGATTTCGGCGACCTGCTGCTGCACGGGCTCACGATCTTTCGCGAGCACCCGGAAGTCGCGGCGAAGTATCAGCGGCAGTTCCGCTACGTGCTGGTGGACGAGTACCAGGACACCAACGTCGCGCAGTACCTCTGGCTGCGGGCTGCTGGCGCAGCGGCACCGCAATCTCTGCTGCGTCGGCGACGACGACCAGTCGATCTACTCCTGGCGCGGCGCCGAGGTCGGCAACATCCTGCGCTTCGAGCGCGACTTTCCGGGCGCGCGGGTGGTCCGCCTGGAGCGCAACTACCGCTCCACGCCGCACATCCTGGCCGCCGCATCCGGGCTGATCGCCCACAACCAGGGCCGCCTCGGCAAGACGCTGTGGACCGAGCGACGATGGCGGCGAGAAGGTGCACGTGCGCGGCGTCTGGGACGGCGAGGACGAGGCTCGCGTGGTTTGCGACGAGATCGAGCGGCTGCGCGGCCAAGGGCATGCGCTGAGCAGCATGGCGGTGCTGGTGCGCGCCGGCTTCCAGACCCGCGAGTTCGAGGAGCGGCTGATCACCGTGGGCCTGCCCTACCGCGTCATCGGCGGCGCCGCGCTTCTACGAGCGGCAGGAAATCCGCGACGCCATCGCCTACTTCCGTCTGGTGGTGCAGCCGGACGACGACCTCGCCTTCGAGCGCATCGTCAACGTCCCGAAGCGCGGCCTGGGTACGGCCAGCCTCCGTAGCATCCATCTGCTGGCCCGTGACCTCGGCATCCCGCTGCTGGCCGCGGCCGCCCGGCTGACGGAGAGCGACGAGCTGAAGCCGCAGGCGCGCGGCGCGCTCACGCGACTTCCTGGCGCATCTCGCCCGCTGGCGCGAACTGCTGGCGCGGGTGCCGCACCCGGAGCTGGCGCGCGGCATCCTCGACGAGTCCGGTTACATCGCCATGTGGCGGGCCGACCGCAGTCCGGAGGCGGCCGGGCGACTCGAGAACCTGAAGGAACTGATAGGGGCGCTCGCCGAGTTCGAGAGCATGCCGGGCTTTCTCGAGCACGTCAGCCTGGTGATGGACAACGATGAGGCGGCCGGCGACGACAAGGTGGCGCTGATGACGCTTGCACGCCGCCAAGGGCCTGGAGTTCGACACCGTCTTCCTGCCCGGCTGGGAGGAAGGGCTGTTTCCGAACCAGCGAGCGCTGGACGAGAGCGGCGCCGCCGCGCTGGAGGAGGAGCGTCGCCTCGCCTACGTCGGCCTGACCCGAGCGCGCAAACGGGCGATCGTTAGCTACGCCGCCAATCGGATGGTCTTCGGCTACTGGCAGAACGCGCTGCCGTCGCGTTTCGTCCGCGAGCTGCCGGCGGAGAATGTGACCCAGGCGGCGCCGACCGGGCTGTTCGGGGTCGAGCCGCGGCGCGCCGGGACCGAGTGGGGGGCTGAGCGCGCGCATTACCGGCCGGCTGACCGGGCGGGGCCGCAAACCGGGGCCGCCGCCCTCGCCGACAGCCGCTGGCCATCCCGGCGCGGCGCGCCGCCGCTGCTCGAAGGCCGGGCGGAGCGCGTGACCGCTCGGCCCGAACCGGCGCACCCGTTCGTAACCGGCCAGAGAGTGTTCCACCAGAAGTTCGGCTACGGCGCGGTGCGCGCCGTCGACGGCGACCGGCTGGAAATCGACTTCGAGAAAGCCGGTCCCAAGACCGTCATCCACAGCTTCGTGCAGGCTGCGTGAACTCAGGGTCGTTGCTGCGAGTGGCGCTGCGCTGTCCCGCGTCGGCGGCGCCGGCCCTGGAAGCCGTCCTCGCCCGGTTTTGCGTTTCTGTATCTCTGTCGTTCGAGACAGATCGTTTCCCTCTCCCTTCGCGGGAGAGGGAGGGGCCCATCGCCGGGCGATGGGAGGGTGAGGGGACGGTGGTGAACTCTGGCCAGCCTGTCGTCAGGCCATCCACTGACTTATCTGCTTCTATCCCCTCACCCCAGCCCTCTCCCGCCAGGGGAGAGGGAGAGTCCGCCGGCGTGAGCTCGCGGTCGGCATCATCGCTAACCCTGCCCTCTCCCGCCAGGGGAGAGGGGGATGCTTGCTTGCTCGAAGGGGTCGCGCGCGCGCCGATAGACCGCGCTTCGGTCGAAGTGGCGCTGGCGCTCGCCGCCGGCGTCGGCCGGCGTGCCGCCGCCGGAGGTGACGATCGAGCCGCTGCCCGAGCGGGACTGGCTGGCGGAGAACCGCGAGCGTTTCGCGCCCTTCCGCATCGGCCGCTTCGTCATCCAGGAGCCGGACGACCGGACCCGCACGCCGCCCGGCGCGATCCCGTTGCGCATCGAGGCGGCGACCGCCTTCGGCTCCGGCCGGCACGGCTCGACCGAGGGCTGCCTGCGGGCGCTGGAGTTGCTGGCTCGCCGGCCGATACGCGGAGCACTCGATGTCGGCTGCGGCTCCGGGATTCTCGCGATCGCCGCGGCGAAGCTGTGGCGGGTGCCGGTGCTGGCGAGCGACATCGATCCGAGCGCCGTCGATGTCGCGCGCGCGAATGCCCGGCTGAACGGCGTGGGACATCTCGTCCGGGTCGTCGTCGCCGACGGCTACCGGTCGCCGGTGATCGACGAGCAGCGCGCCATTCGATCTGGTGCTCTGCAATATCCTGGCACGGCCGCTGAAGCGCCTCGCGCGAGAGCTGGCCCGGCATCTCGCGCCGGGCGGCGTCGCCGTGCTTGCCGGACTGCTCCGTTCCGACGGCAACGATGTGCTGGCGGCGCATCGAGCGAGCGGCCTCGGGCTGGTTCGGAAGATCGACATCGAGGGGTGGCGGACGCTCGTGCTCCGGGGCCGAGCGCCGCCTTCGGCTACTTCAGGTGTTCCTTGAGGCGCGGCATCAGCTCGACGAAGTTGCACGGCCGGTACCGCGAATCGAGCTGGTGGACGAGGATGTCGTCCCAGGCGTCCCTGCAGGCGCCGGGGGAGCCGGGAAGGGCGAAGACGTAGGTGCCGTTGGCGACGGCCGCCAGCGCCCGGCTCTGCACCGTCGAGGTGCCGATCTTGGCATAGCTCAGCCAGCGGAACAGCTCGCCGAAGCCGGGGATTTCCTTTTCGGCCACGGCGCGGACCGCTTCCGGCGTGACGTCGCGCCCGGTCACGCCGGTGCCGCCGGTGCTGATCATCACGTCGATGCCGGGGTCGGCGACCCAGGCGCGCAGCGCCGTGACGATCGCGTCGGCGTCGTCGCTGACCAGCTTCCGCTCGGCGAGCCGGTGACCGGCCGCCTCGATCCGCTCACAGAGGATGTCGCCGGATTTATCGGTGTCGATGGTCCGGCTGTCGGAGACGGTCAGGACGGCGATGTTGACCGGCAGGAACGGCCGCTCGCGAATCACTCGTCGGCATGTTCGGCGATCTCCACGGGGCCGCGGTCGTCGCCATCATTGCCCGGCCATTGTCCGGCAGCGAGCGAATCCAGCGACGGCGACGACTGACCCAGGCGATGCCGATAGATCCACAGATTGGCGAGAACGTGCTCGATGAAGGCGCGGGTCTCGCCGGAGGGGATGGTCTCGATGAACAGCAGCGGATCCTCGGCGGTTTGAGGGTCCCGCCGCCACCGCTCGAGATTGCCCGGCCCGGCATTCCAGGCGGCGGCCAGCCGGAACAGGTCGCCGTCGACGTTCTCATCGGCCAGCAGCATTTTCAGGTACTTCTGACCCAGGGCGATGTTCGACTCCGGCCGGCTGAGGTGTGCGACGCCGGCCAGCCCGGCGGCGCGGGCGACGTACCGCGCGGTTGCCGGCATAAGCTGCATCACGCCGCGCGCTCCGGCGCGGCTGACTGCCCGCGGGTCGAAGTTCAACTCCTGCCGCATCAGAGCATAGATCAGAGCGCGGTCGGTGCTGAAGCCACCCTCCGGCCGCCAGCGCGGAATCGGATACGCGGCGCTGTCGAAGGCGATGCCATGTGGCAGCAGCGTCCGCTGCAGCCGAAAGGCGAAATCGGCCATGCCGGCGTTAGTCGGCGACGATCATGACGCCGTGCGCCAGCTCCGGACGACCTCGCGCGACAAGGGCGCGCAGCTCCTGCTCGGCGCGTTCGTACTCGACCGTTGTCGATCAGCGCCAACGCTCGCTTGCCCTCCGGGGAACTGCTCACTGCCCGCAACGCCGCCTCGTCCGGTTCGTCGAGCGTCCAGCGGAACGGCATCGGCAGGCCGAGAATGCGGCGGGCGAGCAGGCCGTAAAAGGTATCCGGATGGTCGGCGGCGATGCCCAGCCAAGGCGAAACCTGATCCGGCCGCCGGCCGAACAGGTGCGACCGGCCCGCCCAGAAAGCGCCCGCCGCCGCTGACCACGGCGACGCCCGGTCGCTTTCGCGACCGCCTCGAAGTATGCCGCCGCCGCCTCGTAATCGCCGCGGCGCCAGGCGGATAATCCGGCCGTCCAGGCCTGGTCCGGCCTCAGGCTGGAAACATTGCGAGCTGTATTGGATCTCCATCGAAACGAGATGAATATTGCTGGTCCGAGTCGGCTGCGTACTGGGTCAGAATCGGACAATAACTGCGGCCGCGCTCCGGCGCTTCGGCCGATGTCATATTCGGAGTAATGACGAGGGAAGATTTACTGCGACTTGCACATCCGCGGCTGCTCTACCGCAAGCCAACGCAGAACAACATAGGATAGCCAGAACGAAGGTGCTGGAACGTCGCAATAATCTATCCCGCAGTGCTTTTGTTGGGCCCTTCTAACAACGATGTAGACGGGCTGGCAAGCGGAAATCTGCTGGGGCCCTCCGGTTCTTGTCCGAAGGCGCCACGTGGAGGCATTACTTCGGGAGCATCAATGCTCGCTTAGTTTCGCTTTGATCGCCAAAAGGTCGCGCCACGCCAGTCGCTTCTGCGCCGGCGAGCGCAGCAGATATGCGGGGTGGAAGATCGCCGTCGTCGGGATCGGCCGGGGCAGCCGCGGCGTCTGATAAGTGAACCAGCGCCCGCGCAATCGCCCGACACTTTCCGCCTGGCCGAGCAGCGCGCTTGCCGCCGGCCCGCCAAGTGCTACGAGAATTCGCGGATCGATGAGCTCTATGATGCGCTCGACGAACGGCATGCAGGTCGCGACCTCGCTCGACGTGGGGCTGCGATTACCGGGTGGCCGCCAGAAAATCGTATTCGATATGAATGCCTTGTTGCGATCGAGTTGTATCGACTCCAGCATACGGTCGAGCAAGCGGCCGCTCGGACCGACGAAGGGAATGCCGCGCCGATCCTCTTCGGCGCCCGGCGCTTCGCCGATGAAAATGATTCGCGCCGACGTACAGCCGTCGCCGAACACCAGATTCGTGGCGGTATTTTTCAGGGGACATTGCTCGAAATTGGCGAGCGTCGCTTGCAGTTCTTCGATGGATGAGGCCCGCTGCGCGGCCTCAACCGCGCTCTCCACCGGTGCTATCGCAACGCCGGCCACGGTAGGCGCTGGCAACCGCGCCTCCGACCCGGCCGGACCCCTCCGGCCTTCCTGCGGGAAGCTGCATTTCCTTCGCTGCAACGGCGGGATCTACGGCCCGTTGGCTCGGCTCGCCGATAGCGGTTGACGGGGTTTTCGAGAATCGCTTCATCGACCCCCGCTTCCAGATACCAGCGAAGCAGCGTTTCCGGCGACAGGTCCAGCTTGGATGCCATTGGCTCTGGAGAATGTTCGCCCTCGCGGCGACGGCGAGCGCGACGATTTTGCCCCCCTCGCGGTGACCCTATGCTATAACGCGCGCCGGGTGAAGGAGCGGAGGCGATGCGGGGAGATACCATGGCCCGCGAATTGATGCAGTTCGACGTTGTCGTCGTCGGTGGCGGGCCGTCCGGGCTGAGCGCGGCAATCCGGCTGAAGCAACTGGCCGCGCGGCAAGAGCGAGAGGTCAGCGTCTGCGTTGTCGAGAAGGGGGCCGAGGTCGGCGCGCACATCCTGTCGGGCGCGGTCATCGAGACGCGCGCGCTCGATGAACTTATTGCCGACTGGCGGGAAAAGGACGCGCCGCTCAACGTTCCGGCGACCGAAGACCACTTCCTGTTCCTCACCGAGAAGAAGGCGTTCCGGCTGCCGACGCCGCCGCAGATGCACAACAAAGGCAACTACGTCGTCAGCCTCGGCAACGTCTGCCGCTGGCTGGCGCGGCAGGCCGAAGAGCTCGGAGTAGAGGTCTACCCCGGTTTCGCCGCCGCCGAGGTGCTGTACGATACGACCGGCCGGGTGGTGGGCGTGGCCACCGGTGACATGGGAGTCGGCCGCGATGGTCAGCCGACGGAGAGCTATCAGCCGGGGGTGGAGCTCCGGGCGACCTACACGATATTCGCCGAAGGTTGCCGGGGCTCGCTGACCAAGACGCTGTTCGAGCGTTTCAACCTGCGGGACGGCGCCAATCCGCAAACCTTCGGCCTGGGCATAAAGGAATTGTGGGAGGTCGAGCCGGCCAAGCACAAACCCGGACTGGTGCTGCACACCGTCGGCTGGCCGCTGGACCGCAAGACTTACGGCGGATCGTTCCTCTACCACATGGACGACAATCAGGTCGCGGTCGGCTTCGTCGTCGGGCTGGACTACCAGAATCCCCATCTCAGTCTGTTCGACGAGATGCAGCGCTTCAAGACGCATCCGGCGATCCGGCCGACCTTCGAGGGGGGCCGCCGCATCGCCTACGGCGCCCGCGCACTGGCGGAGGGCGGCTACCAGTCGGTGCCGAAGCTGGTGTTTCCTGGCGGCGCGCTGATCGGCGATACGGCCGGCTTCCTGAACGTGCCGAAGATCAAGGGCACACATACGGCGATGAAGTCGGGGATGGTCTGCGCCGAGGCGGTGTTCGAGGCGCTTACCTCCGAACAAGCCCCGCCGATTGTCGAACTCCTATCCGCGGGCCTTGAAGGATACCTGGCTTTGGGAGGAGCTCCATCGGGTGCGCAACATCCGGCCGTCGTTCCACGCCGGTCTATGGCTCGGCATCGCCTATTCCGCGATCGATACGTATGTGTTGCGCGGACGGGCGCCCTGGACGTTCAAGAACCACGCCGACAACGAGACGCTGAAGCCCGCCGACTTCCAGTCCGGAAATCCAGTACCCGAAGCCGGACGGCATAATCACCTTCGACAAGCTGTCGTCGGTGTTCATCTCCAACACCAACCACGGAGAAAACCAGCCGATTCATCTTCGGTTGAAGGATACGACGGTTCCGGTGGCGATCAATCTCGCCCGGTACGACGGGCCCGAGGCCCGCTACTGTCCCGCTGGCGTATACGAGTTCGTCGAGGACGACGGCGCCAAGAGGCTGCAGATCAACGCCGCCAACTGCGTGCACTGCAAGACGTGCGACATCAAGGACCCAACCCAGAATATCAACTGGGTCGTGCCCGAAGGCGGGGATGGACCGAACTATCCCAACATGTAAGCGCGAGGCGATGAGCGGCCGTTACCCAGGCCGAAGTCCACGCCGGGACCTCGGCATCGCCGGCGCGGTTCTCGTCTCGGCGATGCTCATGGCCTGCGACCCGCACGGCGGCGCGGACGCTGAAGCTGCGTCTCCGCCGGCGGTTCCCGGAGCAACCGTCACCGGGAACTATCTGGCGGCGCGCTACGCCCGCGCGCAACGCGAGGACGGCGAGGCGGCCAGCTTTCTGTTGGCGGCGCTGAAGAAGGCTCCGGACGACCCCATCCTGATGAGCCGCGCGTACATCGCTCTGACGATCGAAGGGCGGGTGGCGGAAGCCATCGACATCGCGCGCCGGCTGCTGGAAACGGACAAGGAAGCGGCTTTGGCGCACATCGTCGTCGCCGTGGGCTCGATACGCGCCGGCCGTTTCGCGGCGGCCGCCGAACGGCTGCGGCAGGTTCCGCCCAGCGTCTTCTCGAGCTTTCTCGTGCCGCTTCTGCGGGCTTGGGCGGAGTTCGGCAACGGTCGAGCGAGCCGCGGCGATGAAGACGCTACGGCAACTCGAGGACGACAAGCCGGTCGCGGTTCTCTATGACGTGCACGCGGCGTGGATGGCGGACTTGGCCGGCGACCGCGAGGCGGCGCCGCGGCACGCGCGCGCCGCGATCAAGGCGCAGCCGGAGCCATGGCTGAGACTTGCCGAACTCGCCGGAGGCGTCTTGGAGAGGGCAGGCGCCAATGCTGAAGCGGAGGCCCTGTATAAGGCCTACCTCGACGGCCATCCGGACTCGCGGCTGCTCGTTCCGGCCTTGGCGCGGTTAAAGACCTCGCAACGCCCCGAGCGTGACATCGCCACGGCGCGGGACGGCGCCGCCGAAGCGTTGTTCGATAGCGCCGGCATCACTGCTCGTCAGAAGAACGGCGAGCTGGCGCTGGCGCTGGGACAGCTCGGGCTTTATCTGCGGCCAGACTTCCCGTCACTGCAGGATTTTCGTCGGCGACATGCTGGAGACTTCCGAGCGCTATGCGCAGGCCAACCAGCTCTATCAGTCGATCGATGCGAAGCAGCCGCTGGCGCTGACCGCCCGCATCGGCATCGCCCGCAACCTCGACCGGATGGACCGGTTCGAGGAGGCGCAGGCGATGTTGCGGCAGATCGCGGCGGAGCACCCCGACGATCGCGGAGCCGCTCAGCGAACTCGGCGACATCCTGCGCCGCCGCGAAAAGTATCGCCGAGGCGGTCGTCGCCTACGATCAGGCGGTCGCTCGCACTGGGCGCGCTGCAGCCCCGCCACTGGCGGCTGTTGTACGCGCGCGGGATCGCGCTGGAGCGATCGAAGCAGTGGCCGAGGGCCGAGGCCGACTTCCTGCGGGCGCTGGAGTTCGAGCCGGACGAGCCGTTCGTTCTCAACTATCTCGGCTACTCGTGGGTCGAACAAGGCAAGAACCTCGACAAAGCCGAGGAGATGATCCGCAAGGCGGTCGAGCTGCGACCGGGCGACGGCTATATCGTCGATAGCCTCGGCTGGGTGCTGTTCCGCCTGGGCCGGCACGAGGAGGCGGTGGTCCATCTGGAGCGCGCCGTCGAGCTGAAGCCGGAGGACCCGGTGATCAACGATCACCTGGGCGATGCCTACTGGGCGGTCGGCCGGCAGCGCGAGGCCCGATACCAATGGCAGACGGCTCTCGCCAGCAAACCCGAGCCGGAGCTGAAGGCCGCGACTCGAACAGAAGCTGCAACGGGCGACTGCCTCGGCAAGCGAGCGCCGACGCCCAGTGATCGCCGCCTGCCGACCGGATCGCCGTGCTGGCGCCGGCGAAGGTCAACCTCTACCTGCACGTCCTCGGTCGCCGGCCGGACGGCTATCACCTGCTCGACAGCCTGGTCGTGTTCGCCGACGTGCGGCGATCGCATCGAGGTCGCCGCCGGCCGAAACATTACAGCTCACCGTCGATGGTCCATTCGCGGCGGACGTTCCGGCCGGCGACGACAACCTGGTGCTGCGCGCCGCGCGCGCCCTGGCGGACGAAGTCGGCGGACCGGCGGCGGCGGCGATCCGGCTGACCAAGTCGCTGCCGGTCGCGTCGGGCATCGGCGGCGGCTCGGCCGACGCGGCGGCGACGCTGCGGGCTCTGCTGCGGCTTTGGCGGGTCGGCATCGACGGCGAGCGATTGCGGCGGCTGGCGCTTGCGCTGGGCGCCGACGTGCCGATGTGCCTCAGCGGCTGGCCGGCGTTCGTCGGCGGCATCGGCGAAAGGATCGATCCGGCTCCCGACTTGCCGGCTTTCGCGCTAGTGCTGGTCAACCCGCGGGTGGCGTTGCCGACCGCGCGGGTATTCGCCCAACACGCCGGTCCATTCTCGCAATCAGCCCGCTTCGATGGCGAGCGGCCCGCGGACGCGCGCGCGCTGGCGGGGATGCTGGCGCGGCGGCGGCAACGACCTTTCGGCGGCGGCAACGGCGACCGCGCCGGAGGTGGCGATCGTGCTGCGGCGCTCTCGCCGCCGCTCCCGGGGTGCTGCTGTCGCGGATGAGCGGCAGCGGCGCCACCTGCTTCGGGCTGTGTGATACGCCAGCGGCGGCGAGCGGCGGCCGCGCGGCGCTCTGGCCGCCCAACACGCCGATTGGTGGGTCGAAGCGGCTTCCGTTGCGGCCGAGGCCGTTACCGGCTAAGTTCTTGCGCTAACGACCACGTTGGGGCGTCGCCAAGCGGTAAGGCACCGGTTTTTGGTACCGGCATTCGGAGGTTCGAATCCTCCCGCCCCAGCCACCCGCCTCCTGACCTATACTCCGGCGGATGGCCGGTTCAAGGTCAGCCGAAGCAGTGAGCTCGCTCATTTCTTCTCGGCCACCTTTGGCGCGCAGACTTGGTAACCGTGCCTGGACACCAGAGCGTCCTTGGCTGCGATCGAGGATAGGCTGTTGCCGGGATCCATCGCTTCGTCGAACAGCGCGGATATGGTCACACAATTGGCGTTTCGCGCTGCCGCGTTCGCGACCCTGGTGACAAAGGCGTTCGTTCGCTTGCCCTGCATACGCTGGAGAGTCTGGGCATATGGCAGTAGCTCTGGCTGGCGAGCCTGGATGAAGGCGTTGTAGCGCTCGCGTTCGCCGCATGCGAGGGCGCCAACCATAAGCTCAGTCTGTAGCGCGCGCACGTTCAGGGCTTCGAGATTGGCCGCGCTTGTGCACGGTACCGCCGTGGGCTTCGGCTTCGCCTTCGCTTTCTTCGCCGCATCGGCAGGCATCGCCGTCGAGCACGCGATAACGGCGGCGGCGATCGCAAGCAGTGTGCGGTTCATCTAGACCTCCTCGCCTTGCGCATCATTATATCCTAAATGCTCGGTATAGGCGAATCTTCAAAGGTAGCTCGCCCATCGGGTGATTGCCACGGAGCTGCTGATGTCGAACAACGTTGATGGTGCCCAGGGGCGGATTTGAACCACCGACACGCGGATTTTCAGTATGCTGCTTTAACTCGTATAGGAATGACATACAGCAAGTGTAGGTTGGGCACTGAGATCGGATGCCGGAAGCGGCAGCACACAGTTCATCAACGCCACTCCCGGCTACTCGCTGACATTCCAGTTCAGCGGCCGCGAAGGCACCCCGCTGGAACGAGGAGTTATGCCACACCATTGTCGCTTGGCACTCGCAGACCGAGGCATCTGACTACATCGAAGAACAAGCGCTTTTCCTCGTCTCGCGGCATGCCAATCCACTCTGTAAGTTCGTTCAATGCGGGGCAATGCTTCTCAAGGAATGCGACTACAGGGAGCGGGTCGAAGGCCACTTGCCTCGCGACTTCTTTTGTCGACCGACCACCTTGCCACTCAACGCTCGTCTGACACAGAGCAAATGTGATCAAGGTATACGTGGGCTGAGTTGAGCTTGCCCTGGCATTCGGACGCTAGTCCCTTAGTGCATCTCATTCTGTCAAAGAATGCACGCAGCTTTCCCACTTCCTGCGCTTTTACGTCGGATTCGTCAAGTGCGTAGACGAAGAGTTACTTATCGCCTCGTTCTCCTTCCAGTATGCCTCTAGTTCTCCGAGGCAATCGCGCACATGGCTAACGAGAGCGTTCAGTGCTTCTTTGGAATTGTCGAGTATGTTATCAAATGGAACTGTGATAGTCCAACCTGATCTTGTCCTTTCTGTTAGCTCTTGACGGAAATGTACCCAATAACAACAATCAGGATCGCATAAACAAATTATTACTCCTGTGACAGCGCCGTCGTTTGTCACCAACTCCACTTGGCCGTCGATACCAAAGTCATGCTCCTGGTGGTTCCTTTTGAACAGCCAACCAAACGTGTCTGAGATGACTTTCGAGACGATTCTTACGCCAAACTCGCCGAGCTTCGCTGTGTTCGAGTATTGAGGAAAGCCTGCTCTCATGGGGCATCGCGATACAGTCTGTCAGGCTTACGAAAGCAGCCTCTCGGGCTTCGATAAGGGCGTGTCCAGGGGTCAGGCGGATCGACACCGCAGCAGACCTTACAACAGGTGGTGCCCAGGGGCGGATTTGAACCACCGACACGCGGATTTTCAGTCCGCTGCTCTACCAACTGAGCTACCTGGGCTTTTAATGCATGCGGGACTTTGGAGCCTCCGTATGGCACCTGCTTGGCGCTTTGAGCCGAGAGTGGCTACGGACGCGGTGGCAGTTTGAACACACAAGATCGCACTTTGCAACCTCGTCCTTCAACGTCAGAACAGGTCTCCCTGACTGCCGCTCGCCTCCTCCTGCGCTCTCTTGAACGTACTGGGATCGATCATCGGAATTCTGCGGACGCTTGCCGGCGAACAAGTCTTCAATGGTCAGGATCTGAATCTTGGGCACCTTGCCGTGGTAGGGGGGTTCGTAGAAGCCAGCTTTGATGGCCTCGACCTCCATCGGCCGGGTCGGCGGGGTCAGGGTAATGAACACGCCGATCTTCGCCTTCTCGCGATCGATGACATGGCCTAAGTCCCGAATCATGTTCACGGAGACGTGCTCACCGCCCTTGACCGAGACGATGGCCTTCTCCGTCGTTTTGCCATCCGGCTTGAAATAGATATGCCCGTCGATGCCGGTATCTGCGCCGCGCTTCTTGCCGCCGAACGGAACGGCATTGACGAGTGACACAGCCCACCACTGGAACTGGTACTTATCGGCTGCGGCCAGGGCACGGGCACCGTCCACGTCCTTAGGCGTACCGTGAACTTCGTATTGGATGCCGGGGAAGGCGTCTTTGAGACGCTTCTCGATCAGCGAAATGGCAAGGTGGGTAACGTCGATCCCGAGCCACTGGCGGCCTAACTTCTGAGCCGCATGTATCGTAGTTCCGCAGCCGCAAAAGGGATCAGGACCACATCTCCAGGATTGCTTGATGCCTGGATTATTCGTTCTAGGAGGGCAACAGGCTTTTGTGTCGGGTAGCCGAGGCGCTCTTGCGCCTGCGAATTGATAGGCGGAATATCTTGTCCACACAGAGGTGGTCGGTGCTCCCGGCATCTCATCAAGATAGCCTGGATTATTCGTCGAGGTTGGCGGGTGTGGCGTAGCCCATTGGAATCGCCTAGGATTGGGTTGTCGAAGCCAATCCACATCGGTTCCGGAGCGCCCACCCGCCATGGTTGATCCTACCCTGCTGCTGCCTGGCCTGTCACCGATCGAGGGCAAAGAGATTGTCGCCCGGTTCGACGGCGGCCGGCTGTCGTCCGACGGCGGTCTGTTGGTTCTGCGCGAGATCGAGCAACGGCTCAACGTCGCGGCCGGCTCGCGGCCTGCATCGACGATCCGCGCGATCCCGCCAGCACCGTGCATACGGTCGCCGACATCATCCGCTTCCGAATGCTGATGATCGCGGCCGGCTACGAGGACGGCAACGATGCGACCGGCCTGCGCACCGATCCGCTGTTCAAGCTGGCGCTCGAACGCGTGCCGTCGGACCGGGACCTGTGTTCGCAGTCGACCATCTCGCGGCTGGAGAATTTGCCAATGCGCGGACCTGCTGCGCCTGGGCCGGGCTCTGGTCGACGTCTGGTGCGCTCGTTCCGCGAAGTCCGCGGCGGATCACGCTGGATATCGACGACACCTTCGACGCGGTCCATGGCGGCCAGCAGTTGCGCCTGTTCAACGCTCATTACGACGAATACGGCTTCCAGCCGATCGTCGTCTTCGATGGCGAGGGCCGCTTCGTCGCCGCCCTGCTGCGCCCGGCGAAGCGGCCGAAGGGCGCCGAGATCCCCGCGCTTCTGCGTCGCCTGGTGCGGGCGATCCGCAGCCATTGGCCCGAGGTCGAGATCCTCCTTCGCGCCGACAGCCATTACGCCTGCCCGGAGGTCCTCGATTGGTGCGAGGCGAACAGTCTCGACTACATCCTCGGCCTCGCCCCCAACAGCACGCTCCGCCGACATATCACCGGCCTGGAGAAAAGCACCGCGGCGCGCTTCGAGGCCGCGCCGAGCGGAGGCAAGGTCCGCCGCTTCAAGGAATTCTTCGACGCCGCCAGGACCTGGAGCCGGGTCCGCCGCATCGTCGCCCGCGTCGAGGCCGGCGGCGACGGCACCGACAGCCGCTTCATCGTCACCAACCTCGGCCACGGCAACGGCCGTTCGCTGTATCAGGAACTCTACTGCCGGCGTGGCCAAGCGGAGAACCACATCAAGGCCTGGAAAACCCATCTCGCCGCCGACCGCACCTCGTGCCCCAAGGCCACCGCCAATCAGTTCCGGCTGTTCCTGCACGCCGGCGCCTATTGGCTGCTGTGGAGTTTGCGCGCGCTGATGCCGAAGGCCTCGTCCTGGCGCGTCGCCCAGTTCGACACGCTGCGGCTGCGCCTGATCAAGACCGCCGCCCGCATCGTCGAGATGAAAACCAAGATCAAAGTCCACCTGCCGAGCAGCGCCGCCGATCAGGCAATCTGGCACCTGGCTCTCGGCCGCCTGCCGCGTCTCGTCACCTGAACGCCGGGGCCGTGTGCCCCTGCCGAGCCCGCTCCCCGCAACCTCCAGCGCCTCTCTACCTACCGATCCCCCTACGGCTGCGGCGGAAACCAACCCCCCGCCAAAACAACCAATACGCGCATAGCCGATTTAACACTAGCTGCACGTTGTTTCCCGACGAATAGATCGGGATAGCGCTTGTACCGGGGCATTCCTGATTTTGTGTAAACAAGCCGTCCTTCATTATGAAGACGTTGCATTTTCTCCTTGGTCCATCGCCAGACGCGGGTTTGATTGTTCCACTCGTAGGTCAGATTTCGGCCGATCGGGATTTGGATTAAGGCAATTGTCTAGCATGTAGCGCCGTTCGGTGCCCGTCTCGACATTCGAATAATGGCTCTTGATGTATTTGTCGCCGTGAGGAAGATAAACAGCGCGCCAATTCGCTTGCTCGCCCTTGCGGTATGCAAGCAGAACGTCATGTGTCGATGGAAAATCGGGTGAACGCATGTCCCTTCGGTGTTGTACGCTGCCATATAATCTCGTTCTGGAAACGACCGGGGCGGAACACAGCATCAAGAAGCATTTTCAGATAGTGGCTGGCCGTCGGATCGCAGTGCAGATAGAGGCTCCCGCTCGGCTTGAGGACGCGATGCAGCTCCAGCAGCCGCACCGCCATCATGCACAGGTACGCCATGATGTCGTTTTCTTTGAGAAACGAGCGCATCGCCCGGAGCATTTCGGCGGCGTCGGTATTGCCGCTCTGCATCACCTCGTCAAAGGCGCGTTCGGCTTCATCCGTCCAGTGCCACGTATCCTCAAAGGCTTCGATCTGCGCGCGCGATTTCTCTCCAGTTGGCGCGTGGAACAGGACGTTGTAGCTGGCTTGCGAATTGAACGGCGGGTCGAGGTAGATCAGATCGACGCTCTCGCTGGAGACATGCTCCCGCAGCACATGAAGGTTGTCTCCGTAGTAGAGCGCGTTCTTCATCGCTGCTTCCGACCTGTGGCACCGAATTCGCCTTACTGGAAGGTTACGCCATCCATATTAGCGGAATTAAATTCTGAAAGGACGGGGCGCTTAGAGCCGTAATAGCCATTACGTGCTCCGCCTTGGAGCGTGCGAGAGCCGCAGCTTATGTCTCAATGATCGGCGCGAGATGTCCAGACGGCCTCCGCCAGCTTAGCGGGTCAGGTCCGCAAGCGTCTCTATCGCCGCCCAGCCCGAGTTGCCGCGCGAGCAGCAGGGTGACCGCCTCGTCGCGTAATTGCCGATCGCTCATCGACCGGCCTTCTTCGTCGCGCGCCTGCATCATTCGCGAGAGCAGATCCTCACCGTCGCCGCCGCTCCGCCGCCGCCGCTCGATCATCGCCGCCACCAGCGTATCGAACTCGCGAATGCTGGCGAGAAACGCGCGGTTGGCCGGCGTCGGCAGCCATTCCGGGAAGGCGATGACGCTCTGAAACCGTCTCGCCAGCGCCTGGATGCCACGATCGACGGCGCGTCCCAGTCTTTCCACGTCGCCGGAGAGTTCCAGATCGAACAGCACGCGGGCGACGATGCCCAGGGTCAGCTGGCCCATCTCCGGCAGCAGCTCGCGCGGCCCTTCCGATCGCCAGCCGCGCAGCATCGCCTCGGTCCGCTCGACGATAACCGGCGCATAGCGTTCCAACCGCTCCGGCTGGAAGGCGGGCGCGATCAGCCGGTGCTGCCGGCGCCAATGCTCGCCCTCGCTGGTCAGCAGGCCCTGGCCGAACAGCCGGCGCGCGTGTCGCCAAAAGAACGAGTGCTTGATGAACGTGCCCTGCTTGTCGACCAGTACCTGCTCGATCAGATCGGGGCGGTTCAGCAGGTAGGCGGGCCTGCGTCCCAGCCAGAAGTACACGATGTCGCCGTACTCGCCGGCGCACCGCGTCAGGAATCCGAGAATATCGCGGCCGAACTCCGGCAGGCTGCCAACCGGCCAGTGGCCGCGCGGACCAGGGGGAAGCGGCGCTCTGCCAGCGTTCACGTGTTTCCCTCACCGCGAATGGAGGCCCACCATATAGCTCGCCCCTATCCTAGCGTCCCCCTGCATGGAGGAGCCACGTCCGCAATGCCGGCGAGCCGATTACCGTCGTATCATGACCTTGCCGTACCTAGGTTAACACGTAGAAAGACAAACCTGAGCCACCGTAACGTGTATCGCGGGGCTTGCTGACGAGAGGGAGACCGGGGCACATGTTGGACGCTAAAGATCTTTTGGGTAAGTTGATGCAGGCCAGAACAAGTGGCTCGACCAACGAGCGGCTGACGCATGCGATGGGCCCGCAGGGCATGGGGCAGTCCGGTAATCCCCTGGGCGACCTGCTCGGCGGGCTGCTCGGCAAGGGCGGAGCGCAAGGCGGCGGACTGGGCGGGCTGCTCGGTCAGGGCGGCGGGCTTGGCGATCTCGGCCGCCGCGCCGAAGAGATGATGGGCGCGCCGCAAGGATCGGTGCAGAACACGTTGCGGGACAAGAACCAGCTGGCGATGGGCGGGCTCGCCGCGCTGGCCGGCGCCGTGCTCGGCGGCCGGCGCGGCATGGGCGGCGCGGTCGGCGGCGGCCTGCTGGGGCTGCTCGGCAGCCTCGCGTTCTCGGCCTTGAAGAACAAGGGCGCGGCGTCCCCGCAGCCGGCGCAGTTAGCGAAGGAAGTGCCGCTCGGCCTCCGCGAGCCGCAGACCCCGGCCGAGGAAGATCAGCTGCAGAACACCGCGCTGCTGGTCATCCGGGCAATGATCAGCGCCGCCAAGGCCGACGGCGCGGTCGACGGCGGCGAGATGAGCAGGATCATGGGCAAACTCAACGAAGAGGGCGCCGACAGCGAGGCGCGCGACTTCGTGATGAGCGAACTGCAAAAACCCCTCGACCTCGACAGCCTGGTCCGCAACGTCAAGAGCCCGGAGGAGGCGGTCCAAATCTATGGTGCGTCATTGCTGGCGATCGAGGTTGATAGCGAGGCCGAGCGGGACTACCTGGCGAAGCTCGCCGAGCGGCTGGGCCTCGACGGCGAAACGGTCGAGCGCATACACGCGAACCTCGGCGTCAGCAAAGCCGCCTGACAGCGTTCCGGCAGGATGTACACGGGAGCGGATGTGCCATCCGTTCCCGCCTCCATTAATCGCCGCGAACGGCTGGCGTCGGCACGCCCGCTGTGACTCCCTGACGAGCGGCTCGGGATCGGTGCACGGTTTCCAGCACCTCCTGCCACTTGGGTGCGACCGCTTCGGGGTGGTAGAGGGCGCTCTGCCGTACACCACGTGCACGCAAGGAGGCGAGCTGCCCTTCGTCCTTGGAGTGCGTTCCGACCTGTTCGAGGAGCCGCGCCAAGCCGTCCGAATCGAATGGGTCGCAGTAGAGGGCGGCGTCGCCATAAACCCAGCGGTGCGCCGGGATATCCGAGGCAATCACCGGCGCATTGCAGACCATCGCCTCGATGCCGGACAGATCGAAACCCTCGGCCCGGCTTGGGCAGACGACAGCTTGCGCCGAGCTGTAGAGCAGCCGGAGCTCCTCGATCGGGACGCGCCAAAGATGGAAGAGGCCGTGGCCGCGCCACTTCGAGATAGCCGCCGCCACTTCAGCAAAGCGCCACCCGGGGTTGGCTATGAGTACCAAGGCGGGAGTTTCGGGGACGCGGCGCCGGACCTTCGCCCAAGCTTCGATCAACGTTAAGTAGTTCTTCCTCGGTTCCAGAGTTGAGACGGCGAGGAAGAACCGCGGGGGTGGATCGATGACGCTCGGCCCAGTCTCGTGAGCTTTCGGTAAGTCGGCGGCTTTCTTGTCGCCACTCGTGTCCAAAGCCGCCGCCGGGCATGCCCGAATACGCAAGATCTCGCTTATTGCCGCAGGCTCGGCGGGATCGGGCCAAAACTGCGGCGATACCATGTCCGGCACGACCGACACGCGCCTTTCCGCCTGCGGTGCAAGCCGGAGCAGGTCCTCCCGAACCGGCTCCGAGACGCAAGCGAAGAACGCGCCCCGGCGGACATTCTCGACGAGAATCCCGAGATGCCGCCTTGCCTCGGGCTCCCCCTCGGACAGGGTGTGCAGATAGAGGACCGGTATCGCGTCGTGATAGCGCACGACAAGGCTCGTTCCCGCGGCGACCCGGTAGGGGAAGGGAGTCTGAGCTACCAGTATGTCCCACCCGGCGCTTTCGACCCTGGCGCTCCAGGCGCCAAAGCCGATCGTGTCCGCGGCGACCCGCCGCCCGGTGTGGATGCCGAAGAACGCACTCCTTAGTATTGGATGGCGAAGCTCGGCGGTCAGCGTCGGGGCGAACAGCTTCTCCCAAATAAGATCGCCGTAAAGCGACGAGTTCAGGGGAACGAGGACATCGCCACCTCGCCGGTTGTGCGCGAGATTTGCGAGTTTCGCGATCGCCGACTTCCGGTAGCGGGAGACGATAGCCTCCCTTGTGCTCTTCTTGCGTTTCCGCCCGGCGGTCAATCTGTCGATTTCGCTGGCGAGCCGCACTTGCCTAAGGAGGTCGCCGCTGCAGTCTCGGGCCTCGCGGCGTGTGCGCGCCGCCCACAGAGTGGATTGAGAATTGATCAGGCCGCCGACCTCGATACCGGACATGGCCGCAAGCTCGGCGAGCACCAGCCGGGTCTCTTGCCCAATCCCGGAGAAGGGCTGCAGGCAATGGTGAAGCTCCATCAGCACGCGAATCGGGCCGCGTCCCGTGCCTGCCACGCGAGCGCGGGTCGCCGTTGCCAACGCGGTCATGACCGCACTGCTCTAAGCCAGGCCGTCCTCATCGACTCTCCTTGCTTACCTGACCCCGCCAGTAGGCCAGAAGAGCTCGCAGTGTCTCCGACCAAGGGACCTGCGGCCGCCAGTCCAGCATCTCCGCGGCCTTGCGCGGCGAGCCGACGGAACTCGGGATGTCCGTTCGCCGGGCTTCCGACACGCGTTCGACCACTTCGGCCTTGATCTGGGCCAGTTCCATCAAGGCGGCGAGCACGTCGCCGACCCGGCGCGGGACGCCGGAGCAGATGTTGACACACAGGTCTTCAGCGGTCGTCTCGACGGCGGCCAAGTAGGCCTCGACAACATCGCGAACATCAAGGAAGTCGCGCCAGCGATCAAGTGCGCCGGTCTGGATCACCGGGTCCTGCAAGCCCCCGGCGATGCGCGCCACCTGCGCGGCGAATCGGGGTAGGACGTATTGCTCCGTCTGCCCAGGCCCGGTGTGATTGAACAGTCGCAGTCGGATGACCCGAAGCCCGCGCAGCGCCATCTCGCCAAGCGCGAGGTCGGCGGCGGCCTTGGTAGCCGGCATACGGGTTCGCTGGAAGCAGCGGGGTGTCTTCGCCGGCTGGCTCGCCGTCGCGAAACGACAAGCCATAGATTTCGCCGGATGATGCATAGCACCAGCCGGCAGTCCGGAACGGCATCGAGGAGGCGTTCGCGACGTTCAGCGTGCCGCGGAGATTAACGTCCCATACCGCGCGCGGGCTCCGAGAAGGAATGATCGACGGAAGCGTGCGCCGCCAAGTGAATGCAGGTCCGGGCCGAACTCGGCCGACGAGGTCGCGGACCGACTTCGGCGTCGGTGACGTCGAGGTGGCATGAGGCCGCTTCCACTCGCAAGGCTGGTGCCGACGACGGTGGTCGGAGGGAAACCGATCGCGCAACGCCCTCAGCAGATGTCCACCGACGAAACCGTTCGCCCCGGTGACGAGAACGGTGTTGATGCCGCCGCTCGCGCTCACGCGAGGCGGGCGCGATGGCGAAAGAGATCGGCCTCCACCATCTCGCGCGATCATCTCCTCGAGGCTGATGGTCGGCACCCAGCCAAGCTTCTGTTGCGCCTTCGAGGCGTCGCCCAGCAGCACGTCGACCTCGGCCGGTCGCATCAGGTCCTGGCGGACGACGACGAACTCGTCCATCTCCAGGCCGACGTGCGCGAAGGCGATCTGGCACATCTCGCGAACGGAGACATTCCGGCCGCTGGCGATGACGTAGTCGTCCGGCGTTTCCTGCTGCAGCATCATCCACATGGCGCGCACATAGTCGCGTGCGTGTCCCCAGTCGCGTTTCGCGTCCAGATTGCCGAGCTCCAGTTTCTTGGCGAGGCCGAGCTTGATGCACGCCACCCCGTCGGTGACCCGGCGGGTGACGAACTCGATGCCGCGCAACGGACTCTCGTGATTGAACAGGATGCCGTTGGAGCAGTGCAGACCATAAGCTTTCGCGATAATTGACGGTCATCCAGTGGGCGTAGAGCTTGGCCGACGGCGTAAGGGCTGCGGGGGTAAAAGGGCGTGCGCTCGGTCTGCTTCGGCTCCTGAATCAGGCCGAACATCTCCGACGAGCTGGCCTGATAGAACCGCGCCTGCGGGCGAGCGAGGCGGAGCGCCTCCAGCATGTTGACGGCGCCGAGGCCGGTGACCAGCCCGGTCAAGATCGGCTGGTTCCATGATGACTTGACGAAGCTCTGGGCGGCGAGGTTGTAGACTTCGTCCGGCTCGACATCGCGAATGATCCGCATCAGCGACGACAGGTCGGTAAGATTGCCGTCGACCAGCCGCACCTGGTCGAGAACGCCGAGCCAGCGCAGACGCTCGCCGATGACGTCGGACGAGGCCGACCGGCGCATCAGCCCGAAGACCTCATACCCCTTCTCCAGCAGCAGCTGCGACAGGTAGGCGCCGTCCTGCCCAGTGATGCCGGTGATCAATGCACGTCGTTGTGTCTGCAACGGCTCGCTTCGTTCATAGATAATGGACGGCAAGGTCTGCCTGCGCTTATATCCATTCGCTCTACCGTTCAAGCACGAACATCACGAGGATATCTGTTAGTATGACATTCGTCTCGTACGCCCAGAACGGCGAAGACGTTCTTTTATGGCGAGCCCTCAGCGATGTCGAAAACGGCTTTTACATCGATGTCGGCGCCAGTGATCCCGAAAGGGACTCAGTTACCAAGGCCTTTTACGATCGCGGCTGGCGCGGAATCAACATCGAGCCCGTTGAGGCCTGGTATCGCAGACTCGTCGAAGCGCGCCCCGAAGACGTCAACCTGATGATAGCTGCCGGAGAACGCGCGGGGCTCCTCACACTTTATGACATACCTGGCACGGGCCTTTCGACGAGCATCCCGGAGATCGCGGTAGGCCACCGCGAGGCCGGATGGAAAACTCAGGAATGCACCGTGCCCGTTCTTACGCTGGACCATATCTGCCGATCGCACTCACCAAATATTATTCATTTTCTGAAGATCGATGTTGAGGGTGCCGAACGGCAAGTCCTGGAAGGTTTTTCTCTCGACCGTTGGCGGCCTTGGATCATCGTGGCCGAGGCTACCAAACCCAATTCAAGTGAGCGCACGGACGCATCCTACGCCGAACTACTTTTTAGCCAGGGCTACCGCTTCGTCTATTTCGATGGTCTGAGCAGCTACTACGTCGAGGCCGAGCACGAAGACCTAGTGCCCCGACTTGCCATTCAGCCCAATCTTTTCGATGATTATGAGAGGCACGGTGATCGATTAGAACGAGAGCGACTAGCCGGTGTTGAGAGTGAACTGGCAACGAAGCAACGCGATCTCACTGAGCGCGAGTCTGCGATTGCGGAACTCTCAAGCCGCCTCGAACAGAGCGAAGCGGCGGCAGCCGCCCTCCAAGAGCAAATCGCTGAGCGCCAGTCTGCGATTGCGGAACTCTCAAGCCGCCTCGAACAGAGCGAAGCGGCGGCAGCCGCCCTCCAAGAGCAAATCGCTGAGCGCCAGTCTGCGATTCGGAACTCTCAAGCCGCCTCGAACAGAGCGAAGCGGCGGCAGCGGTCCTCCAAGAGCAAATCGCTGGCGCGAGTCTGCGATTGCGGAACTCTCAAGCCGCCTCGAACAGAGCGAAGCGGCGGCAGCGGCCCTCCAAGAGCAAATCGCTGAGCGCGAGTCTGCGATTGCGGAGCAGTTCGATGAAGGTGAAGCTGCGCTGGGACAACTGCGTCGACAGCTGGCGGACCACGAGGCTGACCTAGGGCAGGCTCGCCTCAAAGCAGCCATGATGGAGCGCGACCTTCTCCTACTGCAGCGCAGCATTACACTGCATCTTATGATCGCGTTTGGTCTGGCGCGACCCCTTGATGGCACAGAGCATAAGTCACGAAAGCTTCCCGTGGCGAGGTTCAAGAAGAAGCTTCGCCGAAAGCTTAAGAAGTTGCGCAGGAAGACGAAAGAGCGTTGGCGCAAGCTTATCGGGCACAAGAAAGAGGTTAAGATCGCGTCCGCTGCAGTCCCTGTATCTGCTCAAGCCATAGACAGCGAACGTGAACCCGCAGTCCAGCCCGACTATCTGGCACAGCATCCGCTCTCGCCCGAGGGCACGCGCACCCTTCAGGAACTCTTGGACGCAGCATCGCTGCGTAGTGAGCCATCACGCAAGCCGGACGGTAATCGGCCTGAGTCGAGTTGAGGGTCATGCAATCTTTGGCGAGTTGGACCGCCCACGTTCCATGACCGGTACAAACAAATTGCCCGGGATGATGAGCACCAGGCCATCGGCTTCCATTTTCGACGCATCGCTACAGGGTTGTACAACGTTGAGCGCAGCTTTGGAACGTATTTGTTTCCACCTCCGAACGTGGTACCTGATTTGCGTTAACAATTCGAAATCTGTATCGCTGAGAGGTGCTTCGTAATGCAAATCGCTCTCGATCTTCAAGGGCGCAGTCGCCAGATAGCCGGCACCGCGGCATTGGGCGTTATACTTTGGGTCTCGCCAAGGCAATAGTTCAGCTCGGGGGTCACCACGATATCTTCGTCGCCTGTAGCAATGCTTTTCCGGATACGATCGAGCCGCTGCGCGCCGCCCTCGAACCGCTCTTGCGGCCCGGACGCTTCGCTGTATTCGAGGCGCCAAGAAGCGCCGCCCATGACGATCCATCGCAGGTCTGGACCGCAGAGGCCGGCGAGTTGGCCCGTGAGAGCTTTCTGGCCGCGCTCAAGCCCGATCTCGTCCATGTGTCGAGCCTATTCGAAGGTTATAGAGATCCGGCGGTCACGTCCGTCCGTCGGCTGGGTTTGGGTCCACTGACGGCTGTCACGCTTTACGACCTAATCCCTTTACTTTATTCCGATCCCTACTTGCGTGATGCTAAAACCAAGCATTGGTATTATCGCAAACTCAGTGATTTGAAGCGAGCCGATCTATGGCTCGCCATCTCCGAAGCATCCCGTCGCGATGGCGTGAAACTGTTGGGACTACCAGAGGATCGTACTATCAACATTGGCGGCGCGATCGAAGATATGTTTGTTCAGATCGATTACAATGAACCAGACGCCAATGCAATTCTCGCGACATACGGCCTGCGGCCTAACTTTGTTATGTATACGGGTGGCGTTGGCGATTTTCGCAAGAACATTGAGGGCCTCATAAAAGCTTTTTCCCTTGTCCCTGAAAAACTCCGTAGGATTCACCAGCTCGCGATTGTATGTAAGATCGACGAATACGATCGCAAAGTTACTTCCAACTTAATCCACGCTAATGGATTGACTGAAAACGATGTCATCATGACGGGGTTTGTGCCAGACTGCGACCTTGTCTTACTCTACAATCTTTGCGGCTTGTTCGTCTTTCCTTCATTCTATGAAGGCTTCGGCCTGCCGGTGCTCGAAGCAATGGCGTGCGGCGCACCTGTAATAGCCTCCAATAACAGCAGTATACCAGAAATTATAGATAGGCCGGATTCGTTGTTAGACCCACATGATGCCCATTCAATCGCACGGATGATCACCTCTATTTTGGGAAATGCGGAACTTCGGGCCGATCTAAAAGAGTATAGCTTGACTAGAGCAAGGGTTTTTTCCTGGGAGGTCACCGCCCAGAAAACCATTGAGAGCTTCGAAAAACTTCACGACGAAACGGGCGCCGGCCCGAAGAACACAGCCATCGTTGCTCGATCAACCCTCTTGCGGCCGCGCTTGGCCTACGTATCGCCTGTGCCGCCAGTTCGCTCCGGTGTCGCAGCCTATTCAGCGTGTTTGGTCCGCGAGCTCAGCCGGTATTATGAAGTCGATCTTATTGTCGATCAGGACGAGATTAGCGATGAATGGCTCCTGGCCAATCATAGGGCCGTTCACTGGCGGGCCCTTAGCGCGCCATGGCAGTCCTACGACCGCGTTCTTTATCACATGGGGAACAGTCCCAATCACGCCTACATGCTGGCGTTGATCGAGCAATTCGGTGGTGTTGTCGTTCTGCACGACTTTTATATAGGTCACCTGTTGGCCGATCTCGAATGGCGTGAAAAGGAGTCGGCTATCTGGTGCCGGCATCTCCTCGGCTCTCATGGCTACGCAGCTCTGCTGGAGCGCTTTAGGGAGGGTGACCTCAAAGCTAGCTGGGAATATCCGTGCAACCTCCAGCTATTAGGTTTCGCTGATGGGGTCATTACGCATTCGCAGCTGCCCAAGGAGCTTTTCGAGCAGTGGTACGGTCAAACGCGAACGCCGCCTTGGGAGATAGTGCCCCACTTTCGGCACGTGCAACCGGCGGGTCAGCGCGTTGCAGCGCGTTCGAAGCTGGGATTATCCCACGACGATCTTCTGATCTGCTCGTTCGGGGTCATGGGTGCTCACAAGCGCAACGATACCGTTCTCAAAGCATGGCTGGCGAGCCGGCTCGCCCACGACGCGCGGTGCCGCCTCGTTTTCGTCGGCGAGAATGACGGTGGGGAGTATGGCCAAGCCATCCTAAGGCTCATTGGCACTAGTCCGCGACCTGACCAAATCACCGTTTTAGGATATGTTTGCCAGGAACTATATGAAACGTATCTCTCGGCTGCCGACGCGGCCGTCCAGCTGCGGGGACAAAGTCGTGGCGAGACCTCAGGAGCACTTCTCGATTGCCTTGCCCACGGCATCCCAACGGTCATTAACGCCCACGGTACGCTCGCTGAAATGATGCTGAGGTGGTCATCCGGATTGACGAAGATGCCGCCGAAGGTGAGTTAGTGGGCGCCCTTGAGCGCCTTTTTGAGAACCCTAGGTTGCGCACAGAAATCGGAGATCGCAGCCGGGATTACGTCCGGATTAACCATGACCCCGGCCGCATAGCGAAGCGCTATTACGAGGTGCTCGAAGGATTTCCGGCGGAAAGCTTGAAGGAGCGACGACGACGTCTTGCTGCCCACATCACCTCGCTGCGCTCTTTCAATGCGCATAACCGACCAGCACTTCACGATGTTGCAGAAAGTTTGGCGCACATCATGACGCAGCGCGCGGGTCCACCGTACCTCTTCGTCGATGTTTCCGTGCTGGCCTTTCACGATGCCAAGAGCGGCATTCGACAAGTCGTTCGCCAAACGCTTCGTCATATAATTGAGCGGGACCGGGCGACGCACCTAGTGAGTCTCCGTCTTCTTCGATCACGAAGCGAAGGTCTATCGACACGCACGCCGCTTTACCTGTGAGTTTCTCGGGATACCCGCTGTAGGCATGCCTGAAGAAGTGATCGATCCAGGACGCGATGACGTATTCTTGGCTCTCGATCTTGCAATCGTGCAGACTATCGAAATGGCTAATTATCTCAGATCCCTGCGCAATCGGGGAGTATCGATTGTCTTCGTGGTTTACGACATATTGCCTGCAAAATGGCCAGATCGTTTCCCGTTCCCGCCCGATCTGTTCCCGAGATGGATAAAAACTATTGCCGAGATAGGTACGGGGGTTGTCTGCATCACGCGAGCCGTCGCCGACGACTTTATGCTTTGGATGGACGATCATCCAGTCATGCGACATTGTCCCCTGAAAATCGGCTATTTTCATCTCGGGAGTGACTTCTGCCCAGCGGTCAATGATCGCATCACTTATCTTCCCGGCGAATTGACCAGAGCCTTAGCCGAACGGCCAAGCGTGCTGATGGTGGGCACCATCGAGCCACGTAAGGGCTATGCTCAGGTGTTGAGTGGCCTCGAGAATGCCTGGGAAAGCGGCATCGAAATCAACCTCGTGATTGTAGGCAAGCCGGGTTGGGGCATGGATCAGTTTGTGGAACGGGTAAGGGTCCATTCAGAACGGGGGTCACGGCTCTTCTGGATCGAGAATGCCCAAGACGAAATGCTCGAAGAGCTCTATCGCCTAGCATCGGTTCTGTTGATGGCGTCCGAAGGCGAGGGCTTCGGACTGCCTCTGATCGAGGCCGCCAGCCACGGGTTGCCTATCATCGCGCGCGACCTGCCCGTTTTTCGCGAGGTTGCAGGTAGACATGCTCTTTACTTTCACGGGCTGCGGCCTGATGATATCGAGGCTGCAATCAAGGTTTGGCTCGATCTTCGTGCGGCGGACAAAATCCTTCCTTCAAGTGGTATCCCGCGTTTATCTTGGCAGGAAAGTACGGAGCAGCTACTCGGTGTCGTGCTGAACAATAAGTGGTATAAGGAATGGATGCCTCCGCTACACCGGCAGGTAGAGATCGTAGGGCGGCCGGTGCAGCCCGGCCGGCGAGATGGTGAAGATCTCGTAGCCGGTCGCGGTGACTCCGATCGTGTGCTCGAACTGCGCCGACAGCGAGCGGTCCTTGGTCACCGCGGTCCAGCCGTCGCTCAGCACCTTCACCTCGTAGCGGCCGGCATTGATCATCGGCTCGACGGTGAAGAACATGCCCTCGCGCAGCACCGGCCCCGTCGCCGGGCCTGCCGTAATGCAGGATCGTACGGCGCGTCGTGGAACACGCGGCCGACGCCGTGGCCGCAGAAATCGCGCACGACCGAAAAGCGCTGCGCCTCGGCGTAGCGCTGGATCGCGTCGCCGATGTCGCCGACGCGCACGCCCGGGCTTGACCGCCGCGATGCCGCGCATCATCGCCTCGTAGGTGACGTCGACCAGCTTGCGCGCCTTCACGCCGATCTGTCGCCGACGAAGAACATGCGGCTGGTGTCGCCGTGCCAGCCGTCGAGGATCGGCGGTGACGTCGATATTGACGATGTCGCCGTCGATGCAGCCGCCGGTCGCCCGGAATGCCGTGGCAGACGACATGGTTGATCGAGGTGCAGATCGACTTCGGAAAGCCGCGATAGTTGAGCGGCGCCGGGATCGCGCTCGTGATCGACGATGAAGCCGTGACACAGCCGGTCGAGCTCGCCGGTGCGTCACGCCCGGGACGGACATACGGCGTGATGAAGTCGAGCGTCTCGGCCGCCAGGCGGCCGGCCCGGCGCCAAGCTGGTCGAGGCGGCTCCCAGGACGGCCTTCCACTGACAGAAATCGGCCGGGCTTATGACCGGGTCGAGGCGTGGCAGGTCCGCTTCCGCGCAGTTGTCACCAGTTGACAGATCCTCGGCGCCGAGCTGCGCTTGGACCGCAGCATGCCCTGGGGCCGGCGAACCGGCGGCCGGACGAGACGGTTGTCAGTACCGGATGAATTCTCCCTGAATGTGCCGATTGAAAATTCCCTGATTGGCATTTGATGGCCCGCTCTGCCGGGACGCGTCCCGGCAGAGCGGGCGGCCGATCGATCGCCTGGGTTGGCTCCCGTCCGGAGACGACGGGAGGGAGGCGGTGGTCAAAATTGGGGAGCTCGTGATGATACTCGACCTTCATCGACAGGGATTGTCCGTTGCCGCGATCGCCCGGGAGACGGGCAAGGATGCGAAGACCATCCGCCGATACATCGCCCACGGCCTGGAGCCGCCGGTCTATAGGCCGCGACCACCGTAGGCGCGCCGCCTCGATCCGTACAAGGCGTATCCGCAGGAGCGGATCACGGCCTATCCGTAGCTGAGTGGCCGGCGCCTGCAGCGCGAGG
>CAWAYT010000036.1:0-68687 GCA_963786265.1 uncultured Alphaproteobacteria bacterium
AGCGCCCTATGCGCCTCGTCGACGAGAATGCTCGGCGGCGCCTCCTTCTCCAGCGCCAGGCGATGCAAAGCCGTCTCGCCGGCTGCGGCCGCGCGAGTGACGTCGCGCGGAACGTGAGGGGCATGCTGGGTTCGTCCGGGAGTGCCGAGCAGTTTTGGAAGGGGCAACTGCTTGTCCCCCGAGCGCCCCGCCGACTGGTAAATGCGAGCTTCCCTGTCGACGGTGCGAAACAAACCGGGCGGGCTCTCCGCGCTTTCGGACGAGCCGAGGAACAAGAAACCGTTGAGGTTCAGGGCATAATGGAAGATGCCGCAGACCTGCTGCTGAAGCTCGCGATCGAGATAGATGAGCAGGTTGCGGCAAGAGACGAGATCGAGCCGTGAGAATGGCGGGTCCTTGAGCAGACTGTGGCTGGCGAACAGGATCGCGTCCCGAAGCTCTCGCTTGGCCAGGTAGTGGTCTCCCTCCCGCGAGAAAAAGCGGCGAAGACGCTCCTCGCTGACGTCGGCCTCGATCGCGATCGGGTATCGGCCCTCGCGAGCAACGGCAAGCCCACCGACATCCAGATCGGAACCGAAAACCTGGACCTGCGGGCGGATATCGTGGCGCGCCGCTTCCTCCAAGAGCAGGATCGCGATCGTGTAGGCCTCCTCGCCCGTGGCACAGCCGGGCACCCATACGCGAATGGAGTCGCTCGACTCCTTGCCCTCGAAGAGCCGCGGTATGACATGCTTGGCCAAAGCCTCGAACGCTTTCGGGTCTCGGAAGAATGTCGTCACCGAAATCAGCAGATCACCGAACAGCGCCTGCACCTCCTCCACATTGTCGCGGAGGAACGCGAAATAGTCCGCCAGCTGTTCTCTTCTCGTCACCTGGGTGCGGCGCGCGATCCGTCGCAGCACCGTCGATTTCTTGTACTGCGAGAAGTCGTGACCGGTGCGGCCGCGGACGTGGGCGAGAATGCGGCGCACGTATTCTTCATCCGTGTCGCGCAGCTGCTCGAGCGGGACATGTTCCTTGTTCCGCGCAAGCTCGACAACGCGCGCGGCTATTTCGCGGAGGGGCAGGACGAAGTCGGCGAGCCCCGTGGCGATCGCGCTGCGCGGCATCGAAGCATATTCGGCCTCGTTCGGGTCCTGCACGAGGATGATGCCGCCTGCTTCCTTGACGGCCTTGAGACCGACCGCGCCGTCCGAGCCGGCGCCCGTGAGGATGATGGCGAAGCCGTCGCCGTGCTGCTTCGGCCAGTGAGCGGAAGAACAGGTCGATCGGCGCTCGTTGCCCGCGCGGATTATCGAATTGGTGGGCCGAGATCTCGTTGTCGGAGATTTGCAGGTGCCGATCCGGAGGAATGACATAGACGTGATCGGGCTCCAGAGCAGCCGGTTCATTAACCTGTGTAACGGGCATGCGGGTCCGCGCCGCAAGGATTCTCGGCAGCTCGCTGGGGCTCTCGGGAGCCAGATGCACGATCACGACGAAGGCGAGGCCGGTACGGTCAGGCAAAGCTTCGAAGAAGGATTGCAGCGCCATGACGCCGCCCGCCGACGCGCCGATGCCGACGATCGAAAATCCCATGGCCGGCTGCGCCAAGCCGGCCTTCTGCTGTTCGTTCGCCACGCTAATCTCATTGCCGGTCATGCCGCGAGCTCCGGACAAGAGCATCTATGATTTGAACACAGAGTATCGTTCAAACATCATCGCAGCTTCTATGAGATTGCAAGTTCTCCGAAGGTACTTTCTTACAATCTCGACCGCTGAAAAACGCCCCAGTCCGATTTCGCCTTTACGGCAATCCGCAACGGAACGCGGTCGCATTCAAGGTCGGATTGTGCCGGCAGTTCACTCGAGCGGTAGCGACAACAGGCCGTCGGCAAGCTTCGGCTCGAACCAAGTGGATTTCGGCGGCATCACCTGGCCGGCATTGGCGACGGCGATCAGGTCGGCGAGCGGGGTGGGGTGGAGCGCGAAGGCGACCGCCCAGCTCGCTGGACCGCACGCGCTCCTCGAGCGCCGGCAAACCGCGGCCGCCGCCGACGAAGTCGATCCGTTTGTCGGTACGTGGGTCGCCGATGCGGAGCAGCGGCGCGAGCAGCCGATCGTTGAGCAAGCTGACATCAAGGCGATCGACCGGTGACGCGGGGGCGGGCGGCGGTTCGCGAAGCCGCAGCCGGTACCAGCGGCCGCCGAGAAACATGCCGAAGGTCTCCGGCGATTCCGGACGAACGGGCTCGCCCGTGATCGCAACCTCGAAGGCGCGGCCGACGGCTTCGAGAAAGGCGCCCTCGGTCCGTCCATTCAGGTCGCGGACGACGCGGTTGTAGTCGAGAATGCGTACCTGATCGGTCGGGAAACTGACCAGCAGAAACCGCCCCGCGCTGTGCCTTCCGGCCTTCGCGCGCGCTTCGGCGACCCGGGCGGCCGCGGCCGAGCGATGATGTCCGTCGGCGATCCAGATAGCCGGCATCGCCTCGAAACGCTTGGTCACCGCATCGATGATCGCGGCGTCGGCAAGCGGCCAAACCTGATGCCGCGTCCCGTCGTCGGTAACAGCATCGGCGACAGGCTCGGCCCGCGCCGCCTGCTCCAGCAGCAGGGCGATCTCGGGATCCGGCGCATGCACCGTGAGCACCGGGCCGGTATGCGCGCCGACGGCCTCGATCTGCCGGGTCCGATCCAGCTCCTTGTCGGGGCGGGTGTGCTCATGCCGCCGGATGCGGTTCGTCGAATACGCGGCCACGGAGCCGGCGGCGGCGAGCCCTGTCTGAACGTGACGGTCCGCGCGCAGGCGATAGACGTAATAGCAGGGCCGCGCCTCACGGATCAGCGCGCCGCTTTCGAGCATCACGTGAAAGGCTGACGCCGCCTGGGCATAGACCTCGGCGGCATAGGGGTCTGTCCCATCGAAAAGGTCGACTTCGGCCCTCGATACGTGCAGGAAGCTCAGCGGCCTGCCAGCCGCCGCCTTCGCCTCGGCGAAGCTGAGAACATCGTAAGGTCGCGCAGCCACCTCCGGGGCGCGGCCCGGAGCCGGGCGGATCGCGGTGAACGGCTGGATGAGCGGCGGCGTTCTTATCGACCCGGGGGTCGCGTTCATCATCCCTTGCCGAACTTGATGGCGACGAAACGCATGCCGCCTTCGCCCTCCACCAACAGCAGCACCGCTTTGCGGCCGCCGCCTTCGCCGCTTTGATCTTCGCGGCGAGCTGCGACGGCGTCGATACCGGTTCCTGCGCAACCTCGACGATCCGATCCCCGACCCGCACCCCTTGTTCGGCCGCCGGACCGTTCGGATCGACGGAGGTGACGACAACGCCTCGCGCGTCCGGCTCCAGGCCGTAGCGGGTCGCGCACGCTGATCGTCGATAGCGGCGACGCTCGATGTCGAGATCCTGCGACGCTTTCGCCGCCGCTGGGCTTTTCCGTTCCAGGAGTGGCCGCCGCCAGCTTCTCCTCCGCCTCCTTGAGCTCGCCGACCTCGACCTTCATCGATCAGCTCGCGCCCCGTCGCGCCAGACCTTGATCGGAACCGTCTTGCCGACTTCGGTATCGGCCACCAGACGGGGCAGCCGGCGCATCTGGCCGATCGGCTTGCCGTCGAACTCGAGGATGATGTCGCCGTCCTTGAGGCGCGCCTTCTCCGCCGGCCCGCCCGGGATGACGCCGGCAACCAGCGCGCCGGCCGCCTCCTTGAGGCCGAGCGCCTCGGCGATTTCGTCGGTTACCGCCTGAATGCGAACGCCGAGCCAGCCGCGACGCACCTGGCCATGCTCGATCAGCTGCTGGATCACCGGCTGCGCGCTGTTGCGACGGGATGGCGAAGCCGATGCCGATGCTGCCGCCGGACGGCGAGAAGATGGCGGTGTTGATGCCGACCACCTCGCCGTCGAGATTGAACGTCGGTCCGCCGGAGTTGCCGCGGTTGATCGAGGCGTCGGTCTGCAGGAAGTCGTCATAGGGCCCGGCTTGATGTCGCGGCCGCGCGCCGAGATGATGCCGGCCGTCACCGTACCGCCGAAGCCGAACGGGTTGCCGATGGCGAGCACCCAGTCGCCGACGCGCGACGTCGTCGGAGTCGCCGAACTTGCACCGGCGCCAGCCTGGCGCTCGGCTCGACCTTGAGTACGGCGATGTCGGTCTTGGCGTCGCGGCCGATCACCTTGGCCTCGAGCCGGGTATCGTCATGCAGGATGACCGTGACCTCGTCGGCATCCTGAATGACGTGATTGTTGGTGACGATGTGACCCGAGGTTGTCGATGACAGAAGCCCGACCCGAGCGAGGTGGCGCGCCGCCGCTGCTGCTGTTGCCGGTGGTTGCCGCGCTCCATGAACTCCTTGAAGAACTCCTCGAAGGGCGAGCCGGGCGGCAGTTGCGGCAGTTCGATGCCCGGGTTGCCCTCGACGACCTGGGTCGTCGAGACGTTGACGACCGAGGGCAGCAGTCTCGCGGCCAGATCGGCGAAGCTGTCCGGGACCGCGCGGGCAAGCGCATGGTTCGGCAGCAGGACGACCAGCGCGATCAGCAACGCCGCCGACCTAAGAACGGCCGCGGTCGCGGAGATGGCGTCCTGGCAAAGTTCATCGCTCAACTCTCCTTGCGTTACATCATCTGCTGCGCGTCGCTCGCAAGCTGCACAAGAAGTCTGCGCGTCGCAAGCTCGGCGATTGCCTGCTTTTCAGCGACTCGCCTGCTTCAGGCTGCCTGCCTTGCTCGTCAAGAAAGAAGCGGAAGAAGTCCGCCTCGGGCTTCAGCACCAGCGTCGTGCCGTCCCGGCCGAGCGCGCCATATGCCTCCAGCGACCGGTAGAAGTCGAAGAAGCCGGATCCTTGCTGTAGGCCTCGTTGAGAACGATCGTTCGCTCGCGCGTCGCCCTCGCCTCGCTGAATCTGACGACTGCCGGTCGCTTCGGCGAGGATGACCGTGCGCTCGCGATCGGCTTCCGCCTGGATCCGCGCCTTCATCTGCTCGCCCTCCGCCCGAAGCTGCGCCGCCTGGGCGACACGGGCCGAGCGCATCCGGTTGTAAACCGCCTGGCTGGTCGCTTCCGGCAGATCGGTGCGGCCGATCCGCAGATCGACGACCTCGACGCCGAAGTCCGGACCCTGCGACTTGAGCTCGTCGGCGATGCTGCCCATCAACTGCGCCCGCTGCGTCCGAGAGCAGCTCGGCAAGTCCCACGCGGGCCACCTCCGTGCGCAGGATGGAATTAACACGGCTTCCGAAAATCTGCCGGAAGTTGGCGTCGGTCTGCCGCCCGTTGCCGGAACCGCAGCGGATCGACGATCCGATAGCGAGCAAACAAATCGACGTTGATCCGCTTCTGATCGGAAAGCAGAACCTCCTGCACCGGCGGGTCGAGATCGAGTATACGCCTGTCGTAGTACTCGACGTTCTGGATGAACGGCACCTTGAACTTCAGCCCGGGCTCCCGTTCGACGCGCACCGGGTTGCCGAACTGCAGGATCAGCGCCTGCTCGGTCTGCCGCACGGTAAAGGCCGAGCTCAGCAGCAGAACGATAGCGATTACCGCCACGACGGCGACGACGATGAGCGTGTTCTTGTTCATCGTGCGGTCTCCTGCCGCCGCCGCTGCAATTCCGGGCAGCGGCAGATAGGGGACGACGTCCTGGCCCGCCGTCGCCGAATTGATGATGACATTCTGCGATGTTGCTCAAGATCTGCTGCATCCGCTCCAAATAAAGCCGCCGCGTGGTTATGTCGCGGCCCGACTGATAGGCTTCGAGCACCGAAACGAAGCGCTTCGCCTCGCCATCGGCCTCGGCGGTGAGCCGCTCCTTGTATGCCGTTGCGTCCTGGATGATGCGCTGCGCCTCGCCCTTCGCTCGCGGAACGATGTCGTTTCGGTAAGCCGTCGCTTCGTTCACCGACCGATCCTGCGTCCTGGCGCGCACGCTGCACATCGTTGAAGGCGTCGATGACCTCGGAAGGCGGATCGACCTTGAGCTGCTTGCACCTCGGCGATGAAGATGCCGGCGCCATAGCTGTCGAGGATATTCTGCAGCAGTTCCCGTGTGCGATCGTCTACCTGCTGCCGCTTGATGGTCAAGGCTTCCTCCAGAGAGGCCTTGCCCATCATCTCCCGGATGGCGCTCTCGGCCGCGACTTTGACCGTTCCTTCCGGATCGCGGATGTTGAACAGGTAGTCGGCGGCGTTCTTGATCCGCCACTGAACGATGAAGTCGACATCGATAATGTTTTGATCCTCGGTCAGCATCAGACTTTCCTGCAGGACGTCGCGCTGTCCTCCGCCGCGCGGCCCGTCACCGCGAAAGCCGATGGTGATCTGATTGGTCTGTTCGACGTTCGGCGTCAGCACCTCGCCGATCGGCGCCGGGAACCAGTAGTTGAGGCCGGGAGTCGTGGTCTTGACGTAGCTGCCGAACAGAAGCTCAACTCCCTGCTCGCCGGGCTGCACCCGATAGAAGCCGGTGGCCAGCCAGATGGCCAGAATGGCCGCGACAATCAGGACGATGCCGCGACCGGTGCCGAGACCGCCCGGCACCATGCGCCGCACCCGCTCCTGTGTGCGGCGCACCATCTCTTCTATATTAGGAGGCGGTGGGGACGAAGGGCCTCCCCCCAGGGCCCGCCGCCACCGCCCCACGGTCCGCCTTTTGGATTCCAGGCCATTGGACGTTCTCCGAATGAGCGTCGCGTGCGATCCCGCAACGCTTGGCCGCGTCCCCGGCCGCGCATATATGGTAGCGGGGTATATAAGCCAGCGGACTTCGGCACGCAACGCGAGCCATGCATTCGCTAAGGATCACGACGCGGCGGAGAGGCTTCGAATTATGGGTCAGGTCACCGAGCAGCAGGTGCTGGACGCATTAAAGTGCATCGTCGATCCGGAACGCGGCAAGGACATCGTCAGTCTCGGCATGGTGCAAGGCCTGCGGATCAAGGAAGGGCATGTCGTTCTCGCGCTGGAAGTCGATCCAAAGCGGGGACCGCAACTCGAGCCGCTGCGGGAGCAGGTCGAAACTCTCGTCCACAAGCTGCCCGGCGTGATCACCGCCAGTGTCGTGCTCACCGCCGAACGTCAGGGGGCCGTCCCACCGCCACCGCAACGCCCGCATCATCATCACCCGGCGGGGCCAGCGACCGCTGGCGGGCTGTTACCGGAGGTCGGGGCGATCGTTGCCGTCGCGTCCGGCAAGGGCGGCGTCGGCAAATCGACCACGGCGGTCAATCTGGCGCTGGCGCTGGCCAAGCTCGGCCATCGCACCGGACTGCTCGACGCCGACATCTACGGTCCCTCGATGCGCCGGCTGCTCGGCATCACTGGCCAGCCCGGATCGAGCGACGGCGTCAAGCTCGACCCCATGCAGAAGTACGGCATCAAGGCGATGTCGATGGCGTTTCTGGTCGAGGAGGACACGCCAATTGTCTGGCGCGGGCCGATGGTGCAGTCGGCGCTGGAGCAGATGATGCGCGATGTCGGCTGGGGATCCCTCGACGTCATGGTCGTCGACATGCCGCCCGGGACCGGCGACACGCAGCTGACGATGGCGCAAAAAGTGCCGCTGGCCGGCGCGGTCATCGTTTCGACGCCCCAGGACATAGCGCTCATCGATGCCCGCAAGGGGCTGAACATGTTCCGCAAAGTCGACGTCCCGGTGCTGGGCCTGATCGAGAACATGAGCTACTTCTGCTGCCCGAACTGCGGTCATCGCAGCGAAATTTTCGGCCACGGCGGGGCGCGGCGCGAGGCGGAGCGCCTGGGCATGGACTTCCTCGGCGAAATCCCGCTGGACATCGCCATCCGCGAGACCTCCGACGAGGGCCGGCCGATCGTCGCCGCCGATCCCGAAGGCGAGCACGCGCGCGCCTACATGGCTATCGCCGCGAGGGTCTGGCGGCACCTGGAGGGGAGTATCGCCGCGCGCGCCGCCACGGCCCCGCGCATCGTCGTCTCCTAATGATGCGGGAAGGCTCGTCATTGCGAGCAGAGCGAAGCAATCCATCTCGTGCACCTGACTGAAAAGCTGGATTGCTTCACCCGCTCCGCGGGTTCGCAATGACGACTTGTCGGGCTGCTCCCGGCCAACCGCGCATCATTCGGCGCGCTGCCCGCAGGCTCGTGGATGGCCGGGTCGAGCCCACGGCCATGACGTTGCGTTGTCATACGGGCGTGCTGCCGTTGGCGGTTCAGCTGTCCCGCCCGAGCGCCGCCATCAGCTCTCGCCATTCGCGGGGTGAGAGGCCGCTGTCCGGCTGCGCGACCTGCTCGCGTGCGAGCATCCGCCGAACCACCGCCATGGCGGGCGCCGACAGCGTCGTCGCTGCCAGCCGGTTCTTTAGAAACGCAGCGTGCGCCAGCGGCACCCAAAGGCGCACCGTCTCCAGCATCGCCTCGGCATAGACGCGGATTTCGTACTGCGCGTGCGCATCGGCGCGCAGGCTGAGGAAATGCAGCAAATTGTGCAGGTCGATCTTCCAGTACCACTGCGTGTAGGTGGCGAGCGTCAGGTTGATCCTTGCCAGCTCGCGGGCGAGGCCGAAGCGGTCCTCGTCCAGCATCTCCTCGTAGTGCGCGTGGCAGCGCTCGGCGTCCTCCCGCAACAATGCGAAGACGCGCGCCGGCGTCCTCCGCCGACAACGCGTCGCCGCGTCCCTGGCGGTTGCTCGCAGACTGCGTCGCCAACTGCTCGGCGGCCGGCAGGTAGTATTCCTTGTCGAGCACCGAATAGCGCGCCGAGTACTCGTTGACGTTCGCCGTTCGATGCCGGATCCACTGCCGCGCGACGAAGATCGGCAGCTTCACGTGGTACTTGATCTCGCACATCTCGAACGGCGTCGAGTGACGGTGGCGCATCAGGTAATCGATCAGCCCGGCGTCGTCCTGCACCCGCCGGGTGCCGCGGCCGTAGGAGACGCGCGCCGCCTGCACGATCGCCCCGTCATCGCCCATGTAGTCGACTACCCGAACGAAGCCGTGATCGAGCACCGGCTGCGGCTGGTAGAGGATCTCCTCCAGAGCCGGCACGGTGGCCCGCCGCGTCTCGGCGCTGGCCGCGCGCTGCGCCTCGATCTCGGCCTGCTGCTCCGGGGTGAGTTGCATTTAGATCGCTCCAGAAGTGCGCGCACCCGGCACGCGCTTGCGCCGAGCCCATCCGAAGCCTTATATTAGCGACGTCGAGCAATCGACTATGGCGATAAACGCTACATGAAATAAGCGTTACGGACCCGGGGGCAGTACCCGGCGCCTCCACCAATTCGCGAATCCGGTGATCACCGCCGGACTCCTTTCACGGGGGCGAACCAGGATCGACGTGCGTGGTAAAGGTGTGGTCTTCGCCCGGCATGGTACCGCCGTTATCGGGCCAACCTAGATATGCCAACGACAACGAGGCATATGCTCTCGCCGCATAAGGCATGAGCGGGGTTCGGGAGGCACCTGGCAACAGAAGCCTCCCACTTCGACCTCCCGAAGGCTACTCCTGATGCAACTGAGCGGGTCGACGTGATGACAACATCCGAACTTCCCTACGACCGCTGGCTGGAGGACGCGCTTCGGGGTGTTATCCGGTTGGCGCTCGCACACACCGCCGAGTACGGTCTGCCCGGCCAGCACCACTTCTACCTGACATTCGCGACCGGCGCCGACGGCGTCGAGATGTCCCCCGAACTGCGGGCCAGATACCCGGAGGAGATGACGATTGTCCTGCAGCACCAGTTCTGGGACCTCACGGTGCAGGACGATCTCGTCGCGGTGACGCTGAAGTTTCATGGCCGGCCGTCGAGGCTGGTGATCCCGCTGGCGGCCGTCAGCGCTTTCGGCGATCCCTCCGTGAACTTCGGGCTGCAGCTTAAGACCCTCTCCGTCGAAGCCGATGCGGAGGACGGAGAAGCGGGCGAACCGGCGAAGCAGGAGCCGGCGTCGGGTCAGGTGATCGCGCTCGACACGTTCCGCAAAAAGTAGGACATACGGGCCCGAACGCGTAGGACATACGCGCCCGAACGCATGGGAGGATCGGGTCCGATGAGCAGCAACTACCTCCACCACGAGATGTTTCCGATGGGCGCGGACGCGACGCCCTATCGCCTGCTGACCCGCGATCACGTCGGCACGAGGAAGGTCGACGGCCGGGGAATCCTGGAGGTGGACACCGGCGCACTGACCTTGCTCGCCGATCAGGCGATGCGCGATTGCCAGCACCTGCTGCGTCCCGGCCACCTCGCGCAGTTGCGAAAGATCATCGACGATCCGGAAGCGTCGGCCAACGACCGCTTCGTCGCCTTCGAGCTTTTGAAGAATGCCGGCATCGCCGCCGCCGGCATTCTGCCGATGTGCCAGGACACCGGCACCGCCATCGTCATGGGCAAGAAGGGCGAGAACGTCTGGACCTCGGGAGACGACGAGGCGGCGCTCAGCCTCGGCATCCTCAAGGCCTACAACGAAACCAACCTGCGCTACAGTCAGGTGGCGCCGCTCGACATGTTCAAGGAAAAGAATACCGGCACCAACCTGCCGGCGCAGATCGACCTCTATGCCACCAAGGGCGACGCCTACAAGTTCCTGTTCATGGCCAAGGGCGGCGGCTCCGCCAACAAGAGCTACCTCTACCAGGAAACCAAGGCGCTGCTGAACCCGAAGCGCCTCGCGGAGTTCCTCGACGAGAAGATCCGCACGCTCGGCACCGCCGCCTGCCCGCCCTACCACCTCGCCATCGTCATCGGCGGCACCTCCGCCGAGCTGACGCTGAAGACGGTGAAGCTCGCCTCGGCCCGCTACCTCGACGCACTGCCGACCAGCGGCAACGAGTTCGGCCAGGCCTTCCGCGATGTCGAGATGGAGGAAGAGGTGCACCGGATGACCCAGCAAATGGGCATCGGCGCGCAGTTCGGCGGCAAGTACTTCTGCCACGACGTGCGCGTCATCCGCCTGCCGCGCCACGGCGCTTCCTGCCCGGTCGGCATCGGCGTCTCCTGCTCGGCCGACCGGCAAATTCTCGGCAAGATCACCAGGGACGGCGTCTTCCTCGAGCAGCTCGAGACCAACCCCGGCCAGTACCTGCCGGAGGTCACCGCGGAAAGCCTCTCCGGCGACGTGGTGAAGATCGACCTGAACCGGCCGATGGCGGAGATCCGCGCCAAGCTCAGCCAGTACCCGATCAAGACGCGGCTGTCGCTGACCGGCCCGCTGATCGTCGCCCGCGACATCGCGCACGCCAAGCTGAAGGAGCGGCTCGATCGCGGCGAGGGCCTGCCGCAGTACTTCAAGGACCTCGCCGTCTACTACGCCGGCCCGGCGAAGACGCCCGACGGGCTACGCGTCCGGCTCCTTCGGCCCGACCACCGCCGGCCGGATGGACGCCTACGTCGACCAGTTCCAGGCCGCCGGCGGCAGCATGGTGATGCTGGCCAAGGGCAACCGCTCGCCGCAGGTCACCGACGCCTGCAAGAAGCACGGCGGCTTCTACCTCGGCTCCATCGGCGGCCCCGCCGCCCGGCTCGCCCAGGACTGCATCAGCAAGGTCGAGTGCATCGAGTATCCGGAGCTCGGCATGGAGGCGATCTGGCGGATCGAGGTCGAGGACTTCCCCGCCTTCATCGTCGTCGACGACAAGGGCAACGACTTCTTCGCCGAATTCATGAAGCTCCCCGGCGATCACTAGCCAGGTTACAGCCCCGCTCGAGCATCCGGGTCGCGCATAGGAGACAACCATGGCCAGCGTCAATCGCGAGGAAAGTTATACGCCCCTGGCAAAGACGTTCCACTGGATGATCGCAGCACTAATGGCGTCGATGTTCGTTACCATTTCGATCCGGGAGGAGACCGAGCGCGGCAGCCCGGCACGCGCCTTCTGGACCGACGCACACACGTCACTCGGTATCCTGGTGTTTGCTCTGACTGTCGCACGCCTTCTCACACACACGCCCGCGCCGCCGCCGTTGGGCCAGTCGGAAATGGCACATAAGGCGGCGAAGGTGCTCCACGTGCTTCTCTACTCGCTCACGCTTTTGGTGCCAGTTGCCGGATTTTTGCGAATGACTGCGAAGGACCGCATTACTAATTTCTTCGGGATCGGCATACCCTCACCGACCGGCGACGCGCCCGGCATCTACGCGCTCGGCAAAGCGCTGCACGGGGAAGCGATGGAGTACATCGTCTTGACGGTGATCGCCCTGCACGTAGCGGCGGCACTCTGGCACCACTTCGTCGTGAAGGATGCGACATTACGCCGCATGATGTGACATAGCCGCTCCCGTCAGTAGCCCGTAGGATGGGTGAAGCGAATCGATACCCACCATCACGCTCGCAGCCGCCCAAGCCAAGCAGGGTGCGACATCCAGGGCGTCGGCGGAATTCGCTCTCGTTTATACCAGCCTACACACATTGCGAACTGAGGCACGAGAAGATTGGTCGGGTGGGGTTGAGATAGCGGATCGCCGTCCGGCGATCCGCAAGAGTACGGATGGGAGTTCTTCAGGTGCTGCGTTCGAGTCAAGTCCGCCGCGCGCGCACCTGCTCGGACGTTCGCGGCCTTGAGGCGCGATGCACTCGACGCACTCGGGAAGGATTGATTGTCGCTCGGCGAAGGATTGATTGTCGCTCCGCAATCGCTATCATCCTGCCGTCCGCGAGGTCGATGGTCCGGGGCCGATGCCTGACGTAGTTTCCACTGCTTCCGAGGGCGACGCGATCGTCGTCACCCACCCGGTTGTCGGCTGTGACGGCGGCGGCGGCGCGCTCGGCCATCCGCTCGTCTACCTGCGAATCGAGCCCGAGGGCGACGTGGTGTGTCCCTACTGCTCACGCCGGTTCGTGCTCGCGGGCGAGCCCGGCACGGCGGCCGGCCACTGAGCGAGCCCGCCGCAAACCCGACCGCGTCCGCCCCCCGGCATGTCTACCTGATCGACGGCTCCGGCTTCATCTTCCGCGCCTTCCACGCGCTGCCGCCGATGACCCGGCCGGACGGCACGCCGGTCGAACGCCGTGCTCGGCTTCACCAACATGCTGCTGAAGCTGATGCACGACACCGACGCCGACCACCTGGCGGTGATCTTCGACGCCAGCAGCGCACGCTTCCGCAACGAGCTCTACGCCGAGTACAAGGCGCACCGGCCCGACCCGCCGGAGGAGCTGATGCCGCAGTTCCCGCTGATCCGCGAGGCGGTGCGCGCCTTCAACGTCGCCTGCATCGAGTCGGAAGGCTTCGAGGCCGACGACCTGATCGCCACCTACGCGCGGCTCGCCCGCGAGGCCGGCGCGGAGGTGACCATCGTCTCCTCCGACAAGGACCTGATGCAGCTGGTCCGCCCCGGGCGTCGAGCATGTTGGACCCGATGAACAGCAGGGCGATCGGGCCGGAGCAGGTGATGGAGAAGTTCGGCGTCGGGCCCGAGCAGGTGGTCGACGTCCAGGCGCTGGCCGGCGACTCGATCGACAACGTGCCGGGCGTGCCCGGCATCGGCGTCAAGACCGCGGCCCAGCTGATCGACGAGTTCGGCGACCTCGAGACCCTGCTGGCCCGCGCGCACGAGATCAAGCAGCCGAAGCGGCGCGAGGCGCTGCTGGCGCACGCCGGACGCGGCGCGCATCTCCGCGACCTGGTGCGGCTGGCGACGACGTGCCGCCGCCGGTGCCGCTGGGCGACCTCGTCAAGCGCGCACCGGACCGCGAACGGCTGCTGGCGTTCCTGCAGGAGAAGGCTTCCGCTCGGTCATTGCCCGGTTGCAGACCCGCGGCGATCTGGACGAGCCGGCGGCACCTGCCGAACCCGCGATGGCGGAGCCGGCCGAACCCCCGGCCGTCGAGGCCGCCTACGAGCTGGTGCAGGACGAGGCGGAGCTGATCCGCTGGATCGCCGCCGCCACCGAGGCCGGCTTCGTCGCCATCGACACCGAGACCACCTCGCTCGACGCCGTGCGCGCCGACTGGTCGGCATCTCGCTGGCGCTCTCGCCGGGCGCTGGCGTGCTACATCCCGATCGGCCACTGCGGCGGCGGACGTTCTCGACCCGGCGCCGCGTCAAATCGCCTGCGGGCGGGCGCTCGAGCTGCTGAAGCCGCTGCTGGAAGACCCGTCGGTGCTGAAGATCGGCCAGAACATCAAGTACGATATCCGGGTGCTGGCACGCTACGGCATCGACATGGCACCGATCGACGACACCATGCTGCTGTCCTACGTGCTGGAAGGCGGCCAGCACGGCCACGGCATGGACGAGCTGGCCAAGCTGCACCTGGACCACACACCATCAAGTACTCCGAGGTCGCCGGCAGCGGCAAGGCCGGGTCAGCTTCGACAAGGTGCCGATGGACAAGGCGCTGCGACTACGCCGCCGAGGACGCCGACGTCACCCTGCGGCTGCACAGGGCGCTGAAGCCGCAGCTGCTCGCCGAGCGCATGGTCGACCGTCTACGAGACGCTCGAGCGGCCGCTGATCCCGGTGCTGGCCGAGATGGAGCGGCAGGGCATCAGGGTCGATGCCGGCGCCTGCGCCAACTCTGCGCCGAGTTCGCCGACAAGCTGGCCGAGCTCGAGGCGGAGATCTACAAGCTCGCCGGCCGCCGCTTCAACGTCGGCTCGCCCAAGCAGCTGGGCGAGGTGCTGTTCGACGAGCTCGGGCTCGGCGCCGGCAAGAAGGGCAAGACCGGCGCGTACGGCACCGGCGCCGACGTGCTGGAGAAGCTCGCCGCCCAGGGCCACGCGCTGCCGCAGCAGGTGCTGGACTGGCGCCAGCTGGCCAAGCTGAAGAGCACCTACACCGACGCGCTGGTCGGCCAGATCGACGCCAGCACCGGCCGGGTGCACACCTCGTTCCAGCAGGCGGTGGCCAGCGACCGGCCGGCTGTCGTCCACCGATCCCAACCTGCAGAACATCCCGATCCGCACCGAGGAGGGCCGCAAGATCCGCCAGGCCTTCGTCGCCGCCGACGGCTAGCTGCTGTCAGCGCCGACTATTCGCAGATCGAGCTGCGGCTGCTGGCGCACGTCGCCGACATCGCGGCGCTGCAAGGACGCCTTTCGCGACGGCCTCGACATCCACGCGATCACCGCGAGCCAGATGTTCGGCGTGCCGGTCGAGGGCATGGACCCGCTGGTGCGGCGCAAGGCCAAGGCCATCAACTTCGGCATCATCTACGGCATCTCGCCGTTCGGCCTGGCCCGCCAACTCGGCATCGGCCGGGCGAGGCGGCGGCCTACATCGACGCCTACTTCGAGCGCTATCCCGGCATCCGCGACTACATGGAGCGCGCCAAGGCAGGAAGCGCGCCAGAACGGCTACGTCACGCACGCTGTTCGGCCGCCGCTGCTGGGTGAAGGACATCAACGACAAGAACCCTCGGCGCGCGCCTTCGCCGAGCGCGCGGCGATCAACGCGCCGCTGCAGGGCGGCGCCGCCGACATCATCAAGCGGGCGATGATCCGCCTGCCGGCGACGCTGGCCCGACGCGGCCTCGGCGCCGCATGCTGCTGCAGGTCCACGACGAGCTGCTGTTCGAGGTGCCGGAGGCGGAGGTCGAGGAGACCCGGCCGCTGATCAGGCAGGTGATGGAGAGCGCCGCCCAGCTCGCGGTGCCGCTGGTCGTCGACGCCGGCATCGGCCACAACTGGGACGAAGCACACTGACGCTGGCGCCACCAGGTGAACGAGGTGGATGCCAAAGATCAAGGCGGATCAGGTCGCACATCCGCGAGTGAAGACGACTTCGAGAATTCGCAGATCGTCATTGCGAACCCGCGGTAGCGGGTGAACCTCGGGCTCTGGTCTCAACGAGTATCGGGTCGATAACCCGAGGGCTGGATCGCTTCGCCGCGCTCGCGATGACGGGTTTATCGAGAGCCGTCGGGTGTAGCCGGTGTTTCGTCGCGTTTTCAACCGGGCCCTCAGGCGCCGCCTGGCCGAGTTGCGGGTTCGATCGCATCAAGGGCCAGCGCCGAATGGGCGTAGGCGCCGCCGGCCCGCATCTCCGCCGCGACCCAAATCGCTTCCATGATCTCTTCGAGGAGTCGCCCCGGCGCGGCTTGCCGCCTTGGTATGGCCGCGAATGCAGTAAGGACATTGCGTCACGTGCGCGACAGCCACGGCGATGAGTTGCTTGGTCTTGCCGGATAGCGCTCCTTCCTGGAACACGGCCTTACTGAACTGTTGGAACGCCTCCTCGATCTCCGGAGCGAGGTCGCGTCGTGTCCGGGCCAGGTCCTTGGTCGGACTGCGGGTATAGGGATTCAGGCATCTATAAACCTCCTCCTCCGGTATCGATGAACGGCGCTTTCGGCACGGAAGGCGCTCCGAGCTTCTCCCGCACCTAATCGCGAGGTGGGGCGTGAAATGAACGTGGCAAACGAAGATTTTTCGACGTTAGCATCGAAAGTACCGATATCTGTTATTTCGTGGCTCGGACGCAGTCGCCTGCATGGTGAAATGGATACGGAACTGGCTCGCACGTTCCTCACGGTGGTCGCCGCGGGCAACTTCATCTCGGCGGCCGATCGGCTGCATGTCACGCAGTCGACGGTCAGTGCTCGCATCCGCACGCTGGAGGAGCAACTGGCATGCACGCTGTTCGTGCGCAACAAGGCCGGCACAGTGCTGACGCCGGCCGGGAGGCAGTTTCAGAAGCATGCGGCATCGCTCGTCCGAACCGTCGAGCAGGCAAGGCAGGACGTTGGCATTCCGACCGGTTACCGGGCCGTGCTTGGCGTGGGCGGCCGCATCGGACTGTGGGAGAACCTGCTGCTGCGATGGTTGCGGCTGATGCAGGAGACCGCGCCGGACATTTCGCTGCGCGCCGAGATCGGCTTCGAAGAGGATCTCATGCAGCGCCTCATCGAGGGGCGGATCGATATCGGCGTCATGTACACGCCGCAAAGCCGTCCCGGGCTGAAGGTGGAGCTTCTCCTCGAAGAGAGGCTCGTGTTCGTTTCAAGCTCTCCAACAGCGGAGCCCAGGCCGGGCAAGGGTTACGTGTATATCGACTGGGGCCCGGAGTTTTATTCGAAGCATAGCGTTTGCTTCCCCGAGTTCGTCAGCCCCGGCTTAATGGTCAATATCGGCTGGCTCGGGTTGCAGCACATCTTGGAAAACGGCGGCTCCGGCTATTTTCCAATGCGTCTCGTCCGCTCTTATCTGGAAACCGGGTGCGTTCACATTGTCCGGGGCGCCCCGGAGTTCAGACATCCGGCCTACGTCGTGTATTCAACGGAAGGAGACGGCGATCTCGTCGAAATGGCGGTCGCGGGCATGCGTGAAATCGCCGCCCGCGAAGCAGAAACAGACGTGTGAGGACTTCCGGCGCTGATCGTTCCTGAAACAAACTCATATCTTCATGGCCGACTAGACTCGAAAAATGCGTCATCGAGGCCAACTTCCTTCGTGCAAAGTAATAACAGACTAGCCATGCTTGATTATATTGTTCTTATCTGCGCCGCGTTCCTTGCAGGAATTCTTAATACGCTCGCAGGTGGTGGTACATTTCTTACTTTCCCCGCTCTTGTTTATGCGGGCATACCACCCGTGGCCGCGAATGCCACAAGTGCCGTTGCCGTCTTTCCGGGTTATCTCGGGGGAGCAGCGGGCTTTCGCCGCGAACTGAAGTCTATCGCAAGGCAGATCTCTGCTTAAGGTTATCGCCCTGACTGTCCTGGGTGGTCTGCTGGGATCGCTGCTACTGTTGATGTCGTCCAACGACGTTTTCTCTGCCATCGTGCCTTTTCTACTTCTTGCGGCAACATTAGTTTTCGCATTCGGTGGCAGAGTTTCAGGCATTGGCTCAAGGAAACCGTTTTGGCGTTCAACCCAATGGGACGATCGGCACTATCCTGGTCTCCATATACGGCGGCTACTTCAATGGTGGTTTGGGTATTGTTCTCCTTGCCCTATTTTCGCTTTGGGGAATGAAAGATCATCAATGTCATGAATGGCCTGAAGAATGGGCTGTCGTTTGTCCTTTCCGCCGTTTCCGTTGTCACCTTCGCGGTGGCAGGCATCGTTGCTTGGCCGCAAGCCTTGGCCATGATGACCGCCGCCATCGTTGGCGGCTATGTTGGGGCGCCAATCGCGAGAGCCCTACCCGCGAGTGTCGTTCGCGGTATCATCATTGCGGTAGGGGCCGCGATGAGCGCAATATTTTTCGCCCGCCTCATCTTCCACGGATGACATCACCGCGCTCCTGTAGTGCTCGACTGAAAAGGTGACGCTCAGGTTTGCAGGGCGGCGCACAATTGCCTGCCCTCCACTGCGTTGGAGTGTGTGGGAAACCCAGGCTCGACCGGACATCCATTCCCTTCAGCGGCTAATGAACGACCGGCATCGAAGGTTGCAGGAAAGCGCATTCCCGCACCGCGCGCGCTGTCTCGCGCTCCAGTTGGAAGCGGATGGCGGCCTCCGGTATCCGAACCTGTCGCGGCAACACGCCCGTCTCGAATCCGCTGCACCAGAATCTCGTCATCCGGCTCGGCGATGCCCAGGGCGACGATTGTTTTGGCATAGTCCAACGCTTCTTCGGTCAGTCCCAATTCCGCCGCCAGCCATAGCCCAAGTTGTTTGTTACGTCGGTTCCTGACGTGGAACGCAAGCTCCTGCTCATGGACGAGCCGGGCGACTTCGACGTTGGCGACTTTATCGAGCTCCCACATGACTTAGCTCCCTTGCTTATGATCGATGATCCCTCCTTGATGATGGGGTCGGACTTGCTATTTGGCAAATGAGTATTTTTCGCGGTTGGTATCGGCTACTCCGATACATGGCTTACCGAGCCGCCATGGTGGAGCATGATGTCCACCATTCATCCCCTGCCTACCAGCGGCGTCGGCGAGTCACCGGCACGGAGCCGTCGCGCAAACGGTCGATTAACGTGCGGGGCGGCAGCGGAGGAACGCCGTCCCGCTCGAGCAGCGGCACGCCGCGGCGACGAAACGGAAGAACGAGGATGGCGCCCACGGCGAAGCCGCCGATGTGCGCCCACCAGGCGACGCCTCCGCCCGCCTTGCCGCCCATTTCCATGGACGCGCTGAAGACCTGCAGGGCGATCCAGATGCCCAGAACAACGAAGGCGGGCAGCGTGATGAAAAACCGGAAGAACAGCGTCATGACCTGGGCGCGCGGATGCAGGACGAGGTAGGCGCCGAGGACTCCCGAAACCGCGCCGCTGGCGCCGACCGTCGGGATCTCCGAGCCGAGGTTAAAGTAGACATGCACCAGCGCCGCTGCGACGCCGCAGACCAGGTAGAAGACGAGGAAACGGACGTGGCCCATGGCGTCCTCGACGTTGTCGCCGAAGATCCACAGGAACAGCATGTTGCCCCCGAGGTGCAGCCAGCTGCCGTGCAGGAACATCGAGGTGATGAGCGTCAACTCGGCCGGCACCAGCGCCAGACCCGGGGGCAGCGCGCGATCGCCGGTGACTACCGCCGGAATGGCGCCCAGCGCGTAGATGATCCGGTTCTGCGCCGGGCCCAGGCTGACCTGCCAGAGGAAGGCGAGGACGCAGGCGGCGATCAGCGCCACGGTGACGTAGGGGAAGCCGATCCAGCGGAGCGGGTTGCTATCCTTCAACGGAATCAGCATGGAGCAGTGCTTAAACGAGCGCCGCCAGGAGACCGGCGAACATCGCGCGGCCGTCGGCGCCGCCGAGCTCGGGGTCGGCGAGCCGCTCGGGGTGCGGCATCATCCCCAGCACGTTGCCGCGCTCGTTCAGGATGCCGGCGATGTTGTCGAGCGAGCCGTTCGGGTTGGCGGCATCGTCCACCACGCCCTCGGACCCGCAGTAGCGGAAGGCGACCCGGCCCTCGTCGCGCAGCCGGGCCAGGGTGTCATCGTCGGTGAAGTAGTTGCCCTCGTTGTGGGCGATCGGCATGCGCACCACTTGCCCGGCACGATAGCCGGCGGTGAATGGCGACCGGTCATCCTCGACACGCAGAAACACATCCTTGCAGACGAAGCGTAAACCTGCGTTGCGCAACAGCGCGCCCGGCAGCAGCTGTGCTTCCGTCAACACCTGGAAGCCGTTGCAGATGCCGAGCACGAGTACGCCCGCCGCCGCTCGCTGTCTTACGGCGCGCATCACCGGGGAGTGCGCGGCGATGGCGCCGCAGCGGAGATAGTCGCCGTAGGAGAAGCCGCCCGGTACGACGATCAGGTCGAGCGGCGGCAGCGTGCTCTCGCCATGCCAGATCATCGCCGGATCGCGACCGGTCGCCTGGCGCAGCGCCAGCGCCACGTCGCGGTCGCAGTTGGACCCGGGAAAGACGATGACGGCCGCTTTCATTCGCCGACGTCGATCGTGTAGTTCTCGATTACCGTGTTGGCGAGCAGCTGCCGGCACATCGTCTCGAGCGTCTCCCTCGCCCGCGCGCGGTCGCCCTCCGCCAGATCGATCTCCATGTACTTACCCTGACGGACCTGCTCGACGCCGGCGAAGCCGAGGGCCGCCAGCGAATGCCGTACCGCCTTGCCCTGCGGATCGAGCACGCCCGGCTTCAGCGTGACGTGCACCCTGGCCTTCAGCAAACCACCAAGCTCCGCCGGAACACTGGCTTCACTGCATGATCTCCGCGCCCTTCATGTCGGCGGGGCCGCTCTCGGGAAGGATGCCGAGACGGCGCGCCACTTCCTGGTAGGCATCGGCGAGCTGGCTGAAGTCGCCGCGGAAATGCTCGCCGATCCAGCCGCTGGTTAGTGCGAATGTCCCAAAGCCGACAAGAGTCGGGGCAGACCTCGTCCGCGAGCACGATGCGCACCTGGTCGTCCTCCCAGAGCCGGCCGAACTCGATGGTCAGGTCCATCAGCCGCATGCCGATGCCGAGAAACAGGCCACTCAGGAAGTCATTGATGCGCAACGACAAAGACATCACTTCGTCGAGGTCCTGCGGTGTCGCCCAGCCGAAGGCGGTGACGTGCTCCTCCGAGACCATCGGGTGGCTCAGCTCGTCGGACTTATAGTAGTACTCGACGATCGAGCGTGGCAGCGGTGTCCCCTCGCTCATCCGGAAGATCTCGGCGAACGAGCCGGCCGCGAAATTGCGCACGACGACCTCGAGTGGAATCATCTCGACCTCACGCACCAGCTGCTCGCGCATGTTCAGGCGGCGCACGAAATGCGTCGGAATCCCCATCTCGCCGAGCCGGGTCATCAGGTACTCGGAGATGCGGTTGTTGAGTACGCCCTTGCCGGTGATCACCGCGCTGTTCTTGACGTTGAGCGCCGTGGACTCGTCCTTGAAGTATTGCACGAGGGTGCCCGGCTCGGGTCCCTCGTAGAGGATTTTCGCCTTCCCTTCAAAGATTTGTCTGCGTCGGGCCATGGCTGCTGTCCTCGGAAGTCGTTGCTTCACCGCCGGCAGGGAAGCGCCTGTGATATATCAACTGTATGCCGTCAACACAATCGTACTACCGAAGCGCTACGGGCGTATCGGCCGGAACGGGGTCTCGCCGGGCGGGCCAGCGGCGAACAGCCAGACGAACTGATCTCTGCCGTGCGCGGAAAGCGCCACGAGAGAAGAGGATACGGTGCCGAAGCCGGTGGATGTCACCACCGTCATGGCGCCGCCCGGACCGGCCTCCGGATCGAAGTCGCGGCAGGCAAGCAGCGACATCCACTCGCTCCAGTCGTCCGCGTCCGGTCGGGGCGAGGCGGCGGCGGTGAACCTCGGCAGATATCGTCGGATACGCGGCGAGCGCAAGTCGTTGCGCTCGTAGGCGGTGATCAGCGAGAGGCCGTCGGGAACCACCTCCAGGCTGACGCTCGCTACCGCCCCCGGCTCGCTTGCGTCGGTGCAGCGCAGGCAATAGGCGGCCTTTGCGTCGGCGATGACCATGTTGAACGGCCGATAGGCGCAAGGATCGATCCGTGTCATGGATTGAGCGGCGCCCTCCGCTGTCGGATGCTCCAAGGCGGCGAGCGGCAGCTCGCCCCTGCTGCGTCTTCCGGGGGCCGGTCCGAGTGTGTTGATCCGATTGAGCACGGCCGCGGTCACCCCGGCGTCGTTGACGCCGAGCCAGGCGCCGCCGCCGAGTACGTCCATGCCGGCGATGATGGCCGGGCGATCCGGCCAGTGCCGGGCCGGCGGCCGCCAGGGCCTGTCCGCCATCTCGTCCCGGTTGGCGGCGAGCAGCAATGGCCAAGCGTGCCCGGGCCGGCGAAGCAATATGACCGTACACATAATCGGGATCCAACCTCGTCTTTCACAGGCCCCCAATGGCGCCGAACTCGGCGCGGGCGTGGGAGGCTCATTGTCCGCGCCGCCACTCTGTCCTAAATAGTTACTTCTGCGCGCGCCTGATCGGGGACATGATGACGGATACGCTCCGCGAAATAGAAAAGGGACACGAGGCGAAGTTCAAACTCGACGAGGAACTGCGTTTCAAGGTGCAAAGCCGGCGTAACAAGCTCTTCGGGCTATGGGCGGCGGATCAGCTCGGCCTTCGCGGCGGTCAGTCCGACGAGTATGCGCGGTCCTTGATTCGCCTGGGCCTTGAGAAGCCCGGTCACGACGACGTCGTCTCCAAGGCCCTAGACGACTTGGTGGCCGCCGGCATCGGCGTGAGCGAACGCGAGACATATGCGGCGTTCGCGGACTGCCAGGCAACGGCTCTGGAGCAGATCGCCGACGCCTATCCGATGCCGCTCGACAGCGACCACGTGCAAGTCGGCGGCTGAGCAACGCACGGCTCCTTGCCCGCTTCGCTTTCGTGAAGTCTCCGCTTTCCGGCTCGAAGATCCCTCGGGCGGCGGCATATTGCTTGGCATGAGGATCGTTCGCCGGCACTCCGGCCGTCAGCTGCTGTCGTTGGCGTTTATCGCGGCACTGGCGTTACCGCTTGCTTGCTGCGGCCGCAAGGGCGCGCCCGAGCCGCCGCCCGGCGCCGACTATCCGCGCACCTATCCGAGCCGCTGAGCGGAGAAGACGACGGCCGTGGATCACTTCCTCTTACCGCGATGGCCGGATGTTCGCCGAAGACGTGCCGATCGAGACGATCGCGCGACGAGGCCGGCACCCCCGTCTATGTCTACTCCACGGCGACGATCGAGCGGCACTACCGCGTCTTCGCCGAGGCATTCCGAGAGCTGGGGCCGACGATCTGCTACGCGGTGAAGGCGAACGGCAACATCGCCGTCGTCGGCACACTGGCGCGGCTCGGCGCCGGCGCCGATGTCGTCTCCGGCGGCGAGCTGGCGATCGCGCTGGCGGCGGGGGTTCCCGCCGATCGAATCGTCTTTTCCGGCGTCGGCAAGAGCGCCGGCGAGATGCGTCGAAGCTCTGCTCGCCGGCGTCCTGCAGATCAACGTCGAGTCCGAGCCGGAGCTGGAACAGCTCGACCGGGTAGCGCGGGCGCTCGGCCGTGCGCGCGCCGACGGCGTTACGGGTCAATCCGGATGTCGACGCCCGTACCCACGATAAGATTTCGACGGGCCGCGCGCGAGGACAAGTTCGGCATGGAATGGACCGCCGCGCACCGCGTCTATGCCAGAGCCGCGGCGCTGCCGGGGCTGGATCTGGCGGGGGTCGCCATCCACATCGGCTCGCAACTCACCCTGGTCGCGCCGTTCCGCGAGGCGTTCCGGCGGCTGCGCGATCTGGTGGTCATGCTGCGCGCCGACGGGCTGCCGATCCGCACGCTGGACCTCGGCGGCGGCCTGGGCATCCCCTATGGCAACGAGGAGGCGAGCGTGCCTTCGCCTTCCGACTACGCCCAGGTGGCGGCGCAGACCGTCGGCGATCTCGGCTGCCGTATCATCGTCGAGCCAGGGCGCATGCTGGTGGGCAACGCCGGCGTCTTGGTAACCCGGGTGCTGCGGGTGAAGGAAGGCTCGACCCGTACCTTCGTCATCGTCGATGCCGGCATGAACGACTTGCTCCGGCCGGCGCTCTACGACGCGTGGCACGCCGTCGTGCCGGTGCGCCAGCCGGAAGCCGGAGGCGATCTCCGCGAGGTCGACATCGTCGGGCCGGTCTGCGAGACGAGCGATATGTTCGGTAGCGGCCGCGGACTGCCGCCGGTCAGCGAAGGCGACCTGCTGGCGATCCGCACCGCCGGCGCCTACGGTCAGGGTGATGGCCTCGTCCTACAACGCCCGGCCGCTGCCGCCGGAGGTTCTCGTGCGCCAGGCGAGCTGGGCGATGGTCCAGGAGCGGGTGACGATCGAGCAAATGCTGGCCTGGCAGCATCTTCCGCCTTGGTTGTCACCGGGCAAAGATGTCGCTGGGCCGCCCGTGGCGGCGCGAGCACGATGACACCGATGCCGGACGTTCCGAGGAATGACCGGCGCGGCGACCGGCGCTACCGCCGCCTGCTGGCCTTGGCGTCGGGCGGCTTTGTTCTGGGAACGGCTCTGGCCAAGGCTATGGCCGGCCGCTTGCGTTTTCGGCGTCTTCGTGGCGCTCGCCCTCATCGACGTTTTGCCGCTCTTCCCCGACTGGCTGCACGCGGGCGTACTCTTGCTGTTAGCCGCCGCGCTGATCGCGGCGCTGATCTGGGCATGGCCGGGCTTCCGCAAAATCCCCCGCGAGGCGGCGCGCGCCCGGATCGAGCGTGACAACGATCTCAGCGACCATCCGTTGGCCGCTCTTGAAGATCGTCTGGCCGCCGGGCGGGGCGACAGGCTGGCGGAAGCGCTGTGGGGCCGGCATCAACAGCGCATGGCGGCAATGGTCAGGCGGCTCCGGGTCCGCTGGCCCAGACCCGGCCTTGCTCGCCACGATCCCTGGGGGCTGCGCGCCGGCGTGCTGCTGGCGCTGGTCGTAGGCTTGGTCGCCGCGCGGCAGGACGCCGGACCTCGGTTGTTGCGCGCCATCGACCCCGGTTTCCACGCCGGCCGCCTGCCGCCTGTGGTCGAGCTATGGATCACGCCGCCCGCCTATACCGGCGTAGCGCCGATGTTCTTCACCACCGACGTCGCGCGCCTCGCGGCAGCCGGGCCTGTTGGCCCGGCGGCGGCGCCGACGCGATCCGACATCCCGGTTCCCAGTGGCAGCGGCGCACTGGTCCGGGCCAGCGGCGTCGGCCGGGCGCCGGTGCTCGCCGTCGGCTCCGCCCGCACCAAGTTTGTCTCACTGGCGAGCGAGACTGACGGCAAGCAGGCGTGGCGGGCCGAGACGACGCTCGATCAGGGCGATCGCATCCTTGTGCGCGCGGGCCGGCATGCGCTTGCCGAGTGGCCTATTCAGGTGCTTCCCGACGCTCCGCCGACCGCCGCCTTCGCCGAGCCGCCGGCGGAGGAAGGGAACGGCCTGCTGTCGATCGCCTTTGAAGCCAGCGATGACTACGGCGTCAACGAGCTCGCGGCGGTGGTGAACGCCGTGGATGACCAGGAAGCCGCCGCCGGCCAAGCGCTGCGGGTGCAGCTCCCGCTGAACAGGCCCGGAGCTTCCCCGCTATCCGGTCACGGTCTGCGGGACTTCTCCGACCACCCGCTCGCGGGGCTGCCGGTGAGGATATACCTGGAGGCGAAGGACGCGGCGGGACAGACCGGCCGCGGCGAGCCGGTCCAAATGGTGTTGCCGGAACGTTCGTTCGAGCATCCCGTGGCGCGCGCCCTCGTCGCGCTGCGCAAACGGTTGATGAATCCATCGAGAGCGCCGGCCGGTCGCCACGGAGCTCGCCGGGATCGCCGCGCAGCCGGGAGAGTTCCGCGATGATACGGTGGTCTCGCTGGCGCTTGCCGTCGCCACTTCCCGTCTGCGCCTGGATGAAGGCCCGGGGGCGATACCCTCGGTCCGCGATCTGCTCTGGGAAACGGCGCTGCGGGTGGAGCAGGGCGACGTGCCATTCGCCGAGCGGCGGCTGGAAGAGGCTCGGCAGCGGCTGATGGAGGCGCTGCAGGGCGGCGCGCCGCAGGCCGAGATCGAGAAGTTGATGAACGAGCTGCAGGAGGCGCTCGATCGCTACCTTGCGGCGGCCGCCGCCGAGTTGGCCCGCCGCGGCGATGCTCCGGCGCTGACCGATCGCCAATTCCGAACACTGCGCTCGGACGATCTCAAGGACCTCGTCGAGATGGCGCGACAGCTCTCGCGTACGGGAGGACGCGAAAGCGCGATGCAGATGCTGGCGCAGTTGCAGCGGGCGCTCGACGGCATTCGCTCCGGCCTGAGGTCGGGCGACGCGGGCCAGGCGGTCGCCAAAGCGCAGGAGCTCATGGACGTGTTGCGCGATCTGGCCGATCGCCAGCAGGCGCTGCTAGAGCAGACTTTCCAGCAGCTACGCGAGTCCGGCGGCAGCCCGCAACGCCGGCCGCGCGACGGGCAAGGCCAGCGGCAACGCCGGGAAACGGCGCCGTCCCCGAACGGCAATGGGAATGCCGCCGAACAGCGGCAACTACGGCGGGAGCTGGGCGAGCTGATGCTACGCATGAACGGCTTCCTCGGCGCCATCCCGGCGCCGTTGGGCGAGGCGGATCAGGCTATGCGCGGCGCCGCCGAGGCTCTCGGAGAGGGCCGGCGCGCCGATGCCTTGACCGACCAGACACAAGCGGCGGACGCGCTGGCGAGCTCGCTCAACGCGGCCGGGCAAGCGATGGCGCAGCGTCTGGGGCAGATGATCGGCATTTCCGGCGAAGGCGGCGATGGCGAAGGAGGCTCGGGCGACATCTTCGGCCGCTCCCCGGATGGCCAGCGCGGCTTTGCAACCGGGCCGTTGGCGATTCCGGAGCGCGCCGAGCTTCAGCGCGCGCACGAGATTCTGGAGGAACTGCGGCGGCGGGCCGCCGAGCGCTTCCGTCCGGGCCCCGAACTCGACTACATCGATCGCCTGCTGCGGCAATTCTGACCGCGCGAGCGGCTATGGCTCCGAAGCGAAACCGACGCGAAGCCGCCGGGCCTCCAAGTTGGCGGGAGAGATCCTGGTCTCAAAGCGAACGGCTTGGCCCGCATCGAGGTTTTGTTGCGCATGCGATAACGTTACGAACTGCAACTCCTCGTCGGCCGAGTCATAGAGGGTGACGCGAAGCGGCGGCAGCAGCTCGCGCGACTGCGCGACGTTGGCGACGATGCCGGTCACTGTCATCACCTCTTTGCCGTCGACGCGCTCGCGCGCACTCGCCACATCGCGGATCTCCAGCCCTTTTCCCAGCGAATCGGGAGCTAGGCCGACCAAGCCATACACCCCCGCCGCGCCCGGCATCGCGGTGACGATGGGTTCGCGCAGCAGGATCAGCAGCGCGATGAGCGCAAGCATGGTCGCGGCGGCGGCGATGGCGGCGGCCACGGCGCGGCGGCGGCGGCGAAGACCCGGCGTCGGCGGCTGACCAGGCGAAGCGTCGACGGCGGGCGGCTTGCCTTCCGCCGAACCCTTCTCCGGCGAGAGCGGCAGCGAATGCACCTCGTCGGTGACCTCGGCGGCTTTGTCGTCGCGCAAATCGGTACTCACCGTTTCGCCAGCCGCTGGATCGCTCTCGGCGATGTCCGGGCCGGACTCGGGGATTGCGGCCGCCGTTTGCTCCTTGCTCTCCGGCGGCAACTCTACCGTGTCCGTCGAATCATCGACGCCGCCCTGCCGCGTCGACGTCACCGGATCTTCGGAGTTACCGGCTTCGCGACTTTCCTCCGGCCGCTGCGACCAGCGAAAGCGGCAGGCGGAACACTGCACTAGGCGCGCGTGAACACCAAATGCCGCGACATTCACCGCATACGAAGCCTTGCAACGCGGACAGACTATTATCATCGGTGGGCTGTGTTAAGCTCTGCCACCTTATAGGCCTCGCCAAACGGCGGCGCAAGAAAGCCTCCCGATTGGAGTAAATCAACCCTATAACGGTCCACTGAACGAGCCCACGGATGTCCATGGAATCACCTTCACCCGCCGGCGCCATCGCACGCTTTGATCGAGTTGCGCTGCGGTACGGTGGGGGTCCGGAGATATTGCGCGACGTGTCCTTGGAATTGCCAACCGGTTCGTTCCACTTCCTCGTCGGGCGCAGCGGCGTCGGCAAGACTTCACTCCTGCGCTTGCTCTACGTGGCGCTTCGCCCGAGCCGCGGCCGGCTCGAGCTATTCGGGACCGATGTCGCCGGGGCGCCCCGCGCCGCCCTGCCGGCGCTGCGCCGTCGGGTGGGCGTGGTGTTCCAGGACTTTCGCCTGCTGCCGCACCTGACGCTCTACGACAACGTAGCGTTGCCGCTGCGACTCGCCGGCCGCGATGAGCAGGAGATCAGCCGCGACACGACGCAGATGCTGGGCCGAATGGGCCTGAACGTGCTGGCGCGGGCGCGCCCGCCCTCGCTCTCGGGTGGACAACAACAGCTTGTCGCGATCGCGCGCGCGGTCATCGCCCGGCCACGCCTCCTGATCGCCGACGAGCCGACGGCCAGCGTCGACAACTCGCTGGCGCTGCGACTGATCCGTTTGTTCCAGGAGCTGAACAAGCTGGGCACCACCGTGCTGATCGCTACCCACAACGAGCAGCTGGCGCGGCGGTTTCGTCACCCGCGCCTGCGCTTGCACGACGGCCGGCTCAGCCGCGAGGCCGACGGCGATGCCTTGCACCGGGATGGCGAGGGGGCGAATGTCGGGCGTGACCGCACGGCGGCGGAGGTGGCGTAATGGCGGCCGGCCGCGGCAATGGCACTGCAAGACAGCGCCGGCAGGTTCGTTCCGGCGTTGATCGCCGTCCTCGTCTACTTGGCCACGATGGCCCTCGCGGCAATGCTGCTGGTGGGCGGCTCGGCCGAACGGTGGCGCGCTGAACGGGAAAGCCGGCTGACCGTTCAGCTTGCGCCGGCGGCGGTGCCGGAGGAGCGGCAGGCGGCCATCGACCGGGCGCTCACCGCCATCCGCGCCCTTCCCGAGGTGGCGAGGGCGGAGCCGGTACCGGAAGCCCGACTGGCTGCATTGCTCCGGCCCTGGCTCGCGACGCCGCTGGAAGGCGGGCCAGGCTTGCCGGCGGTCATTGATGTGGAACTGACGGCCGATGCGGGTGGACGCGCGGACAGCATTCGTGAGCGTCTCGGCGCGGAATTGCCGAACGCGAGGATTGACGGCGGCCATGCCGCGCATCCGCCGGTGCTGCGCTTGATGCGGGCGATCGAGGCGTTGGCCCTGCTTTTGGTTGTCGTACTCGGCGGAACGCTCGCCGCCACCGTCGTCTTCGCCATGCGGGAGAGACTGGCTGCTCGGCGGGAAACGATCGAGATCCTTCACCTTCTGGGCGCCGACGGGGAAGACATCGTCGATGCGGCGGTGCGCCGGGCGCTGATCACGGCGATGATCGGCGGAGCGATCGGGCTTGCGCTCGGCGTGACGACGCTGCTTGTGTTTTTCTGGGTAGCGACGCCCCCGGGAACCGAGCGTGGCGCGGACCTCTCGCTTTCGTCGACGGGATGGGCGGCCTTGGCGACGTTACCGCTGGCCGCCGTTGCCATTGCCGCCATCGCGGCACGGCTTACCGCCCGCCGGGCGCTCGCGGCGATGCCGTGATCGAGCATGCGGCGCGGCCGGAACCGGAAAAGGCGCTGGGGTCGGGTTGCGATGGTGATCGCCGCCGGCGTTCTCCTCGCCGCCGGGGTTGTCTGGGGCGCCGGTCTGGTGCGTTTCGCCGGCGCCATCCCCGATAAGGTCGCCGACCCGGCCAGCCGCACCGACGCCATCGTCGTGCTGACCGGCGGCAGCGAGCGGGTCGCCACCGGACTGCGGTTGCTCGCCGAGAACAAGGCGGAACGCATGTTCATCTCCGGCGTGCATCCGGCCGTCGATGTAGCGAAGCTGATCAGGCTCGCCGGCCGGCCGGTCGCGGACCTGGATAGCCGGGTCGAGGCGGGGCACGGCGCGCTCGACACAGGCGGCAACGCCGCTGAAACCGCCGCTTGGATGCGCCGAACGCGGCTACCGGTCGCTGCGGTTGGTCACCGGGTACTACCACATGCCGCGCAGTCTGTTTGAATTCAGGATGGCGGTGCCGGAGGCCGAGGTCATCCCGCACCCGGTCTTTCCCAACCACGTCAAGCAGAGCACCTGGTGGCTACGGCCGGGAACGGCGGCGCTGATTATCGGCGAGTACAACAAGTATCTGCTGGCCTACCTGGAGCATTGGGCCGGCCATCTGCTGTTCGCCGAAGGCTCGGCGCGAAGTCTAGGATGATCTGGGTACGCTCGGCGCTGTTCCTGGTTTTGGGCTCGCTGTGGACGAGCGCGCTGGCGCTTCTCTATGTGCCGCTCCTGTTCGGCACGCGACAGATGATGCAGCGAGCAGCGGCGTTCTGGTGCCGGGGATTGATCACACTCGTCGGGATCTGTTGCGGCCTGCGCTGGCGGGTCATCGGCCGCGAGAACCTGCCGGATGGCCCCACCGTCTTCGCCGCCAAACACCAGTCCGCGTGGGAGACGCTGATCTTCCACGTGCTGCTCGAAGACCCGGTCTTCGTCCTGAAACGAGAGCTGCTGCGGGTGCCGCTCGTCGGCTGGTACATGTGCAAGGCCGGCGGCATCCCGATCGAGCGTGAAGCCGGTGTTCGCGCGATCAGGACGATGCTGCCGCGGGTGCAACGGGCGCTGGCGGACGGCGCGCAGGTGATCGTCTTTCCGGAGGGCACGCGGACGCCAGCGGGACGGCGCCGGCCCTACCACCCTGGCATCGCCGCCATCTATGCGCGCGCCGGGGCGCCAATCGTGCCGGTTGCACTAAACTCGGGACTGTTCTGGGGCCGCCGCCGCTTCCTGAAGTTACCGGGCGTGATCACCCTGGAGTTCCTGCCGCCGATGCCGTCGGGGTTGGAGCGCCGCGCGTTCATGCGCGAATTGGAGCAGCGCATCGAATCGACGACCGATCGGCTGTGCGTCCAGGCGACGGAATCACTGGAAGAATCGCCGCACCCGCGTACGCCGCTCGCACCCCATCCTTCTGGCGAGGGATGCGGTGGAGGATCGGACCACTCAGGGGCTCGCACGACGGACTTGACTACCGGAACGTAACATGAACATCATGATTTATGGCCGTGCGGCCGTCCAACACCATCTCAACTGAACTCCGGTTCCTTTCGCATAGGTGAGGCCTCGCATGGTCCAGGTGGCACCCGTCTCGCAGCAGATCTGGGACATGAAGTACCGCCTGAAGACCTTGGACGGCGAGCCGCTCGACAAGACCATCGACGACACTTGGCGGCGGGTTGCTGCCGAACTCGCTCGCGCCGAAGCCGATCCGGCCGCCTGGGAGCAGCGCTTCTTCGAAGCGATGCAGGATTTCAAGTTCCTGCCCGCCGGCCGCATCCTCTCCGGCGCCGGCTCCGGGCGCAGGGTCACCCTGTTCAACTGCTTCGTCATGGGCGACATCCCGGACGACATGGCCGGGATCTTCGAGCATCTGAAGCAGGCGGCGCTGACCATGCAGCAGGGCGGCGGCATCGGCTACGACTTCTCGACGCTCCGGCCGAAGGGCGCGCCGGTCAAGGGCGTCGGCGCCGATGCATCGGGGCCGCTGTCGTTCATGGACGTATGGGATGCAATGTGCCGGACGATCATGAGCGCCGGCTCGCGGCGCGGCGCGATGATGGCGGTCATGCGCTGCGATCACCCGGACATCGAGGCGTTCATCGACGCCAAGCACCAGGCCGGGCGGCTGCGCATGTTCAACCTGTCGGTGCTGGTGACCGATGCCTTCATGCAGGCAGTGAAGGAGGATGCGCCGTGGGAGCTGACCTTCGACGGCGTCGTCTACAAGAGCCTGAAAGCGCGCGAGCTTTGGGACAAAATCATGCGCGCCACCTACGCCTACGCCGAGCCGGGGGTGGTGTTCATCGACCGCATCAACCGCCGCAACAATCTCTGGTACTGCGAGACCATTCACGGAACTAATCCATGCATTACGGCGGAAGCGTGGGTGCAGACGTACGAGGGACCGCTGCAGGTCTCAGAGCTCGTTGGACGCGAATTCGTGTCATCGTCGACGATAGAATGGAGCCGTCCACTCGCGATGGTTTCTTCCAGACCGGCGTCAAGCCAATTCTCAGGCTGAAGACGCGAGAGGGTTTCGAGCTGCGACTCACGGCCGACCACCCGCTCCGCCGCGCGTCATTGCGTACACGCTTCCGGATCGAGAGCGAGTGGGTCGCCGCGGGCGTCCTGCGGCCCGGGGATGAAATCGTGATCAACGATCATCGTGGGCTCGAATGGGGCGATCGGGACGGTCGGGCTGAGGGTTACCTGCTCGGATTGCTGGTCGGTGATGGCACGTTGAAGTCGGACAAGGCGGTCATCAGCGCTTGGCCCGGCGAGAAGAGCGTGAACGGGGAGGATGAGCGCTCAGGCATCCGCACGGTTATGGACGAGGCGCTCGCGGCGGCGCGAACTCTTCCGCACCGCGCCGATTTCGAAGGCTGGGTTGCGGTTCCGGGACGGGGCGAATACCGGCTATCGCTTGGCGCGGTTCGTCGGCTGGCGGAGGACATGGGGCTGCGGCCCGGGCACAAGACGGTCACCCCCGCTATCGAGCGGCGGTCCAGCGCCTTCTGCTGCGCATTTCTGCGCGGTCTGTTCGATGCGGACGGCAGTGTTCAAGGAACGCAAGCAAAGGGGGTCAGCGTAAGGCTGGCGCAAAGCGATTATTCGTTGCTGCAGGCTGTGCAGCGCATGTTGCTTCGCCTGGGGATCGTTGGACGCATCTATCGCGATCGTCGGCCGTCTGGCGCTCCGCTGATGCCGGATGGCAAAGGCGGCCTGCGTAATTACCAGACCCGCGCACAGCATGAGCTGCTGATCACCGGAGACAACGTGGCGGTCTATGCCGAGCGCATCGGCTTCGCCAACTCCGAGAAGTCGGCTCGCTTAGGGGCGCTGCTTTCGTCTTATCGGCGAACTCTGAACCGGGAGCGCTTCGTGGCGATGGTGGAGAGCCTGGAGGCGGATGGGGTCGAGCCGGTGTTCGACTGCCAGATCCCAGGCGTCCACGCCTTCGATGCCAACGGCCTTGTGGTCCACAACTGTGGGGAACAACCGCTGCCGCCGTATGGGACATGCCTGCTCGGCTCGATCAATCTCGCGAGCCTGGTCGAACATCCGTTCGGGCCGGACGCCGGCATCGGCGAGGAGCGGCTCGCCGAACTCACCGCGACGGCGGTGCGGATGATGGACAACGTCATCGAGGTGTCGCGCTATCCGCTCGCCGAGCACGAGGCGGAGGCTCGGGCCAAGCGGCGGATCGGCCTCGGCGTCACCGGGCTCGCCGATGCGCTGATCCTGTGCGGCGCGCGCTACGGCGGCCGGGAAGCGGTGCGGCTGACCGAGCAGTGGATGCGTACCATCCAGCGCGCCGCCTATCTGGCTTCCGCCGGACTGGCCAGCGAGAAGGGCGCCTTCCCGCTGTTCGATCGCGAGCGGTACCTCGCCGGCGAGACGGTGGCGGGGCTCGACGAAGATGTGCGCGCGGCGATCGCGCGGCACGGCATCCGCAACGCCCTGCTCACCTCGGTCGCGCCGACCGGCACCATCTCGCTGTTCGCCGACAACGTCTCCTCGGGGCTGGAGCCGGTGTTCAGCTTCCGCTACGTCCGCCACGTGCTGATGCCGGACGGCAGCCGCCGCGAGGAAGAGGTGAGCGACCACGCCTACCGGCTGTTCCGCAGGCTGAAGGGCGATGGCGCGCCGCTGCCCGAGTACTTCGTCGACGCGCAGGGGCTGTCGCCGAACGACCATCTGGTGATGCAGGCGGCGGTGCAGACCTTCATCGACAGCTCGATCTCGAAGACGATCAACTGCCCGGAAGGCATCTCCTTCGACGATTTCAAGGACATCTACCTGAAGGCCTACGAGCTCGGCTGCAAGGGCTGCACCACCTATCGGCCGAACGAGATCACCGGCGCGGTGCTGGAGGTGAAGGAAAAGGGCAAGGACGCGGCGCTGCAGCCGGAGTTGCCGCTGCAGGCGCCGGTGACCGGGGCGCGGCCGAAGGACCTCGGCGACTCCGGCGCCATCGTCCAGATGTTCCGGCCGCTCGACAGGCCGGAGGCGCTGCCCGGCAAAACCTACAAGGTGCGCTGGCCGGAAAGCGACCACGCGATTTACATCACGCTGAACGACATCGTCCAGGACGGGCGCCGGCGGCCGTTCGAGGTATTCATCAACTCGAAGAACATGGAGCACTTCGCCTGGACGGTGGCGCTGACGCGGATGATCTCGGCGGTGTTCCGCCGTGGCGGCGACGTCGCCTTCGTCGTCGAGGAGCTGAAGGCGGTGTTCGATCCGCGCGGCGGCCAGTGGATGCGCGGCCGCTATGTCCCCAGCCTGCTGGCGGCGATCGGCGAGGTAATCGAGACACACATGATCGACATCGGCTTCCTGCCGCCGCCGGAGGCGGCCGGGCGCGCCCGCGCCGGAGCCGGCGCGCAAGGTGGTCGGCTCTGGCCTCGACCCGCGCTTCCGCCAGTGCCCGAAGTGCGGCTCGCCGTCGCTCATCCGCCAGGAAGACTGCGACACCTGCACCGGCTGCGGCTACTCGAAGTGCGGTTGACAGCGGCTCGACCGAACAAGCGGCATAAATACCGCCCGCAACTCCGCGATCGGACGTGAGCTCGGAAATGTGCACTGCTCGCCGTCACAGCTTCACCCGCAGATCGCTGGTAATCTGCAAACAAGTTCAATTGGCCGAAGCGAGAGCCAAGTGGAGCGAACCCGGCGGAAATTAAGTCGTTATCAACCTGAAGGACAGCTCAATCACAGTCGACGACCTTGTGCCGAGGCTCGATGCTGCGCCACGTTACGTCCCGCTTACATGAATAGCCAAGACATTTTATCGCAAACGGGAATTTATGTTTGGAACGTCAAGAAGACGAGAAATCCGGCCTACGTCGGGAAGGTCTCTGGAAAGAAGGGGCTTGCGGCCGTATCTGGGGGCAGCGCCTGAAGCCTAGGGCGCCTTTCGGGCCTGCCGTAGATCCCGACGTAGGTTCAAGGGAGTTGAGACTGAAAAATGGACCCGATATTATTGATCGGCTTTTTGTTTTTCTGGTTCTTCCCGTCGGCCCTCATCGGGCACACGGCAATGAGCCGCGGCTGTAGCCCGATGTTCTGGTTGGCCGCATCGCTGGTTGTCTCGCCGGTCGCCGGCCTGGTGGCGCTTCTGATCTCAGGCAAGAGCCGCGAGTGCGAGCCGACGAATACACCAAGCGGATTGAGGCAGAAGCAGCAGAGTACCTCGATCTGCAAGAGGCCGTTCGTAGAGAACGGTTCTACCGCCTGACGACGCGGTGAAACTCCAGCGAAACCGCGCGGTCACGGTAGCGCGTGACCCCGGTCGCGGTAATTTCCCGGACGTAGCAAACGGAGGTACCTCGAACGGCGGGCGCGAGTGCGCCCGGTCAGGCCACCGTCGACTACATTCGCCAGCGTTTTGAGTTGTCCTGGGTGCTGCTACCGCGGTCGGAGATCGGCGTGCTGAAGCGCGCTCTGATCGCGAGTTTCGGGGCCAAGTGGGATTTGTACAATGTGAGCGGCAATCCACGCGCCGAGCTAGCCCATCGCCATCCGGATAAGGTACGTGCCCATCTGCTCGGGGACGAGTTTGATGCGCTTGATCTGCTGGCCCTCGAGTGCCTCGCGGACCAGGAAGTGGTTTTCGGCGTTGGCCAGCTTGACCTTGAAGATGCCGGGCGCGCGTTTGATCTGCGGGTAATAGAGCGGGTCGACCAGCGTCTCCTTGCGCGCGGCGCGGGCCAGCGCCGCCGTCTCGTCGACCGCTTCTACCTTCTCTTCGGCAAGCAGTTGCCAGTCGTTGCGGCCGGCGTGCGACGCGGCGTTGAGCGCCTCGACGGCGGCCTCGCCGCAGGCCTCGCTGAACCCCAGCTTGTAGACGTGCAGGGTGAGCCCGACGTCCGACGCCCAATTCTGCAGGCTGTCGCTCTTGGCGACGTATATCGTCGGCATCCTCGCTCTCCCTTTGCACCCAGGTGTTCTCCGCGACATTATCGCCTGCGTGAACCGAAAGGGAAAACGCGGGTTGTTGCTTATCGGGCCCACGGAATGGTCGCGGAGCGCCCGCAGGAGACCACAGGCATGCCCGAGTTCCCGCCGCGCAACCCGGATTTCCGAGCGGCCGTCGAGCGTTACGTAGGCGCCCAGAGCTATCTCGCCCTGATCGGCGTGACGCTGAGCCGCGTCGAGCCAGGCATCGCCGAGTACAGGCTGCCGTACCGGGACGACATCGGCCAGCAGGACGGGTTCTTCCATGGCGGCGTGATCGGCGGAATCGCCGAGGGCTCGATGGGCGCGGCGGCGTTTACGCTGGTCGCGGCCGGCGCCAACGTCGTCGGCGCCGAATACAAGGTCAACCTGCTGGCGCCTGGCCGTGGCCCGGCCTTGCTCGCCCGGGCGACGGTGGTCAAACCCGGCCGCAGACTGATCGTCTGCCGCGCCGACGTGCTGGCGTTAGCCGAGGACGGCTCGGAGACGCTGTGCGCCATCGCCCAGGGCGCAATGGCGGTGATCGAGCCTGTCGGACCGGGATCATAGGTAACACGACCGGACCGGGAACATCGGGCGCCTCCCGGCGGTGCCGCGAGCGTTGGGTGGGCTTCTGATTCCGTCTCGGCTGCACCGGTTCTCGGTTCGTATGGCCTCACGGTCATCGCGAAGCGCGCGAGCGCAGTGGCGATCCAGCCCTCGGGTTATCGGGTTCAGCCGGAACACCGTCGTCGTCCAGACTGGATTGCTTCGTTCCGCTCGCAATGACGGGTCCGAGTAGTCAGCGTCACGCAATCTCTCTCGCCGTTTGGCGCAGCTTGAACTTCTGCACCTTGCCGGTGGAGGTCTTCGGAATTTCGCTGATCACCACCGTTCGCGGGCACTTGTAGCGGGCTAGCCGCTCGCGGCAAAAAGCGATGATCTCCTCCTCGGTCACCTGCGCCCCCGGCCTCAGTTCGACGAAAGGCGCAGGGCGTCTCCCCCCACTTGTCGTCGGGCCGGGCGACGACCGCCGCGAGCAGCACCGCCGGATGCTTGTGCAGAACGTTCTCCACTTCGATGGACGAGATGTTCTCGCCGCCGGAGATGATGATGTCCTTCGACCGGTCCTTGAGCTGGATGTAGCCGTCCGGATAGCGGACGCCGAGGTCGCCGGAGTGGAACCAGCCGCCGGCCAGCGCCGCCTGGGTAGCTTGCCTGTCTTTCAGGTAGCCCTTCATCACCACGTTGCCGCGAAACATTACCTCGCCGATCGTTTCGCCGTCGTCCGGCACCGGCTCGAGCGACACCGGGTCGAGCACCGCCAGGTCCTCTAGATTGGGATATCGAACGCCCTGCCGCGCCTTCAGCGTCGCTTGCTCTTCGATCGGCAGCCGGTCCCAATCGCTGTTCCAGGCGCACACCACGGACGGGCCATAGGTCTCGGTCAAACCGTAGACATGGGTGACGCGGAACCCCTGCCGTTGCATCGCCTCCAGCGTTGTCGCCGGTGGCGGCGCCGCCGCCGTCATGACGTTGACCGTGTGCTCAAAAGGCGTCCTCGCCGACTTCCGGGGTGCTCGCGACCATACCGAGAACGATCGGCGCGCCGCAGAAGTGGGTGACCTTATGCTCGGCGATCGCCTGCCAGATCGTCTCGCCGGTGAACCCGCGCAGGCAGATGCTGACGCCGGAGACCGCCGCCAGCGTCCACGGGAAGCACCAGCCGTTGCAGTGAAACATCGGCAAGGTCCAGAGGTATACCGGGTTCGCCGGCATCTGCCAGGCCAGCACGTTGCCGATGGCGAGCAGGTAGGCGCCGCGGTGATGATAGACGACACCCTTCGGATCGCCGGTGGTCCCCGACGTGTAGTTCAAGCTGATCGCGTTCCATTCGTCGGCGGGCGGGCTCCAGGCGAATTCGGGATCGCCGTCTTCGAGGAATCGCTCGTAGTCGATCGCTCCCAGCTTGGGCCCCTGCGTCTTGGCGAGCGGATCGTCGATATCGATCACCAGGATGTCGCGACCGAATTGGCGCAGCGCCTCGCCGATCGGCCCGGCGAACTCGCGGTCGGTGAGCAGCGCCTTCGCCTCGCCGTGGTTCAGGCAATAGGCCAGCGCGCCGGCGTCGAGCCTGGTGTTCAGCGTGTTCAGCACGGCGCCCGCCATCGGCACGCCGAAATGCGCCTCGTACATCTCAGGCGTGTTGGCGGCCATGACCGCCACCGTCTCGCCGCGCTTGATGCCGGCACGGACGAGCGCCGAGGCAAGGCGGCGGCAGCGGGCGTAGGTCTCGCGCCAGCTGTAGCGGCGCGGACCGTGCACCACCGCTGTCCGGTCCGGGAAGATCAGCGCGGCGCGGGCGATGAAGCCCAGCGGCGTCAGCGGCTGATGATTGGCCGCCGTCTGGTCGAGATCGGTCTCGAAGGGGTTTGCCGCCAGTACGGCGGAGTCGGTCGACATATGCCGGGTCCTCCATCTGCGGTGCTCTGCCGCGAGTAAGCGACAAGACGGCCGGCCGAGCAACATCCCGGTTGCGCTTCCGCTCCGGTCAAGCTGGCATCCATGCCGGCCTAGGTGTATCCGAAGACCGAAGCGCATGACGCGGGTCATGCCAGAGCGGCGGGGAAAGGTGTCCAGCATGACGGATTGGAAGCGCGGGTGGATGGGTTCGTCGGCGGCCATTATCGCCATTGTGTGGGCGACGTTGGCGGCCGCGGCCTCGGATGCGCAGGAGTTCAAGACAGAGAAGGGACAGATCCGCGTCGCCACGGTAGCGACCGGGCTCGAGCATCCATGGGGTCTCGCCTTTCTGCCCGACGGGCGCATGCTGGTGACCGAGCGTCCCGGCCGTCTTCGTATCGTCGGCGCCGATGGCAGGCTTTCGGAGCCGGTGAAGGGCGTCCCGGAGGTTTACGAGACCGGACAGGGCGGCCTGCTCGATGTCGCCCTCGACCCGCGTTTCGCGGACAACCGGCTGGTTTATCTCTCCTACTCCGAGCCTGACGGCAATGTCGCCGGCACCGCCGTTGCGCGCGGCAAGTTCGCGGAAGACCGTCTGGAGGAAGTCGAGGTGATCTTTCGCCAGCAGCCGAAGGTGAGCGGGCCCAACCACTGGGGTTCGCGACTGGTCTTCGCCCCGGACGGCACGCTGTTCGTCACGCTCGGCGAGCGCTATCAGCGCGACCGGTCGCAGAACCTCGACGAGCATCTGGGCAAGCTCGTGCGTATCAACCCCGACGGAAGCGTGCCGAAGGACAACCCGTTCCTCGGCCGTGACGGCGTCCGCCCGGAGATTTTCTCGCTCGGCCATCGCAACATGCAGGGCGCGGCGCTGCATCCGCGAACGCAACGGCTCTGGATCCTCGATCACGGAGCGCGTGGCGGCGACGAGATCAACATTCCCGAGCCAGGCAAAAACTATGGCTGGCCGATCATCACCTTCGGGCGCGACTACTCCGGCCAGAAGATCGGCGAGGGCACTTCCAAGCCTGGCCTGGAGCTGCCGATCTACTACTGGGATCCGTCAATCGCGCCTTCCGGCATGGCCTTCTATACCGGAGACAGATTCCCGGCCTGGCAAGGCGACCTGTTCGTGGGCGCCCTCGCCGGCCAGCTTCTGGCACGGCTCGAGCTCGACGGAACGCGCGTCGTGCACGAGGAGCGGCTGCTCAAGGAACTCGGCGAACGCATCCGCGATGTCCGGCAGGGCCCGGACGGCCTGCTGTATCTTCTCACCGACGCGTCGGACGGCCGGGTTCTCCGCATCGAGCCGGCCACGTAGAGCACCCCGGCCGCCTACCGGACAGGCCTTGCAAGCAAGTCGAAGCGGATGGTCACCTCATGCGCCACCAATTGCGCGCTGGCCCACTGGCCCTGGCCGACGCCGAAGACGGTCCGATTGATGACGAGATCCCCTGTGGCGCGCGTCGCGTCCCCGACTTCCGTCAGCGCGAAAGTCAGAACTACCGGTCTGCTGACATTACGGATAGTGAGAACGGCGTCGGCCTCGTAGCGATTTTCGCCAACGCGCCGAAACGCCTTGGTCTCGAATTGCGCCTTGGGGTAGGTGGCGACCGCAAACCAGTCCTGGCCCTTGACCGCGTCGTCGCGCTGAGCGTTGCCGGTTCTCACGCTCGCCATGTCGATGGAGACGGCCGCCTTGCTTTCCTGAAGATTGCTCTCGTCGAAGTGGGTGGTCGCGGAAAACGTCTCGAACGATCCCTCGAACGGACTGCCGCCCTGCGTGCCGATGAACGTCAGCCGGCTAGCCGCCGGATCGGCCCGCCACTCCGCCGCCGAGGCGTCGCCAGCGAACAACACCAGCAACGCAGCGGCGAAAGCCAAAACGAAGCAGTAATTCGGCATTACTGGTCCTTCTTGCTTACTGTTCCTTCTTGCCGGTCATCGCACGCCGACCGCCTCCGGGCAGCATTCGCGCGAGGGTATCGTCCCGCAGCACGAACTGGTGCTTCAGCGCGCCGGCGACGTGCAGCATCAGCAACACGAACATGCCAATGGCCAGGGCTTCGTGCACCTCCTTCAACGCCTCCTCGACCGGCTTCTTGTTTTGCAAATCGCCGAGCACCGGCAGATGCGGCAGGGTGAACGCACCGAATATCACGGTGGGGATATTCCAAACCGAGGCCGAGACCATCATCCAGCCGGAGAACGGCAGCGCGATCATCAGCACATAGAAGCCGACGTGCGTGACACGCGCCAGCGCCCTCTCCCAGGGATCGAGGTTGGCCGGCAGTGGCGGGGGCGGATTGAACAGGCGCCACGCTAGCCGCAGCAAGCTGAGAACGAGAACGGTGATGCCGAGCGACTTGTGCAGCTGGTACACATTGAACTGCAGGCTGCCGCCGGGCGTCAGCCGCACCATCACCGCGCCCATCGCCAGCAGGGTGATGATAGACAGCGCGATGATCCAGTGCAGCAGTATCGCCACCAGCCCGTAGCGATCCGGCGCCGCGCGCGGCAGAAGCGGCTTCATGTCGTTCATACTGTCTGCTATCCACTCCCTTGAGCCCGGCCGCCCTCTACACATAGCGCCGGGCGACGAAAGCGCATCGGCAAGACCGTCTCATTCTCATCAGCAAGAAAACCGAGGCGAAGCGAAATCGGCCTCTGGCGTGGCGCGTATACAACCAAGAGTGCGGGGGCAAGGGAGAACAGCCTAAGCATGAAGATGGCATCGACACACCAGGCCGGATCGCTACGCGGCGGCAGCCTCGAGCAGCAGACCGCCATTCGCCGGCGTCGTCTCGTGTTCTTCTCGCTGGTCTCGGCGACCATCGTGGTTCTGGTCGCCGCGCTGACCGCGATTTTCCTGGAGGGCGGCCTCACCGTCCTCGAATTGGCGATGATCCTGCTGTTCGCGCTGAGCCTCCCGTGGATGGTGATCGGCCTGTGGAACTCGGCGATCGGCTTCCTCCTGCCGCGGCTGTCCCGCGACGGCCTGCGCCGCGTGGCGTCGATCGCTGGTCTGGACGAGCCGCTGAAACCGGTGTCCGGGCGCATCGCCATCGTCGTTCCCGTGCACGATGAGGATCCGGTAAGCGTATTTCGCTTCTTGCGCGCCACCGTGGCCAGCCTCGATGCCACCGGTCGCGGCGAGCCGTTCGACATCTTTTTGCTCAGCGACACCAGAGATGACCGCCTGGCCGCGGCCGAGCGGGCGCTGTTCGCGGCCTGGAAGCGCGCGGACCGTCGGCCGGGTCGGCTGCACTATCGGCGGCGCACCGTCAACACCGGCTTCAAGGCGGGCAACCTGCGCGATTTTTGCGAGCGATGGGGCGGCGACTATGAATGCATGATCGTGCTCGACGCCGACAGTATGATGAGCGGCGCGGCGATCCTGCGCCTCGCCGGGCTGATGCAGGCCAATCCTAGACTCGGCATCGCCCAGACGCTGGTCGCGGGCTTGCCGTCCACCAGCCCGTTCGCGCGCATCTTCCAGTTCGGAATGCGGCACGGCATGCGAACGTACACCGCCGGCAGCGCCTGGTGGCAGGGCGACGCCGGTCCATACTGGGGCCACAACGCCATCGTCCGCCTGGCGCCTTTCATCGAGCACTGCCGCTTGCCGCCGGTACCAGGCCGGCCGCCGGTCGGCGGCGAGGTGCTCAGCCACGATCAGATCGAGGCGGTGCTGATGCGCCGCGCCGGATGGGGAGTACGCGTGGTGCCGGTCGAGGGCGGCAGCTTCGAGGCCAATCCGCCGACCCTGCTCGACTTCATCAAGCGTGATCTGCGCTGGTGTCACGGCAACATGCAGTACACGCGGCTGCTGGGGCTTGCCGGCTCGCACTGGCTTGGCAAACTGCAGTTGCTGCTGGCCATCCTGATGTACACTTGCTCGCTCTGTTGGGTGGGGTTCTGTGCGCTGGGCCTACTCCGGTCCGTTGCCCCGGCGCTGGGCTTACCCTCCGGGCGGCTGTTGCCGGAACCGGCCGGATTGCCGAACGACGGCGTGCTGGCAGCGCTGAGCGTGGCGCTGTTCATCGTGGTTGTCGCGAGTACCTCGGCGCCGAAGCTGCTCGGCGTGCTGCAGGCACTCAGCGACCGCGCCGAGCGGCGGCGATATGGCGGGGCCGGCAAGCTACTGGGCGGGGCTGCCATCGAGTTCGTCTTTTCCACGCTGCTCGCGCCGATAATCAGCGTGGCGCAGACAATCTTCATGGCAGGGCTGCTGCTCGGCCGGCGGCGAGGGTGGGCCTCGCAGCTCCGCTCCGATCGCCGGGTGTCGCCTGGCGTAGCGGCGCGCAGGCTTTGGCCGCAAACCTTGCTCGGGCTCGCCGTGGCCCTATCGCTGACGCTTTTGGCGCCCGGCGCGTTACCGTGGGCCGGGCCGATGCTTGCCGGGCTGCTGCTCGCCATCCCGTTGGCGGTGGCGACGACCAGCCCGGCTCTGGCCAGATTGCTCGGCGGCGCGGGGTTGTGCGCAACTCCGGAGGAACTGAGCCCCACGTGGGAGGTGCGCGCCGTCTGCGGGCGGCTGTCAGCTAGCGTCGTCACGGATCGGACCGGCCACCGCACGGACCGAGTGGTGGCGGCCGACGCGGTCTCGTAGACTCCGCCGCGGCGCTGCCCGACGGGAGGAGGGAGCCTTATGCAACGGTGGGAGGATCTTGTCACCGGCGACTTCGGGCGACTCGATCCGCGAGAGGCGGTGGCGATCCTGCCGGTCGCCGCAACCGAGCAGCACGGCCCGCATCTGCCGCTCGGCACGGACGCGCTGATTTGCGACGCCATCCTTGACGACGCGTTGGCCAAGACTCGACTCGGCGGCGCCCGTGCTGCGGCTGCCAACGCAGCGGCTGGGACACAGTCCCGAGCATGCGCGCTTCCCCGGTACGCTCAGCCTGCGGGCCGAGACCGTGCTGGCGCTCTGGACCGACATAGGCCGATCGGTGGCGGCGGCGGGCCTGCGCAAGCTGGTGCTGTTCAATAGCCACGGCGGGCAGGGGGCGCTGGTCGACCTGGTGGCGCAAGCGCTTCGCGGCGAATGCGGGATGACCGTTGCCCGCTGCAGCTACTACCGCTTCGGGCTGCCCGATGGATGGCTCACCGAAAGCGAGCGTCGCTTCGGCCTGCATGGCGGCCAGGTGGAAACATCGCTGTTGCTGCACGCAGCGTCGCACCTCGTGCGGCTCGACCGGACGCGCGACTTCGTCTCCCGCGCCGAAGCATGGGAGGCGGCACATCCCGGGTTGCCTATCGAGGGCGAGACCGGCATCGGCTGGCGCGCCGAAGATCTCAACTCCGAAGGCGTCACTGGCGACGCCGCCGCCGCGTCGGCGGACCTGGGAGCGCGGCTGCTAAGGCACTACGCCGGGCGGCTCGCCGCGCTGATCGAGGACCTGCGGCGGTTCCCCGCCTTCCCGCCAAGCTAAGCCGCCCCGCCGCCGGGCGGGTCGAGCAGGTGGCGGGCGCGTGTCCGTTTGGCGTCCATGTAGCGCCGATTTTGCGGCGTCACCGGGGCGAGGAGAGACAGTCGCTCGACGATGCTGATGCCGGCTTTGGCGAGCGCCTCGATCTTGTCCGGGTTGTTGGTCATCAGGCGGATGCGCCGACAGCCCATCGACCGGAGCATCGCCGCGGCGACGGCATAGCGCCGCTCATCCGGCGCGAATCCCAACTGCAGATCGGCATCGATCGTGTCGTGACCGCGATCCTGCAGAGCATAGGCGCGCAGTTTGTTGGCGAGGCCGATGCCGCGTCCTTCCTGCGCGAGGTAGAGCAGCACGCCGCCACCCAGCTGACGCAACGCCGCGACCGATTGCCGGAGCTGGTCGCCGCAGTCGCAACGCAGGCTGCCGAACACGTCGCCGGTCAGGCACGCCGAGTGCAGACGTACCGGCACCCCGGCTTCCATCAAGGGATCCCCGATAACCATCGCCAGGTGCTCGCGGCTGCCGACGGCGGAACGGAAGCACAGCAACCGCGTATCCGGCGCGTCAGCGAGGGGAACGTGCGCCTCGCTGATCTGGACGACGTGGTTCTCCATGCCATCCGCGAGCGCCGCCAGCGCCGTCGCCGAAACCTGGTGTAGGACACGCCCGGCGACGAGATCGAGGACGCGCTGCGACCGTGACTGGCTCACGGTGATCCGCAGCGCCGCCGGCAGTAGCCAGGCCGACTTGAGCAGGCCGATCACCGCGCTCTCAGCCAAGTCTCCAGCGCTGTCGGAGGGAGCAGAGCGCGGTACACGTGTGTCCGGTCGGATGCCGGAAAAAGACGCAAGAGCGGTTATCTTCGCCAAAGTCGTGTTGCGATCGAGTGCTATCGCCTGGGCGCCCGAGGCCATTTCGCCGAGTCCGAGGGCCGAGGCTCGCTCAGGCGTGACGATCAACGACCAGCGGCATCCGGCGAGCCGGCGCATAAACTCCAAAGTGGACTCCGCCATTGTCTCGATGGCGGCGTAGATCGCCAGAGACGACCCCAAGGCGACGACGATCGGCCGTCCGCAACGGACTTCGTCGATAGCGCGTTCGGCGGCAAGCGAGTCCGGATCGCGATTCATGTGTTCCGCTTGCTCATTTGCGAGCCCTCCCGTCGCCGTTATGTCTGGCGAGACGCATGTGCACGCCTTCCGCCGGCCATTATATCCTCAACATCGCGTGCAGATGTTCGCTATCCATCAGATGTTCGGTTGTCAGCGGAGGAACAGCCCGCTATAAGCTCGCCCGCTTCGGTCCAAGGGAACTCACATCGAACGCGCATCCCGGGCGCACTGATCGAAGCATGAGGAGCGAGGCTCCGATCACCGGCATCATCACCGAGGCAGGGAGGGACATTCGCCATGGCTACGGAACGCACGCTCTCGATTATCAAACCGGACGCGACAGCTCGCAACATTACCGGCCAGATCAACGTCTTCCTGGAGCAAGGGGGGCTGCGCATCGTTGCGCAAAAGCGGCTCCGGCTGACCAAACAGCAGGCGCAGCAGTTCTACGCCGTGCATGCCGAGCGGGCGTTCTATGACGAACTCTGCGACTACATGATTTCGGGCCCGGTCGTCGCCCAGGTTCTCGAAGGCGACAACGCTGTCGTCAGAAACCGCGAGATCATGGGAGCGACCAACCCGGCGAACGCAGCCGAGGGCACGATCCGCAAGGCGCTCGGCCTGAACGTGCAAGAGAATTCGGTGCACGGGTCGGATTCGCCGGAGAACGCCTTGAAGGAGATCCATTTCTTCTTCAGCGAGATCGAAATCGTCGGCTGATCGGCCGAGCCGCCGCCGGCGTCTAGGAAAGTCCGCAGCGCACGCTGGCGAGTTCTTCCGATCAGACCAGCGGGGGATTGATCATCCCGCCCGCGGGCGCGCGGACGCCGTCGATGATCACCCGCTCCTCGGCGACACGCGTCCTCCCTTCGGCAATCAGCCGTACGGCGATCGGATAGATGCGGTGCTCTTCCGCTAGCACCCGGCGGGAGAGCCGGTCGGCGTCGTCGTCCAAATGCACCGGCACGACTGCCTGGATGATGATCGGGCCATCGTCCATCGCCGGCCGGACAAAGTGGACGGTGCAGCCGGAGAAGCGCGCGCCGTAGGCGATCACACGCTCATGAACGTGCAGGCCGCGAAAGGCCGGCAGCAGTGACGGGTGAATGTTGATCAGCCGGTCGCGCCATCTTGTCACGAAGCCGTCCGTCAGCAGCCGCATGAAGCCGGCGAGGCAGACCAGCTCGACCTCTCTCGCCCGCAATGCCTGATCCAGCGCATCCTCGAACCCGCCCCACTCGGCGAAAGTCTTGTGATCGATAACCAGAGTTGCGATGCCGGCGGCCGTGGCGCGGGCAAGCCCGGCCGCCCCCGGCACGTTGGAGATGACGACGATAATCTCCGCCGGAAATGAGGCGGCGGCGCAAGCGTCGATCAACGCCTGCATATTGCTGCCGCGACCGGATATGAGGATCGCCACCTTCAGCTTCGCCATGCGGTCTCGATGCCGATGATGTCCACGCGGGGACCATCTCCGGAAAAAGCAACGATGCGGCCGATGTGGAAGACCTGCTCACCGTGCCGCTCCAACTCGCCGGCGACTTCGGCGGCGCGGTCGGGGGCGGCGAGCGCCACCATGCCGATGCCGCAATTGAAGGTGCGAGCCAGTTCCGCCGGCCTGATGTCGCCGGCTTCTGCGAGCCATTGAAACACCGGGGGCAACCGCCAGGCGTCGGCGTCAATTTCGCAGCCGAGCCCGGGCGGCAGCACCCGCGGGATGTTGCCGGTCAGCCCGCCGCCGGTGATGTGGGCCAGCGCCTTCAGGCCGCCGCTGGCATGCGCCGCAAGGCATCCGGCGACGTAGATGCGCGTCGGCGCGAGCAGCGCATCGCCGAGACTATAGTGGGTGGCGAACGGCGCTGGGGCGGTGTAGTCGAGTCCGCATCGATCCACTACCATTCGCGCGAGGGAGAAGCCGTTCGCGTGCAGGCCACTCGACGCAAGCCCCAGCACTACGTCACCTACGGCGATGTCGCGGCGCGGCGAGCAAGCGGCCGCGCTCGGCGGCGCCTACGGCAAAGCCGGCGAGGTCGTAATCGCCAGCGGCGTACAGCCCCGGCATTTCCGCCGTCTCGCCGCCGATAAGCGCGCAACGGGCTTGCCGGCAGCCCTCGGCGATGCCGGCGACCACCGCTCGCCCATGCTCGACCGAAAGCTTCGCAACCGCGTAATAATCGAGGAAGAAGAGGGGCTGTGCCCCCTGGACGACGAGATCATTGACACACATCGCGACCAGATCGATGCCGACAGTGGCATGGCGATCGCAGGCAATCGCCACCTTCAGCTTAGTGCCGACACCGTCGGTGGTGGCGACCAGGATAGGGTCCTCGAACCCCGCCTGCTTGAGGTCGAACAGGGCGCCGAAGCCGCCGATCTCGTCGACCACGCCGACGTGTCGCGTCGAGCGGGCGAGAGGCCTTATCGCCTCGACCAGCCTCTCGCCCTCGTCGATGTCGACGCCCGCATCCTTGTAGCCGAGAGCGATGATGGATTTCCCCTGGGTCAGGCTTCTAGCCGCCGCGCCTTGGCGACCATCGGCGAAGAATAATCGCCAGTGGCGGTTTGGCAATCGTCGTGCGCTGGCGGCTGTTACGTAATCTTATCGCGCGACCGAGCTCTCGAAGGTCGAGCGGCGACGGACGCGTTCTCGCGAGGCTCGCCTCGGCCCACGCGACCGGGGCTGTGATGGGTTTCACCGATACGACGTGATAACGTACTAGAGCACCGGATTGTGGAGAAAGGCGGATGCATCGAAGCCGTTTCGGGATCATTGCGTCATTGCGACCGGCGGCGATTCGGCCCTGGTCGATGGCGTGGCTGCTGGCCGTATTGATCGCGATCAGCGCCCCCGCCCCGGCGGCTGACGATGACCTGTTCGAAGTCCTCGACATCAAGGTTGACGAGACCGACGAGACGGCGGCGGCGGCGCGCGACAAGGCGTTGCAGATCGGCGAGCGGCGCGCTTGGGACACGCTTGTGCAACGCTTCGTCGACCCGCAGCAGCGCCGGCTGCCGCAGTTCTCGCAGCAGGAGATCGGCGACGCGGTCAGGGACTTCTGGGTGAGCGGCGAGAAGACGTCGCCGGTCCGCTACATCGCCACCCTCAACTATAATTTCAAGCCGCAGCGGGTCGAGCGCCTGCTGGCCTCGAGGGGAGTTCGTTTCACGATCACCCGCTCCGATCCGCTGGTGGTCGTGCCCGTGTACGCAGAGGACGGCACGAGCAAATTGTGGGACGATCCTAACCCGTGGCGGCAGGCGTGGCAGGGCATGCGAGTACGCGGTCTGCTGACGCTGAAGGTGCCGCAGGGGGATATCGGCGATCTCTCGACCGTCGCCGTTGAACAGGCCGTCGCCGGCGATCGCGCTCGGCTGGCGGAACTGGCGCAACGATACGAAGCAGCGGATGCGCTGGTGACGCTCGCAAAAGTAGAGCCCGGCGCCACCCCTGACAGCCAACAGCTTAAAGTTACGGCGATCCGCTATAATCTCTCGACAACGCAGCCGCTCGCCGATCGATCGTTTCCGATCGAAGGGGCCGGCGTGACGCCGGAGCTCCTGGGACAGGCCGCCCTCGCTATCGCCAACGATGTGGATGTGGCCTATCGGCGCGGATGGACCCCCGCGACCGGCCTGGTTTCTCCTCTCGACGCGCGCCAGTCGACGACAGCGCAAGTCCTTGTGCCAGTCTCCTCGCTGGATGACTGGGTGGCGAAACGCAAACGGATCCAGTCTCTGCCGCAACTCGATCGGGTGAAGCTGGTTTCGCTCAGCCGCGACGCGGCGCGCCTGACGATTGTCTATCCCGGTCCAACGGACCAACTGGCGGCGGCGCTCGTTCAGGCCGGCTTGTATTTATCCAAGCAGAACGGCGAATGGGTGATCAGCAGCGAGGCGCCGCGGGTCGATCAGCAGAGCGGAGCCGCCGCGCAATGAGCGAAGAGCGGCGGCTGATCTTGTGGCTGCTCGTTTTCGCGGCGCTGGCGGCGTTCGTCTATATCCTGCGCGGAGCCCTGTTTCCCTTCATCGCCGGCATGGCGGTCGCGTATCTTCTCGATCCGGTCGCCGACTGGCTGGAGCGGTTCGGTGTACCGCGATTAATCGCGTCGCTGCTGATCGTATTGGTCTTCATTCTCGCCCTGGCGGCCGTCCTGGTCGTCCTTGTGCCCATTCTCATCGATCAGGTGATGGATCTGGTCGCCCGCGCTCCCGGGTACATCGATAACCTGCGGCGAGAGGCGACGCCGATCCTGAGGAGAATTCGGGCGAACCTTACCCCAGGCCAGGCCGCTCAAATCGACGAGGTCATAAGGTCGCACGCGGGCGATGTCGTCGGTTGGATCGGCACGATCGTCAGCCGCATCGTCTCCGGCGGAGCGGCGCTCCTCGGCATCCTGGGCCTCATGTTCATCATGCCCTTTGTCGCGTTCTACATGATCCGGGACTGGGATCGGCTCATCGCCTACATCGACTCCTTGTTGCCGAAGAAGGGCGGCGACACCATCCGGTTGCTGGCCCGCGAGATCGATGATCGGCTCAGCGGCTTTGTGCGGGGCCAATCGCTCGTTTGCTTGCTGCTGGGCGCTTGGTATGCCACCGGGCTGACCCTGGTCGGCCTGGACTTCGCGTTGCTGCTGGGAGTGGGCGCCGGCATCCTGTCGATCATCCCGTACCTCGGCAATATCGTCGGGCTCGGCACGAGCCTGCTGCTGGCGCTGGCGCAGTTCGACAGCTGGGTGCGAATGGTCCTGGTCGCGGCGGTATTCATTTCCGGCCAGGTGCTCGAAGGCAATTTCGTCACGCCGAAGATCGTTGGCGATCGCGTGGGATTGCATCCGGTCTGGCTGCTCTTCGCCGTTACCGCCGGCAGCGCGCTGCTCGGCATCACCGGCGCGCTGCTGGCGGTGCCGACCGCCGCGGCCATGGGCGTGCTGATTCGCTTCGCCGTCCAGCGTTACCGCGCGAGCCCGCTTTATGCTGAAGGAGACGGCGGTAACGGCGTCGTTCGCGCCGTCAATTCATCGGAAGGTCGATGATGCCGGAACGCCAGTTGCCGCTGCCGCTGGAACACTGTCCATCGATGGCCAGCGAGGATTTTCTCGTTGCCGCTCCGAACGAGGCGGCGGTGGCCTGGCTGGAGCGCTGGCCTGACTGGCCGACTCGGGCGATGGTGCTGCATGGCCCGCCGGGGTGCGGCAAAACTCACCTTTCGCATCTTTTTCTGAAGCGCTCGCGCGGCACAATTGTCGATCCTCGCGCGCTCGGCATTGGTCAGGCGATCGATCTGGCCGCGCACTCGGCGGCCTGCATCGTAGATAATGCCGACGCGGCGGTGGCCGCTGGCTTCGAGACGCCGCTGCTGCACCTGTACAATACTCTGGGCGAGCGAGGCGGCTATCTTCTGCTTACCGCCGAAGCCCCGCCGGCGCGCTGGCCGATCCGTCTGGCCGACCTTCGCTCGCGGCTCAACACCGCCACTCCGGTCGGCATAGCCGCCCCTAACGACGCACTGATCGCTGGCGTGCTGGTCAAGCTATTCATGGACCGGCGTCTCGCGGTTGCGGATGAGGTCATTCTCTACGCGCTGCCGCGGATGGAGCGGTCGTTTGCGGCAGCGCGTCAACTCGTGGCCGATCTCGACGCGGCCGCTCTCGGCCGCCGACGCAAAGTCACTGTCTCGCTGTTGCGCGATGTATTGCAGGCGTCAGGCGAAGCCGCCTAGCGCCGCGCGGCTCACATGCGGCTGTGTGGCCTATAGGCGCCGGCCGAGCCTGAGCGCCAGCGGCCCGAGCAAGTTGACAAGGGCGACGGAGGCGAACGCGACTCCCCACGAAAACGGGGTCTCGCCGCCGCCGGTCGCGTCCAGCGTCATTCCCAGGACCAGCGGGCCTATGCCGGCGCAGCCAAAGCCAATCAGCCCGTGCACGGCCAAAGTCGCGCCGCGCTGGCCAGGCGCCGCCGCCTCGAATGCGCCGGCGGTCAGCGCAGCCGAGTCCATCTGCACGACCGCGGCGTAGATGAGCGCGAGCACCACGACGAAGCCGTAGGCAAGCGGCGCGCTGAAACCGAACCCGGCGGCACATAGCGTCGAGGCCAGCATCACGAGCGTGATCACACGGCGACGGTCAAAGCGAAGGCACAGCTCGTTACCGCCGATGCTGGCCGCCATTGCCACGAGCCCGCTCGCCGTTGCGACGGCTGTGGGCGACAGCCAAGCGGGGACAGCGGGTTCCTGCCCCAGCGTAATGCTAAAGGCGAGAAAGGCGACGAGCCAAGAACGCGTCGCGAACAGCTCCCAGCAGTGGACGCCGTAGCCCAGCACGTAGGCGAGGGCGCGACGGTTGGCCAGCACCGGCCGGAAGTCGAGTAGATGGACGTCGGCTTCCCGAGGCTCGGGAATGGCCGGCGAGAGCCGAAGCGGCACGGTGGCGGCGCACAGCGCCGCGCCGGCTGTGGCGGCGAAGGAAGCGCGCCATCCGAACAACGCGGCTATTTCGCCGGCCAGCAAGAAGGACAGCGCGGTGCCCAGGCTGAAGCTGGCTGTGTAGAACGACAGCGCGCGCGTCGGCCGCGGTCCGCGATGCCGGTCCATCAGCACTCGGAGACCCGGCAAGTAGGTGGCGGCGAGCGCGGCGCCTCCCAGGGCGCGGAACAGCAGCGCAGTCCAGAAGCCGTCCGCCAACAAGGCGAAGCCGGCGGCTGCGGCGGCCGCCGTCACCGCTCCGCTCAGGTACACCCAGCGCGCGTCCAGCCTGTCGGTCAATGCCAGCACCGGGGGCGCCGTCAGCGCATACGCGCCGAAGTAGATGCCGGCGATCCACCCCGCTTGCGTCTTGCTGAGCCCCCACTCGCCGACAAACGTCGGCAGCAGCGCCGGAAACGCGAACACGCCGGCCATGGTCAGTACCTCGGCGATGCACATCGCGAGGATCAGGCGCATGTCGCGCCGTCGGGTCACCGGCGGATGTTCGAAAGTCTCAGCCGCGCCTCTCGGGATCGTCTGCCGCAATGGCGCTTCTGAGCTCGGCGAGAATGGCCTGGGCCCGCCCGATCTCGGAGTCACTCGGAGGTCGCGGTATCTCGCCGCTCGGCTCGGTCGGATATCGGTAGACAAATCCCCAGCGTGTCATGAAACGGCAGCTCTGCGCCAATGTCGCAAGGTGCGGATGCGCTTCCGCCACCTCTCCGGCCAACTCCTCGAGATCGTGGGTTTTGCGGGTCGGTCGCGCGGCGGCGACCAGTAATGCCTTCAGCAGCTTCTCCGCCCCCTGCTGACAGTGATAGGCGGCCGTTTCCATGGCCGGCGGCTCGGCCCGAAGGCAGATCGCCACGGCTCGGAGATCCTGGTCGGCTATGGCTATCCAGCGCCGCGCTTCAGCCCACTGCGCCGCCGGATCGACCGGAGCGGCGCTCATGCGTTCCTCTGCATTCAACTCGAGGTTCTCTCCATAGACGATGTGCCCCTCATGCAGGACCGTATACGGCAGTGAACCGATTATCCGAGCGCGATCATAAAAATCGCTGATTCGCCAAGGCACAATGTCGCAGGCGCGTCTGTAGCCCTTGCGCGCTTCTTGAGTTGCCCCCGCCGAGAAGTGCTCGCCCGGTGCATCATCGTCAAGGAGGACAACGAGGTCGATGTCGCTATCCGGTCCCGCCTCGTCCCGCGCCCGCGATCCGAACAGGATCACTTGCCGGGGGCTGAAGTAGGCGATGATCGATTGCAGGAGATCATTGGGAACAGCGGCAGGTTCCATGGCTATCTGGCCAGCGAAATCACTCTGGTCAGATATGGATTGCCCGTCCGGCGACAGCCAGCGCCGCTTCCTTCAGCGCTTCAGAAAGCCCGGGATGGCCGTGGCTGCTGCGGGCGAGGTCCTCGGCCGAACCGCCGAACTCCATCGCCACCACGATCTCCTGGATCAGGTCGCCGGCTTGCGGGCCGACGATGTGGCCGCCGAGGATGCGGTCGGTCTTCGCGCAGGCCAGGATCTTGACGAAGCCGTCGGTGTCGGCGTTGCAGCGGGCCCGCGAGTTGGCGGTGAACGGGAACTTGCCGACCCGGTACTCGATGCCGTCTGCCTTCAGCTGCTCCTCCGTGCGGCCGACGGAGGCCACCTCCGGCCAAGTGTAGACGACGCCGGGGATCGCTTCGTAATTGACGTGCCCGGCTTGTCCCGCGATCAGCTCCATCACCGCGACGCCTTCTTCCTCGGCTTTGTGCGCCAGCATCTTGCCGCCGATCACGTCGCCGATGGCGAAGATACCCGGCACGCTGGTCTGGTAGTCATGGTCGACCGAGATAAACCCTCGGTTGTCGAGGGTGATGCCGACGTTCTCCAGGCCCAGCCCCTCGGTGAACGGCCGCCGGCCCACCGAGACGAGAACGACGTCGGTCTCGATCGTCTCGGGATCGCCGCCGTTGACCGGCTCGACGGTCAGCGCGACGCCACTGTCGCGCTGCTCGGCCTTGGTCACCTTGCTGCCGAGCTTGAAGGCGAAGCCCTGCTTCCGCAGGAGGCGCAGCATCGCTTTCGACACCTCGCCGTCCATGCCGGCGAGGATCTGGTCAAGAAACTCGACGACGGTAACCTTGGCGCCCAGCCTGCGCCACACCGAGCCCAGCTCGATGCCGATGTAGCCGCCACCGATCACCACCATCCGCTCCGGCACCGCCGCCAGCGACAGCGCGCCGGTGGAGCTGACGATCCGCTGCTCGTCGATGTCGATGCCCGGCAGCCGGGCGACGTCCGAGCCAGTGGCGATGACGATATTCTCGGTGCGCAAGGATAGCGGTTCGGAGCCGTCCTCGGGTGTGACGGTGACTTCGTCGACGGAAGCGATGGTCGCGTGGCCCGGCACGTGCTCGACCTTGTTCTTCTTGAGCAGGCCGGCAACGCCACGGGTGAGTTGTTCCACGACCTGCTCCTTGCGCGCCAGCATCGCCGCGAGGTCGAAGCCAACGCCGTTCGCCTCGATGCCGTGCTTGGCGAAGGCGTGCGCCGCCTCCTCGTAGAGATGCGAAGACTGCAGAAGCGCCTTCGAAGGGATGCAGCCGATGTTCAGGCACGTCCCGCCCAGCGTTCGACGCTTTTCCACACAGGCGGTCTTCAGTCCGAGCTGCGCCGCGCGTATTGCCGCGACATATCCACCCGGCCCGCCGCCGATCACCACCGCGTCATATTCTTTGTCGCTCATTGCCGTCGCCCCGATGAAATCTTGCCCTCAACCTTAACGCAAACAGGCGCGAGGCGCGCGGTATTTGCAACATTCTGCATTTAGTGCTGGACGGGCCAACTTTGGGGCCGAAATCGGCGAGCGCCGTCGGCGGCTGCTGTTGGATAGCAGCCTACTTTGAGGCATATTCCCACACAAATGCAGTGACCTTGGTCGGCAAAGCGGCCGCAAGCAGGGTGCTAGAAGAGACGGGAGGGGCAATGGCCGGACGGCGCGTGGGGGCGGCGGCGATGATCGTCCGCTGTATTGTTAATGGGTGCCTGTTCGCCGTGGCGGCCGTGACCGCCTCATCGGCGCGGGCGGAGTGCCTTCGCGCCATCGGCGCCGTCCCTTCACTGCAGGGCGAAGCGCAGGTGCAGGCGGCCGGCGTCTGGCGCCAGGCGGCGCTGAACGAACAGCTGTGCCCCGGCGATGTCATCCACGTCGGCGAGCGCAGCCGCGCCGAGGTGACGGTGGTCAATCAGCCGAACGTCCGGCTCGATCAGAACACGGCGCTGCACCTGCCCGGCGAAGACCAGCCGCTGGTGGTGAAGCTGCTGTATGGCGCGGCGTACTTTTTCAGCCGCGATCCGCGCCGGCTGACCGTCGATACGCCATTCATCGACGCGGCGGTGGAGGGCACCGAGTTCCTGGTCCAGGTCGAGGCGGAGCGGACGCTGATCGTCGTCTTCGAGGGCCGCGTCCGCGCCAGCAACCCGCACGGCGAACTGGCGATCGCCAGCGGCGAAGCCGGCTCTCGCCGAGGCCGGGCGGGCGCCGACCCCCTACCTGATCGTCCGGCCGCGCGACGCCGTGCAGTGGACGCTGTTCTATCCGGCGATCCTGCCGGCGCTGGCCGATCCCTCCGGTGCTTCGGCGCAGGAGCTGCCGGAGCCGCTGCGCGGCGCGGTTGCAGCTGGCGGCGCAAGGCCAGCTGCCGGCGGCGTTCGCGCAATTCGAGGCGATCCCGGAGGCGGAACGCGGCTCCGACTACTATCTCTATCGGGCGGCGGCGTTGCTGTCGGTCGGCCGGGTCGAGGAGGCGCGGGCCGACATCGGCCAGGCGGCGGTGCGGATCCCGGCGACGGCCGCGCCGACGCGCTGAGCGCGGTGATCGCGGTAGCCCAGAACGACCGCGAGCGGGCGCTGGAAGATGCCCGACGGGCGGTCGAGCTGAGCCCCCGCTCGGCGGCCGCCAAGATCGCCCTCTCCTATGCCGAGCAGGCGCGCTTCCAGATCGAGGCGGCGCGTCAGGCGATGAGCCAAGCGGTCGAGGACGAGCCGGAGAACCCGCTGGCCTGGGCGCGGCTCTCCGAGCTGTGGCTGATGCAGGGCCGGCGCGACCGGGCGCGGCGGGCGGCGCAAACGGGCGCGCGAGCTGGCGCCGGAGCTGGCGCGCGCGCAGACGGTGCTGGGCTTCGCCGAGCTCGCCGAGATCAACACCGGCCGGGCGAAGAAGGCGTTCCGGCGGGCGATCGCCATCGACTCGGCGAACCCGCTGCCCCGCTTCGGCCTGGGCTTGGCCACCATCCGCGCCGGCGACCTGGAGGGGGGCCGCAAGGAGATCGAGATCGCGGTGGCGCTCGACCCGGAGAACGCGCTGCTGCGCAGCTATCTCGGCAAGGCCTACTTCGACGAGCGGACCACCAACCCGCTCACCTACTTCCAGGAGCTGGTCGACGAACTTCCCGAACCAGGAGAACACGCTGGCCGCCCAGCAGTTCGCGATATCCAAGGAGCTCGACCCGAACGACCCGACGCCCTGGCTCTACGACGCCATCCGCTTGCAGAGCGAGAACCGGCCGGTCGAGGCGCTGCGCAACATCGAGAAGTCGATCGAGCTGAACGACAACCGCGCCGTCTACCGCTCGCGCGAGCTGCTCGACCAGGACCGGGCGGCGCGCGGCGCCAGCCTCGCCCGCATCTACAACGACCTCGGCTTCGAGCAGCTCGGCATCAACGAGGCGACCAAGTCGCTGAGCCTCGATCCCAGCAACGCCGGGGCGCACCGGTTCCTCTCCGACGTCTACGCGACGCAGCCGCGCTCCGAGATCGCCCGGCGTCAGCGAACTCCTGCAGGCGCAGCTCCTGCAGGACATCAACATCAACCCGGTGCAGCCGAGCCTGAGCGAGACCAACCTCGGCATCATCACCTGCGGCGGCCCGGCCCGGCCCGGGTTCAACGAGTTCACCCCGCTGTTCGAGCGCAACCAGGCGCAGCTCAACATCTCTGGCGTAGTGGCAGCGACTGGACGCGTGGGCGAACGAGGCGGTCGTTTCCGGCATTTACGACCAGATTTCCCTCAGTGCCGGCCACTTCATCTATCGACAGATGGGTTTCGGAAAAATTCTGAGATTGAGCATGACATTTACAATGTTTTTACACAGGCCGCGATTACACCGGCGCTCAATATTCAGACTGAACTCCGCCAGCGAACGACCAAAACTGGCGACACGGCGCTAAATTTTCATCGCAACCAGTTCGACCCGACTCTGGACCGTAATCTGAACGAAGAGACCGCCCGGCTTGGCCTTCGCTTTTCGCCATCACCGAATTCTGATTTCATAGCGTCGCTCATTTACGCGGATGTACATGAAAGAACCAATCTCTTGAATTTTGGGTTCTACGAGCTCGATCGCCTTAACCACCAAGGGGTACAAGGCGAAGCAGAAGCCATTTACCATGGCCGTGAATTCAATATTTCTGCCGGCCTGGGCATCTATGACGTAAACGAGAATTTAAAATTTTTGTTTCCCGGGAGAAGACTTTTCCTTACGTACTCGCTTCCCAGTCAAGCAGCACACAGGGTACGTTTATTATAATGTTAATGCTCCAGATCGTGTTACCTGGAGTCTCGGAGTTGGTTACGACGACTTTAGGCAAAGTAACATCAACCTGAGCAAAGTGAATCCGAAAAGCCGGAGCACAATGGCAGATCAGCGAAGGCGTGCGGCTGAGGATCGCCGGATTTCGGACCGTCCAGCCGGCTTTGATTCCTAACCAAACCATTCAGCCGACCCAGATCGCTGGCTTCAATCAGTTCCTTGATGATGCGAATGGAATCAAAGCCTGGCGCTACGGAATCGGTGTGGATGCGCAATTTACGAGGGACCTGACAGGCGGTATCGAGATCTCCAGGTGAAATCTTGAGGAACCTGTCCTCTTGTTCAACGAGAGGTTTATCCGCGAGAGTCGCGTTGAAAACCTGCTTCGCGCCTATTTGTACTGGATGGTAAATCCTGATTGGGTTGTTACGGGCGAAATCCAATTCGATGCTTATAACGGTGGGACGGGAGAGTTTCTGGATTTGCCTAGCCAAGTGAACACGATCGCTGCACCGCTCGCTGTGCGTTACTTTAGCCCGCTTGGAATTTTCGGATTGCTAAGAACAACCTTCGTCAACCAACATGTGACGCGCAACGCAAGAGACCCAAGCGATCCAACCATCGCGTCCTCTCTTCCAGAGGGCAATGACAGTTTCGTCACCTTCGATGGTGCAATAGGTTACCGTTTTCCTCAGCGTCGGGGAATATTGACCCTAGAAGTGAATAATTTGTTCGATGACAATTTCAAGTTCCAAGACGAGAGCTATCGGCAGTTTTCGATTGAAGTGCCGCGTAGTACGTATTTACCGGAACGCTCCTTTGTCGCTCGTTTATATATGAACTTTTAAGATAGGCAGATTAACATTTTCCATTGGAAACGTGTGGCCCAAGAATGTCATGAACTTACGTAGAAAGCCCATTGGTCATTCCATAATGTGCGCAGGGGCTCTATCCAACAATAGTCACGAGCGTGATCTTGAGTACGAGGCTGTCGCAAGCTCGTTCGGTGCTTTCTTGTGTCGGCGTCGTTGTGTGTTGATCCACGAACAAAGAAGGAGCATGGAATCATGGTTGAGGAAAGTGAGTTAAAGACCTTGGAAATGCGGATCGCCAAGCTCGAGGACAAGCTTGCCAAGATTACGGTGTCCGAGGAAGAGATGGCCGCCGCGCGCAAGGTGGCGACGATGGCGATGCCGCCAGCCATCCCGACCAACTGCACTGGCGGCATTTTTGACTGTGCGGGCGGCTGCTACCGACCTTCGTCGCCGTGCCGCGTCGTCTGGCCCTGCGTCGTCGGCTTCGGTCCGTGGGGGCCCGGGAGCGGCTTCGGCGGAGGCGGCGGCTTCGGCGGAGGCGGCGGCTTCGGCGGCCTCGGGATGTAAGCCTCTTCGGAAAAAGATCGGGCGTGGGCGTGCACGAGTAGCCGACGCCTCGCTTCAGGGCAAACGGAGCACCTGAGTGCAAAGAATCGTAGATGTTGTTTTTGCTGTCATGCCGTTTGCCGGCCTAGGACGACCGGCAATCGGCGTTAGCCTGCTTCATGCTGCTGCGCAACGCGTAGGAGCGTCCTCGGCAGAATTCTCTACTTCAACCTTGCCTTCGCCGAACGCATCGGGGTTGGATTATATGGTCGCATAGCCGTATCCTTTCCTCCAGACACTCTGATCGGAGAGTGGTTTTTCGCTGACATGCTGTTCGGCGATCGCATTCCCGAGGCGGACCGCTATGTCGTTGATATCCTCAGTCAATACGCCTCCGACATGGGGCAACTTCAAGACATCATCGACGCCCGCGCCCATCGGGACGCCTTCGTTGACGCCTGCGTCACACGGATCCGCAACATGCGTCCGCGCGTTGTCGGGTTCTCGACGACCTTCCACCAGACCTGCGCTTGCTTGGCAGTAGCAGGGCGCCTGAAGGAGGCCCCGGATCCGCCAATCATTATCTTCGGCGGGGCGAACTGCGAGGGCGAAATGGGAAGGCAGCTCCTGCGCTCGTTTCCATGCATCGACCACGTCAGCACGCGTGAGGCTGACCTCTCCTTCCCGGCCTTCCTCCATTCAATACTAGAGCTAGGCAAACCGTCCCCAGTACCCGGCATCCTCAGCCGGGCCGACCCCGCACCGGATATTCCGCCCGCCCTTGTCACTGACCTGGATTGCCTGCCAGTGCCCGATTACGAGGATTACTTCGCGACCCTCGCCCAATCGCCGCTACGGTCCGAGATCACGCCTGAGCTGCTGATGGAGACCTCGCGCGGCTGCTGGTGGGGCGAAAAGCACCATTGCACCTTCTGCGGCCTTAACGGAGAGACCATGGCATTCCGTCGCAAATCGGAGAACCGTGTATTGGCCGAAATGAAGGTCCTCTCCACGACCTTCGCTGTCAAGCGTATCGGGTGCGTCGACAACATCCTCGACGTCCGCTTCATCCGCACCCTATTTCCAAGGCTCGCCGATAGCGGGCTCGATCTGGAGCTATTCTTTGAGGTTAAGGCTAACCTCAAGCCGTCCCAGCTGGCGATATTGAAGGCGGGAGGCGTGCGCTTGATTCAGCCGGGCATAGAGAGCTTAAGCACGAGAGTGCTCAAGTTAATGCGCAAGGGCTGCACCGCCCTCCAAAACGTTCAACTGCTGCGCTGGTGCGAGGAACTCGGCCTCGGCGTTACCTGGAACCTCCTTTCCGGCTTCCCGGGCGAGGATCCTTGCGAGTATGACCACATGGCCGAGATCCTTCCCCTGCTCGTCCACTTGCCGGCACCGAGCTCGTGTTCGCCCTTCCGGCTCGATCAATTCAGCCCCTTCTTCGTGAATTCCGAAGCGTTCGGCCTTCGGAGAGTGCGGCCGGCCTACGCCTATTTCTACGTCTTTCCATTCGGCCGACGGGAGCTGGGCCGGCTAGCCTACTACTTCCAGTTTGATTACGCCGACGGCCGCGACCCCTACAGCTACACCCAAGGCGTTAGCCGGCAGGTAGAGCGATGGGTGGCCTCCCGCGAGCCAGACATCATTGAGCCGCCTCGGCTGGATGCTCGCTGGATCGACGGCGGCTTCGACGTGGTCGACACCCGAGCAGCCCGAACCGCGCCGCGGATCCGGCTGGAGGAGTTGGCCGCGGAGCTCTATCTCGCCTGCGACAGCGCCCAATGCCTAGCAACGCTCACGCGTGCCCTGGCCGACCGAGTTCCAGCGGACGTTGTCCATGAGAGCCTCACCGATCTTGTCGAAAAGCGGCTGATGATCGAGATGGACGGATATTATCTTAGCCTTGCCGTCCTGCGGGAGCGACCGCAAGCACGCCAGCCACTAGAGGCGCAACATGAAGCCGCGCCTGCCGCGTCATTATAGTCTTCGCTTCGAGCCACCGGGCAGTGCCGGTGACGAAATGCTGGTTTTTACGTCGGCCAGCAGGCGCGTTGTCATCAAGGGCCATTCCTTTCGCGAGTTCGTAGATACTGTAGTGCCGCTGCTCGATGGCCGCCACACACTGGAGCAGATCCAGGAGCAAGTAGCGGATGTGTTTGCACCCCAGGATCTCGCTGACTGTTTCGCGCTTCTCTCGGGCCAGCGGTTAATCGAGGACGCGGAGGCCATTAGCTTCGATACGACCCTCGCCGAACGAATGGAGCCCCAGCTTAATTACCTGCGCGAAGTCAGCTTCGATCCCATGCGCGTCCAGGAGCAACTGGCTGAAGCGAGCGTCGCCGTCCTAGGCCTAGGAGCCCTTGGCGCAGTGGCAGCGGCGGCACTCGCAGCTGCAGGCGTCGGCAGCATCCGCTGCGTTGATAACCTGCCCGTGGCACCTTCCGATCCGTTTCTGGCCCAAATTTTCACTCTCGCCGACGTGGGCCAGCCACGCACGGCAGTGATTCAGAGGCGCATTGCGGGCGTCAATCCCGCGATAAAGGTCGAAACAGTCGCTGACGGATTGGCCACCGACGCTGATGTGGCCGCGGCCATCGCCGGTTCGGACTTCGTGCTCGGCTGTCTCGATCCGGGGCTCGCCTCTCTCACCTACAAGCTCAACCGGGCTTGCCTGCAGACGAGGAAGTCCTGGTGCTCGGGTGAGGTGTCGGCGTTCGAAGGAATTGTCGGCCCAACCGTGCTCCCCTACGAGACGGCCTGCTATCTCTGCTACCAGATGCGGGTTGTCGCCTGCGCGGAAGATCCCGAGGACGCCCTGGCGGGCCTTAAGTATCTGAACCAGCGCAAGGCTGATCACAGTGATCGTCGTGAGAACCTAGCCTTCGGCGCCGGCGTTATCGGCAACATGGTTGCCCTGGAGGCCTTCAAGGCCCTCGCGGGTGACAAGCCCGCGACCGTCGGGAAGGTCGTCGTGTTCGATTTCGTCCAGGCCACTAGCCAGACGCACATAGTCCTTCGCAAGCCCTGGTGTCCGGCCTGCTTCGCGGCGCGGAGCGGGCCATGACCGTGCCACAGCCGAGCCATCGCTGGGGGGGTCAGCTGTGACGTCGCGAGCCGTTGCGGCGGACATCTCGGATCTCGTCGATGCCAGGGTCGGCATCATCAAGTCCGTGACAAGACTGCCAAAAGGCCGCGAGGAGCCAGGACTCTCCCCTCGTCTATCAGGCGGTACTGTCCCATTTCGATTACCGGAAGGGGGAGCCCAGCGAGCGTATGGCTTCCGGGAAGGGGCGGACTGATGCGGAGGCGATGCGCGGCGCCATCGCCGAGGCTCTTGAGCGGTACTGCGCCCATCACCAAGGCTCAGATACCCTGGTCTTTGCCGAGGCGGCCGCCCTGGACGCACCGGCGATCCCGCCCGACGCCTTCGTCCTCTACTCGCAACGCCAGTATGCCCGGTCTGTCCTCCCCTATCGGCGCCCGGTTCCAGGAAAGCCACTGACCTGGGTTGCCGCCGAGGGAGTTTCCTCCGGAGAGCGTGTCTATGTGCCCGCTTCCCTTGTCTACATGAACTTCATCGGCGCCGCCGGCAGCGGGCTGCTTCGCACCGACAACCTCCAACGGCTTGGCCGCCGGTCCCGATCGGCCCTCGGCCATACTGTCCGGCCTATGCGAGCTAATCGAGCGGGGACGCCTTCCTCATCACGTGGCTGAACCGCCTGCCGGCACCCCGGATTGAGTTCGTCGGCACGGACGGTCTCGCCGAGGACATCAGACGCCACTATCGCCAATTCGGCATCGAGGCGCTGGCCTTCGACCTTACGACCGACATTGGGATCCCAGTGATTATGGCCTTGGCCATCGACCAGTCCGGCTCAGGGCCGTCAGTAATCAGCGGCCTCGGTTGCCATCTGCGAGCGGACATTGCCCTAGAGCAGGCAATGATGGAGATCCTGCCAAATGCGGCGCGGGTGCGGTGCCGCTTTACCGCGGAACCCACCGGGCAGACGCCTCCAATCATACGTGGACGTCCGCACTCTGGAGGACCACGCCGCTTTTGCTGCCTTACCGGAGCGGCTCGGTGAGTTCTCATTCCTTCTCGATCACGACCGCAGGACCCGGATTGGGGATCTGGCCAACCTCGGCCACGATGATATCTGCTCCGACCTGAGAGACACATGCCGGGGGGCCTGGAAGGGGTGGGATCGACTGCCGTCTTTGTCGATTTGACCCAGCCCGACGTCCGACCGTACGGCATCACCGTGGTGCGCAGCCTCGCCACCGGTCTGCAGCCTATCCACTTCGGCTGCAACGAGGAGCGGCTGGGCGGCCAGCGCCTGTTCACTGTCCCCCGTATAGTGGGTTACGTCGGACGGGACACGATCGAAGACGAACTCAATCCCTGCCCCCACCCGCTTGCGTGAGGATGAGACGGTAATGCTTCCAGTCCAGGCTACCCGCTCCCTTCCTCTCCTCTACCACCTCAACTCTGAGCCCTTGCTCAACCCTGACCTTTACGCTTCTGAAGGCTATCAGGTCCTCTACAAGCGGATGGGTAGGGTCGAGGCGGCGATAGCATTGCCGCGAGTCATTTCACTCAATGGCGTCGGAGCGCTCCTCCAACAGCGCAGTCCTCTGCAGCAGTTACTCGGCTAAACCCCTGGCGCTCCGTTATCTCGCCGAAATTATTGTCGGTGCTTACGGCCCGACTCGGATCGTGCGCCTCCCCAACGGCATGGAGATTGAGGCCCGCGCGGCACCCTCGGCCGGCGGACTGTATCCCCTCGAGCTCTATATGCTCTCCCGAGGCATTGACGCTCTCACAGACGGGCTTTACCACTACGCCATTCTCGAGCACGCCCTTGAGCCCTTGCGGCTCGGACCTGAGCCCCCGAAGATTTGTCCGCGTTTCTTCTCGGCGAGCCCTTTGTCGAGAAGGCCAACGCCGTGATCTTCCTGCGCTGCAGTTCGATCGGACGCTGCACAAGTACGGCGCCCGGGGTTATCGCTACATCTTACTGGAAGCTGGCCACGTCGCCCAAAACCTTGCCTGCTCGCCACCGAGCGCTCGCTGGGGTCGCTCTGCATCGGCGGCTTCATGGACGGCAAGGCCAATCGCTTCCTCGGCCTCGACGGTACCACTGAAGCCGTCGTCTATATCGTCGGCGTTGGCCATCCGGGCTAGACCCATGTTCGCGCGCCCAAAGGGCGGCAAGCTTGTAAAGGCGCTGGGAGCTTATGTGGTGAGTCCACCAATCTCTACCTACTCGCGAAAATGGGGCGGGCCACCATCAAGGGCCTTCGAGCTAATGCGCGGAATCCGTGTAAGCGGGCATGCATCACACGCCGCGCCCGGATCACCTTGGCGCAGGCCATTCTGGGGTTCCAGGCTGATTTTTATGACTTACGCCTAGACCGGTTTTGTCTGCGCAGCGCCGTCGGCGATGGCAGGCGGGTTCACGCCGTCTGCCCGCTCGCGGCGAACATGCATGCTTCTGGATACGCACACCGGCTCTTAGCTCGACTTTCCGCATTTCATGCGGCGTAGCAGAGAGTCTCGGTAAATCTTCGGAGGAGGCCAGCGGGGATTTCCACGGTTTCCGCGTCATGCCGAGACATCCATAAATCCGGCGGGCACCAGAGGAGACGGCGGACAGTGGCGATGGCGTCGCTGAAGGTCAGTTCGGGCTTGCCATACCAGCCGGCCGTCCGGGGACGGATGACGGCGCCACGGGTTTCGATCAATCCGTTCATCCAAATCGTCACCAAGGAGAAGAGCCCGAGCAGCGCCGGGGTGGTCCGTGCGATCGCCAGATCGGACCATTGGCGCTGCGTCTCGACGCCGAGATGGGCGCGGACCTCCTGGAACGTCGTTTCCACGCGCCAGCGCGAGACGAACCAGCCGAGAATTTCGATTGGGGTGGTTTCGATGTCGGTCGCCAGAAACGCTTGCGGTGCGAGCTTCCCTGCGGGATCGCGCGCCAGCACCCAGCGGATCGGCGCGGGCGGCAGGCCGCTGTGATACCACACTGCCATCCCGGAAATGATCTCGAGCGTCCGCTGTTGGCCGCCGTACCACTCCGGCAGCGTGATCGACGACCAGACCGTCCTGGGATCGGCCAACACCGCGGCAAGCTTTGGCAAGCGCGCTCCTTTGAGACGTGGCCGGCCGAGCTGCCCCGGTTGCCGCGCCGGCGTCGGCGCGAACAGGTTGGCATCGAGTCGCAACCGGGTGACCAAGCAGACATGGTGTCGCACCGCCGCGATCAGGTCGAGTGCGGCGAAACTGGAGTCGGCGACAATGATCACGCGGCGCTTCGCCAGCCAGTGCTTGGCCTGCAGGATCGCTTGCCGCGCCCAATCGGTCAGCTTCTTGTGGCGTCGCCCACGGGCGTCGCTCCAGCGCTCGGACGGTGCCAGCACCGTCAAGAACGGCAACGCCCAGCGTCGGCCGGCCCAAGGGATCGGTACGACGACCATCAGCGACAGCCACCGCAGGCCGCTGGCTTTGACGAAGTGGCCGTGCGACGAGCGCACCGGATCCCGGTAGATGCCGCGCGCCTTGATCTTGCCGCCCCAGCGCCGCTCGATCGTGTCATCGATGCCGATCACCACCTCGCCCGCCGGCAAGAAGACGTCGAGCACCTGGGCGAGGAGCTTGCGCGCTACGGCACGGCCGTTCCAGCGCGCCCGACTCAGCACCTCATGGTAGCGGGCAAAGCCCGGTCTTGCCGCCAGCCCCATCACCCGCAGCGCCTCGCTGACCGTGCGCTTGCCCGGTGCCAGCACCGCCCCGGCGACGAGGACGAGGACGTGCTTCCAGACCGGTGCCGTGAAACAGTCGCGGAAGGCGGACAACCAAGTGGCGAGTACCGGCGGCACCAGGGCCGGACCGGCGGCGGGGGAGCGATGTGTCGTCATCGCATCCGTAAATCGAGTCGCGGCGGGACCGCAAGAGTCCCTTGATCCGTCGCCGCCACCACATGCCGCCGCCGCGCAGCGCACCCCCGGTGGCACGAGTTCGCCGAGAAGCCCATGATGCGGCATGGCGACCGATACCATCATCTCCGGTCCCGCCGCCTCCGTCCGATCAAATTGCGGAAAGTCGAGCTTCCAGGCCTAAACGGCACGGCAACAGATGTTCGGTAAAGGTGGTTTCGAGCCCCCGCAACCACCGAGACTATACCTCCGGATCCGCCGCGTTCCCGCTTCGCCCCCTCGCAGAGGCGAGAATGCCGGCGAGGTCGCCGTACAGCTCCGCCTTCAGCCGTTCGCCCTCCGGCGTCAGCACGATCCGCTCGATCAGCGAGCGGATGATCTCGCCGGCCTCGGCCTTGGTCTCGGGCGCGTTCAGCGCGTCCGCCAGCCGCGCTACCTTCTCCGTGTAGACGGCGCTGAGGTTCGGGTGCAGGCGGATCGGCGGTGCGGCGCCAAGCTGGTCGAGGCGGCTTTGCAGGACGAGCTTCTCGGATTCGAGCGCGGTCATCCGCTGCTTCATGCTGGGATTATAGAAGCCATCCTCGATCGCCTTCAGCATCGCCTCGATCTTGCGGTCGACCGCGGCCAGCTCGCGCTCCAGGCGCACGCGCTCGCGATCGGCGTCGCGGGTCCTCGCCTCCAGCTCGCGTTGCACCTCGCGGGCGAACTCGCGGAACAGGTCCGGCGCCAGCAGCCGTTCCTTCAGTCCCGCCAGCACCCGCTCCTCGATCTCGGGACGGAGGATCGTCCGGGTGTTGCCGCAGGTGCCCTTGCTCTTGTGGCTGGCGCAGCCGTAGCGATCGTGGGCGACGATCGTATAGCCGCCGCCGCACAGCCCGCAGACCAGCAGCCCGGAGAACAGGAAGCGGCGGCGATGCGCCCGGTTGAGCGCGTTGCCGTCCTCGTCGCGGCCGATCTCGATGCGGACCATCTGCCTGGCGCTCCTTCACCCGCTGCCAGAGGTCGTCACCGACGATGCGCAGCTCCGGCACCTCGACGATCTCCCACTGCTGCTTTCGCATTCACCCGGGCAACCCGCTTGCCGGTGCGCGGGTCCTTGACGTACGAGCAGCGGTTCCACTCCAGCCGGCCGGCGTAGAGGGCGTTGTTGAGCAGGCCGGTGCCGCGATCGACCTGGCCGCGGATGGTGGTGTCCCGCCAGGCGCGGCCGTCCGGTCCCGGAACGCCCTCGGCGTTGAGCCGCTTGGCGATGCGCGCGGGCTCTCGCCGTTGGCGAATGCCGTGAAGATGCTGACGCACGACGTCCGCCTCGGCCGGGTTGATCGCCCGCTCGCCGCGGCCGTCCTTGCTGCGCGGGTCGACGACGTCGTAGCCGTAGGCGCGGCCGCCCGGGATCTTGCCCTGCAGCGCCCGGCCCAGCTGGCCGCGCCGGGTCTTCTCGCGGAGATCGGTCAGGGTGAGCTGGGCCAGGGTGCCGAGCATGCCGATGTGCAGGGCGGTGACCTCGCCGGTCGCCAGCGTCACCAGCTTGATGCCGAGGTAGGACAGCAGGTCGTGCAGCTCGGCGACATCGGCGAGCTTGCGGCCGATGCGGTCGAGCGCCTCGCAGACGATGACGTCGAAGGCGCCGCGCTCGGCATCGCAGCGCAGCTGCTGCAACCCCGGCCGGAAACGGCTGGCGCCGCTGATCGCGGCATCGGTGTAGGTGCGCAGCAAGGTCCAGCCCTCGCGGGCGATCAGCCGGCGGCAGACCTCGAGCTGATCCTCGATCGAGGCTTCGCGCTGGTTCTCGCTCGAATACCGGGCATAGATGACGGCGCGCATCAGCGGCTCTCAGCTGAATCGGATCGTCTTCGGCTATCGTGCCGTTTCGAAGCGCGACGAGGAAGTCCTGATAGCGGCGGGCGGCATCGATCGCCTGCGCCTGATTGTAGTAGCGCTCGGTCGTCGACGCGATCGATGCCCGAGGATCTGCGAGGCGATGCGGACGTGCTCCGGGTCGTCGATGGCGATGCTGGTGGCCGCGCAGTCGCGGAACAGGTGCGGGTTGACCGACCGGCCGAAGGCCGTTTTCGGTCCGACCGACGATGACATCGTAGAGCGCGCGCTCGCCCATCGGTGAGCCGTGCGTGGAGACCCACAGCGCGGGCCGATGGGCCGCGTCCAGCGATTGCGCAGACCGGCAAAGGATCGGCCGGTATGTAGCGAGGTAGGTCGCAAGCGCGCTGTTCAGCGCCTCCGGCCACGGCACCTCGATCGGCTCGTGGGTCTTCGTCTCCTCGGCCGGGATGTCGATCCACCACGCCTCGCCGCGGCGGAGCGAGCGAGCGCTCCAGCGCCAGGCCGGTCAGGTTCTTCAGGCGCAGCGGCCGCGCCGCGAGCAGGGCGATGATCAGGCCGTCGCGGAACTGCATCGCCCGCAGCCGGTCGGTGGTCTGCGTGGTGCGTCCTGCCATCAGCGTGCATCCCAGCGCCAGTAGGTCGGCAGCGCTGACCATGCGGTCGCGCTTCGCGCGCGACCGGCAGGTGCCGGGCGCGGATCCGCGAGTCGATCCGGCGGATCCGCCAGTCGCGGTCGCCATCGAGGACCTTCGGCCATCTCGTAGAGCGCCTGCAGCCGGGCGAGGATGGTGCCGTGGCGTTGATTGGCGATATCGGCGACGAAGGCCGTGACCCGCTCCGGGGTGATGCGCTCGGCCGGCGGCGTGTGGTCGTCGAGCAGGCCGCGCCGGCAAAGCCAGGTCAGCCAGCGGCCATAGTTCTTGGCGAGTTGCGGTTCGTGGCCGGCGCATAGCGGGCGCGAGCTGGCCGCCCTCGTCCAGGAGATCGCCGGGAGAGGGCGGCCTGCCAAGCCTCGCGATCGGCCGCCGGCCATTCCGCGACCGGCATGCCGCGCCGTCCGGGATCGAAGTGCAGCGGGTTCACGACCGGCCTCCGGTCTGGCGCAGCTTGAGGATGGTGGCATCGAAGTGGCGAACCGCGGCCACCATTTCCAGGCCGGTGTAGAAAGCCGTCGTCGTCTCGATCGAGCGGTGCCGAGCACCCGGCGCATCACCTCGTATGAGCCGGGATTGGCGTCGAGGAACAGCTTGGCGCCGATATGCCGGAACAGATGCGGGTGCACCCGCATGCCGGTGTGAGCGAACAACGCGTAGCCGATCTGCTCGCGCAGGGTATTCCGTGCTTCAGCCCTCCGCCCGCCGGGAAACAGCGCCGTGCTGCCGGCGGCGCCAGAGCCGGGCGGAACTGCGCAAGGTAGCGCTCGATCAGCGCGACGCTGCCGGCGGCAGCGGGTACTCGAGCGCCTCACCGTTCTTCACCTCCGGCTCTCGATGACGATGTGCAGGGCTTGCCGCCCGGCTCGGCCGGATCAGGTGCCGTTCGATATCGAGGGTGCTGAGATTGCCGATGCGGATCGGCGCCATCAGCAGGATCTCGATGGCCACCGCCGTCTGGGCCAGCCGTGCCGCGATCAACGGGCGGCGCTCACGGTCGGCCAAGGCC
>CAWAYT010000037.1:0-11231 GCA_963786265.1 uncultured Alphaproteobacteria bacterium
GGCGCGGATCTCGACGCCCTTCGGCCGCTTCGCCGGGCGCAGCAGGGCGGCGACGAAGCGGCCCTCGCCATCGAAGACGACGATCGGCTGGAAGCCGTATTCGTCGTAATGAGCGTTGAACAGGCGCAACTGCTGGCCGCCATGGACCTCGTCGAAGGTGTCGTCGATATCCAGCGTGATCCGCCGCGGGACATGGCGGAACGAGCCGCAGTAGACGTCGACCAGAGCCCGGCCCAGGCGCAGCAGTGCTCGCGCATCCGGCAGGTTCTCCAGCCGCGAGATGGTCGATTGCGAACACAGGTCCCGGTCTGACGGCAGCCGTTCGAGCGCCAGCTTGAACAGCGGATCGATGCGCAGGCCGGTCGCGTCGTTGCCGTCCTCGTAGCCGGCCGCGATCATCAGCATCCGGAAGCGGATGATGTCGGCGACCGGGTGCACGGTGCTGCCGGGATCGCGCGGATCGTCGATGCAAGCGGCGAGACGATCGGCGACTTCGAGCCGCTGTTCGATCTCGCGCAGAACCAACAGACCGCCGTCGGACGACAGCCGGCCGCCATCGAACCGGGCGACAATCTCTTTGCCCTCGATCGGTGACAGGCCAGGCAGCGGCAGGGTACCATCAACCATGGCGGGTGGGCGCTCCGGAAACGACGTGGATTGGCTCGGCAACCAAATCCTAGGCGATTCCAATGGACTACGCTACACCCGCCAACCCCGATGCATGATCCGGGCTAGCACGGAGCAGTGCACACAAGTCGCGGCTGAGCCTGTTGCTGAAACGGACTGCGGAAGCACGGATCAGGCGCCGTGCGCACCGACCGAATTGAAGACCGACGCCCGACGAGTCCGCTGTCGACTGCTGCGCAGATCCCGACGCCCCGCCGTCGCCAGGATTCGCTGGCGCGATCCGGCACATCTATCGCCGAGCGCGCGGCGAGACCGCTCTGCATGGCTGGACGCGGTAAGCAGGGCGGGGCACTGCCGCCGCACGCCACGCGCATACGAGCAACGTCGCCGGCGGGCGACCTTGAAGCTTGCGCAGACGCTACCCCCTCGACACCAGGCTGTCTTCCACCGAAGCGTTTGGATGAACGCATATGGCTCGCAATTCCGCAACACTGAATGGTCACCCGAGCACTCAGATCAGGGTACGCCGAACTCGAGTGCAGACTCGAAGGATTCCACGCCGACCCAAGAGGCCGTGGAGAGAGGTGGCTGGCTTCGTCTGGACAGCGTTTCGCTCTTGATAAGTGGACGCTCTGCCGGTTGCCGATGTGGTGTGGCGGTTTCGGGGTGGCACGCCGGGAGGGCGTAGCCCGACCAGAGTGATGCCCGAAACCGCCGTGAAATTCATGCTGCCGCGGCCCGCGGCAGGTGGTCGAAGTAGGCGAGATCGGGCGTCCGCGCGCCGAGGCTCGAATGCGGACGCTTGCGATTGTAGAAGTCCAGATACCGGCCGATCGACGCGCGCGCCTCGGCGACGCTGTCATAGGCCCGGAGATAGACCTCCTCGTATTTGACCGAGCGCCATAGCCGCTCGACGAAGACGTTGTCCCGCCACGATCCCTTGCCGTCCATGCTGATCGCGATGGCGTGCTTCAGCAGCAGGCCGGTGAACTCGGTGCTGGTGAACTGGCTTCCCTGGTCGGTGTTGAAGATCTCCGGCCCGCCGTGCTTCGCCAGCGCCTCCTCGACAGCCTCGAGGCAGAACCCGACCTCCATCGTGATCGACAGTCGCCAGGCCAGAACCCGACGGCTGAACCAGTCGACCACGGCGGCGAGATAGACGAAGCCGCGCGCCATCGGGATGTAGGTGATGTCCATCGCCCACACCTGGTTCGGCCGCTCGACCGCCAGCGAGCGCAGCAAATAGGGGTAGATCTCATGGCCTGGCGCGGGTTTGGAGGTGTTCGGCCGGCGGTAGATCGCCGCGATGCCCATACGCTTCATCATCGTCGCGACGCGTTGCCGGCCGATCGCGATGCCCTCGCCGCGCAACAGATCGCGCAACATCCGGCTGCCGGCGAACGGGTAGTCGAGATGCAGCTCGTCGATCCGCCGCATCACCGCCAGATCGGCCGGCGCCGCCGGCCGCGGACAGTAGTAAAGGCCACTTCGGCTCAGCTTCAGAACCGCCGCCTGCCGGGTCAGCGGAAGCTCGTGCTCACGCTCGATCATCGCTTTGCGCTCAGCATGCCCGCCTTGCCGAGCGCGCCGGCCAAAAAATCGTTCTCCAGCGCCAACTCCCCGATCTTGGCGTGCAGCGCCTTCAAATCCACCGCAGGCGCGGCCTCGGTGCTTGCCGCGGTAGAGCCGAACACGCCCGCCGCGCCCTCCAGCAGCTGCGCCTTCCAGTTGGTGATCTGGTTCGGGTGAACGTCGAACACCTGCGCCAACTCCGCCAGCGTCCTCTCACCCTTGATCGCAGCCAACGCCACCTTCGCCTTGAATGCCGGTGTGTGGTTCCGGCGTGCCCGTCTGGTCATGCTCTCTCCTGATCCGCGGCAATCCTCGCCGCACTCAGGCAGAAAATCCACTTATCCTCCTGTCCAGATTCCCCAGGCCACCTCTCCGTTTTGTGAGCCTTCCGAGCCGCGCCAGGTCAGAGGGTCTCGGCAGGATTCAGCACCGGGATATCGCAATCCCGCTTCTGGAACGAGGTTATCGGCAATCCGCCTTACGTGCGGCAGGAGGAAATCAAGAGCGACAAGGCCAAGGGTAAGGGCCACCCGCGACACGGAACGAAGGAGTACTACCGCACCCTCGTGAAGATAGAGGCGCAGGCGGCCCTATCCGGGCGGAGCGACTTGCATTGCTATTTCTGGCCGCATGCCTCCACCTTCCTGAAGCCGGATGGATGGCTTTGCCTACTCACGTCGAGCCAGTGGCTGGACGTCGAATACGGCTTCAAGCTTCAGGGTTCAATTCTCTCCCGCTTCAAGATCATTACGATCTTCGAGAGCATGGATGAGCCATGGTTTGTCGGGGCGCGCGTGGCGACGACGGACACCCTTCTTCAGCTCTGTGCAAATCCCGAGGAGCGGGCGCGGAACACCGTTAGGTTCGTTCAGCTCCGCCAGCCTATTGCGGACATCCTGGTCCACGGCACGACGGCGGGCGCGATACGCGCCGCCGACGACTTGCGCGACGAAATCCTTTCCTTGACCGAAAACACTCTCACGAGCCGCTACCGCGCCCGTCTCGTGCCGCGGCGAAAACTGTTCGAGGACGGTGTCCGGCTTGCTCGTCTCATGCGCAAATCCGGCGACGCGGACGAAGAGGAGAACGACGATACCGTTTCATCTTCCGCCGGCGAAACCTACTATGGCGGAAAGTGGGGATTCATTTTCGCGCCCCCGACCTCTGGTTTCAATTGATGGTCCAGTTTGGCGACAGGTTCGCGCCGCTTGGGGAGCTAGCCGAGGTGCGCTTCGGCGTGAAGTCAGGCAAGGATGAGTTTTTCTTTCCGCGGGATGCGAGCCGGGAGTGCCTCGACAAATTCCGAACATTTCATGAATTTCGGCGGGAGTGTCGGAGTTGACCGCGAAAGCGTGGAGGCTGGGGAGATCAAGCTTGTTCGGTGCGGCGAAGGCTACGGCGAAAATCCGGCCCATGAAATCCAAGTATCTGGAGCCGGAAGTGCACAGCCTGATGGAGGTGAAAAGATATACTGTCGGCCCGGAAAATTGCGCGCGCATGATCTTCCTTGTTGGCAAGCCAAAGAGCGAACTGAAAGGCACTTCTGTTCTCCGATACATCGAATGGGGCAAGTCCAAGGGCTGGCAAAAAGGGGCAACCTGTGCCGCTCGCGTGACCGAAATCGGGAATGGTATGATCTAACAAGGCATAGGCGCGGCGAAATGTTTTGGCCTATGTCTCAACAATATAAGCACGCGATTGCCATTAATGATCACTGCCTTCAAGCCAATCATAATCTTTTCGATATCAAGTCGCGTCATACTAGTCCTGAAGTGCTGGGAGGTATTTTGAATTCTAGCATCGTCGTACTATCGAAGTTTTTGTATGGACGCCCGGTCGGTAATGAAGGAAATCTCAAGACCGAAGTTGTCGACGTTAAGATGATGCCCGTTCCCGATCCGGGAGGAAGGGCTCCCGTCGCTCTCGACAAGATTGCCAAAGCCTTTCGAGCGCTCAAGGATCGACCCGCATTGCAGTTTCTCTCGAGGCGCCGATTGCGCCGGATGGACTTCATCAAGGCGGGCCGAGAAAAGGAGTTGGCCGGCTTATCCGACACTTGCGAGTTGGATATGGCCGATCGCCGTGCTTTGGACGATGCCGTCCTCGAAATGCTGGGGGTGAAAAGCACACGCGACCGCGACGACCTCATAGACCGACTTTACGCCTACTTACGGGAATTTTTCGAAGATGTTTGTGAGAAAGAGGAAAAGGCGATTGCGAACAAGAATAAGTCGAAGCGCAGGGGCGCGCCTCACCCAGCGAGCTTGCCAACCAGATCCTTTCAGAGATCAGGGACAACTATGGCGCCCTGTTGCGGTCCTACAGCGACTTCGTGGACATGACCCGTCCTTACAGCACATTCGACCTGCCTGCAGCCGGCGTTGCCGAGGTTCACGAGGATATGTTTGCGCCTCAGGGGAGCGTACGCTTCGTGAAGGGCCGCAGGCAAATCGCAATTCTACCGACCAAGACGCGGGAGCAGGCGGCTCTTATTGCTTCGATCTCCGTTCAAGGCGTTCGAGGGCTGACCAGAGTTCCCCTAGACCCCGAAGACTGCATCGAGCTCAGGAAGCGATATGAGGCTTTCATTGAGGATCGGACTCAGAGGCTCCGCACCATGATCGCAAACCGTACGGGGGACCCGGACCCTCAGGAGCGGATATCGGATGCTTTGAACGCTCTCATCAGATAAGAGTTGAGCCGGTCAGCCGCCCCTTTGCCTTGCCGCGCGGCCTTCGCTATAGTCCGCGCCTCACTCCCGGGAGCGCGGGCGTGCGCTGGTGCTTGCGTGCGTCCCGTCCGTGGCGGACCGACCGGGACAACAAACCGCAATGAACGGACGGCCTGATGACCAAGCGCGTGGAAGCCAAATTCAAGATCAACCGGCGCCTCGGCGTCAATCTGTGGGGGCGGGCGAAGAGCCCGATCACCAACAAGGAATACGGCCCCGGCCAGCACGGCCAGCGGCGGCGCAAGCCGACCGACTACGGCACGCAGCTGATGGCGAAGCAGAAGCTGAAGGGCTATTACGGCAACATCGGCGAGAAGCAGTTCCATCGCTACTACGAGGAGGCCATTCGCCGGCGTGGCGACACCTCGGAGAACCTGATCGGCATTTTGGAGCGGCGGCTCGACGCCGTGGTGTACCGGCTCAAGTTCGCGCCGACGCCCTTCGCGGCGCGGCAGTTCATCAACCACGGCCACATCAAGGTCAACGGCCGCCGGGTGAACATCCCCTCGTTCCTGGTGAAGGAGGGCGACGTGATCCAGGTGAACGACAAGTCGCGCGACCTGGTCATCGTCCTGGAGGCGCTGGACTCCAAGGAGCGCGACGTCCCGGACTACCTGTCGCTCGATGCTGGCAAGCGGGCCGGCGCCTTCCTGCGCACGCCAAAGCTCGCCGACGTGCCATATCCGGTGCAGATGGAGCCGAATCTGGTGATCGAGTTCTACTCGCGGTAGGTGCCAGGGGAGCGGACGGGACGGTTCCCCTCTCCCCCTTGCGTGAGAGCGTCGGGGTGAGTCGGATACGACTTGCCAACCCTCTCCATCGACATCTCCATCGACGGGAAAGGGTGGCGAGCGAGCCGGGTGAGGGTGACGAGAGGATTCGGCGAGGCATGAACGCGGACTGAAATTTGTTCAAGGAGTTCATCTTCCGTGAGGCGCCGTTCCCGGCGGCCCACGCCTCGACGATCGCCGAGACAAGCGACGGCCTGGTCGCCGCCTGGTTCGCCGGCACTCGCGAAGGCCACGGCGACGTCGGCATCTGGGTGGCGCGCCGCGAAAGCGCCGGCTGGCTACATCCGGTCGAGGTGGCCGACGGCCGGATGAAGTCGCGCCGTCGTTACCCGTGCTGGAACCCGGTGCTGTTTCAGCCGAGGCAAGGGCCGCTGCTGCTGTTCTACAAGGTCGGCCCGAGCCCCAGCCGTTGGTGGGGTGTGCTGATCACCTCGGAAGACGGCGGGCGGAGCTGGTCGGAGCCGCGCCGGCTGCCGGCGGGCATTCTCGGTCCGATCAAGAACAAGCCGATACAGCTGCCGGATGGCCGGCTGCTGTGCCCGTCCTCGGACGAGCAGCGGCGCTGGCGCATTCACCTGGAGTGGACCGACGAAACCGCGACGAGCGTGGCGGCGGGGGCCGCCGCTCAACGACGGCCGGAGTTTCGCCGCCATCCAGCCGTGTCTGCTTCCGCACGCCGACGGCCGCCTGCAGATGCTCTGCCGGACGCGGCAGGGAGCGGTCGGCGAGTGCTGGTCGGAAGACGGCGGTGAGAGCTGGACGCCGCTGGCGGCCACTGAACTCCCCAACCCCGACAGCGGCATCGACGCCGTTACCCTCGCCTCAGGCCAGGCGCTGCTTGTCTACAATCACAGCCACTCGGCGAGGACGCCGCTCAACATCGCCGTCAGCGACGACGGGCTGCACTGGTCGGCGCTGGCGGTGCTGGAGGACGGAGCCGGGCGAATTCTCCTACCCGGCGGTCATCCAGGGCCGGGACGGCACGGTGCACGTAACCTACACCTGGAATCGACGGCGCATTCGCCACGTAGTGCTCGCCGCCGGCGAATTAACGACGGTCGCTATGCACCACGGTGTTTGGCCGGCAGAGGACGAATGATTGCTTGGCGCAGCCTCGGGTCTTCGTTCCTTCATTGCCCCGAGGTAGAGGAGAAGTAGAAGTAGGCGATCGCCATTATCGCTATCGCTGCGGTTAACGAGATCACCAGCATTTTACGGAGGATCCCGGGTTTACGGGCCTGGCGCGATTCCATCGGGGTTCGATCCGTCTCCATCGCACGTAGCCTCGGCCGTTGTTTGGGTCCAGCACGATTAATGCCGATCGGCGGCGAGGGTTCCAACGACGGCCGCTGTTCCGCGAGCGTCTAGCCAAGCTGTCGAGCAATGGAACTTGGCTTCGCCGTGTCCGTTCCCGTCCGCGACGAGCTGTCGCTCGAACACCACCGTCGCCGGGCTGTCATCGATCGCTCGTCCGGCAATGGAGCCTCCCTCGCATGCAGATTGAGAATGAACAGCAGTATCAGGACGCGATGACCGAGCTAAAGCTGTTGCAGAGCGCATCGGCCGGGGACGAGCGAGCCATGCAGCGGCGGCGCGACCTCGAGGCGGCCGCCGCGCTATACACCGAGCTGCTGAAGAGTACCGGACCGCGCAAAGGCCGGCCGGACCCACATTAAAGTTGCAGTTCGGCAACATCGGCGCAAATAAATGCTTCCGGGCCACGCTCGTACGGCTTTGTGGAACCTGAGATCAGGAGCGGCGTTATTTCGGTCAGGCGCTTGCCTCCCCTCTGCTATCCCGGTTTAGCGCCATGACTAGGCGGTCTCTTGGCCGCCTTCTTTTTGACCGTGTCGCCCATGCATCAGCCGGTCGTCCGGCGCGTACGGGTGCGCGGCGGAACCGAGTCGCTCGGCCCGACGTTTCCATGCAGGTTGGCCGGCGCGAGCCGGCGGCCGAGGGCGGTCATTTGTGGAGAGCATCATGGCCCCGCGCGCGTACTGGAAAGGCCATGTGCGGCTGTCGCTGGTTTCTTTCCCGGTGCAGCTCATTCCCGCTATCGACAGCAAGGAGCGGGTGACCTTTCACCGAGTGCACAAGCAAACCGGGCAGCGGGTTCGTTATCAGTCGGTTGTGCCCGACCACGGCCCGGTCGAGAGCGAGGAAATCGGCAAGGGCTACGAGTACGAGAAGGGCCGCTTCGTCATCGTCGAGGACGATGAGATCAGCAAGCTGAAGCTCGAATCGTCGCATACCCTCGATATCGTTCAGTTCGTCGATGCCCACGAGATCGGGCCTTCCTACTTCGAAAAGCCGTACTTCGTTCTCCCTGACGGGGCCTTCGCCGAGGATGCGTACCGCGTCGTCCGCGACGCGATGCGGGACACGAACAAGGTCGCGATCGGCCAGCTCGTGCTGAGCACCAAGGAGCGTATCGTGGCGCTGAGTCCTTGTGATCGGGGCCTGCTGCTCGAAACGTTGCGCTACCACAACGAGGTGCGCGACGCGAGCCGCTATTTCGCCGAGATCCGCGAGGGGCAGGTGGAAGGAGAGCAGCTCGAACTGGCGAAGCAGCTCATCAAGATGAAATCGGCCCCGTTCGAGCCAGAGAAGTTCCAGGATCATTACCAGACGGCGCTGCACGAGCTGGTCGCCGCGAAGGTCCAGGGTCGCGAGCCGCGCGCTGTCGGCGCCGAGCCAGGCGGGCCGAAGGTCATCAACCTGATGGATGCGCTGAAGCGCAGCCTCAGGACCGACGAGCAAGGCAAGGAGACCGCCGAGCCGGTCACCAAACCAGCGGCGCCCTCCAAGCGCTCTCGCGCGGCGGCGAAGAAGGCCGTCGAGGGTGAGCCTTCGTCCAGGAGCAAGAAGTCGGCGTGAAGCAGCCTGCGGCGGGTGGCTTGACCGCCGGCGCTCCGCCGGAGCCGGTGGCCGACGGCGATCTGGGGCCTTACCGGAAAAAGCGCGATTTCAAACGGACGCCGGAGCCTGCTCCGTCCGAGATTTCCGAGGCGCGCGCCGGCTTCTCCTTCGTCGTCCAGAAGCACGCGGCGCGGCGGCTGCACTACGACTTCCGGCTGGAGCTGAACGGCGTGCTGAAGAGCTGGGCGGTCACCAAGGGACCCAGCTTCGATCCGGCCGACAAGCGGCTGGCGGTGCACGTCGAGGATCATCCGCTGGAGTACGGCTCCTTCGAGGGCGTCATCCCGAAGGGCCAGTACGGCGGCGGCACGGTGATGGTCTGGGACCGGGGCCATTGGGAGCCCGAGGGGGACCCGGAGAAGGGCTACGCCAAGGGCAAGCTGTCGTTCCACCTGTCCGGCGAGCGCCTGAAAGGCCGTTGGACGCTGGCGCGCATGGGCGGGCGCGCCGCGCGCGAGGAGGGCTACAAGAACTGGCTGCTGATCAAGTCGAGCGACGAGTGGGCGAGGCCGGGCGAGGGCGACCTGCTGGTCCAGGACGACGACGCGCGCAGCGTCGCAAGCCAGCGGACGATGGCGGAGATCGCCCAGGCCGCCGACCGCGTCTGGACCAGCGAAGGCGAGGTTGCTCCGTCGGAGGTGTCGCGGCGGGCGGGGTCGGCCGCGCCTCGCAAGCCGCCGACTTGGCCTTTCGATCCCGCCTCGCTCGGGACGCCCGCGCCGGAGTTGCCGGAGTTCGTGCCGCCCGAGCTCGCGACGCTGGTCGACAAGCCGCCAACGGGTGAAGACTGGGTGCACGAGATCAAGTTCGACGGCTACCGGACGCAGTGCAGGCTGGAGAGCGGCCGCGCGTGGATGCGCACCCGCACCGGCCTCGACTGGACCGAGCGGTTCCGGCCCATCGCCGATGCCGCCGCGCGATTGCCGGTCGGGGGCGCCATTCTCGATGGCGAGATCGTGGCGCTGGAGCCGTCGGGGGTGCCCAGCTTCGCGTTGTTGCAGGAAACTTTGAAGACCGGGCCTTTGGACACCCTCGTCTACTACGTCTTCGATCTATTGTTCCTGGAGGGCCGCGACCTGCGCGGAGCTCCCTTGGAGCAGCGAAAAAGCATGCTGGCAGCGCTGATCGGCGGCGGCGAGGGGCCGATCCACTTTTCCGATCATCAGCTCGGCAGCGGCCCGCCGTTCTTCGAGAGCGCCTGCCGCATGGCGCTGGAGGGCGTCGTTTCGAAGCGGCTGTCGTCGCCCTACAGGTCGGGGCGCACCCGGGAGTGGCTGAAGTCGAAGTGCATCGAACGGCAGGAGTTCGTCATCGGCGGCTTCACCAAGCCGACCACCAAGGTGCGGGGCATCGGCGCGCTGTCGCTCGGCTACTATGACAACGAGGGCAAGCTCATCTACGTCGGCCGGGTCGGCACCGGCTTCAGCGAGCAGACCTCCCGAGAGTTGCGCGAGCAGCTCGAGGGCATGCGCGCGGAAAAGCCGCCGTTCGCGACGCTGCCGGCCGAGGCGAAGCGCGATGCGATCTGGGTCGAGCCGCGCCTGGTCTGCGAGGTGGAGTACCGGTCGTGGACGCACGACGGCCGGCTCCGCCACGCCTCGTTCCAGGGCCTGCGCGAGGACAGGCAGGCGGAGACGGTGACGCTGGAACGCAGGGACCCCAGCGGCGGCGACAAAAAGCAGGAGGAGGGCGTGCGGCAACGGGCCGCTATCCTGGAGAATACCCGGCTTACCCATCCCGATCGCGTGCTCTATCCGGAGCAAGGCCTGACCAAGCGCGGGCTCGCCGAGTACTACGTCGAGGTCGCCGACTGGATGCTGCCGCACGTCGCCGGCCGGCCGCTCAGCCTGGTGCGCTGCCCCTCCGGCCAGGGCAAGGAGTGCTTTTACCAGAAGCACATCGGCAAGGGCCTGCCGGAGGGCCTGCGCGAGGTGATGATCAAGGAGAGCGAGGGCGAGGAGCCCTATCCGGTGCTCGACGGCGTCGAGGGGCTGCTGGCGCTGGTGCAGATGAACGTGCTCGAAATCCACCCGTGGGGCTCGCGCGCCGACGACGTCGAGCGTCCCGACCGGCTGATCTTCGATCTCGATCCGGACCCGTCCGTCGGCTGGCCCAGGGTGGTCGAAGCCGGCTTCGAAATCCGCGATCGGCTGGCCGCGATGAAGCTTACGAGCTTCGTCAAGACCACCGGCGGCAAGGGGCTGCACGTCGTCGTGCCGATCACCCCGCGCCAGGAGTGGCCGGAGGTCAAGGCGTTCTGCGAGGCGGTCGCCACCGCGGCGGCCCGCGACAGCCCGGATCGCTACACCACCAACATGGCGAAGGCGGCGCGTCCTGGGAAAATTTTCCTCGACTATCTCCGCAACGGCCGCGGGGCCACGGCGATCGCCGCCTACTCGCCGCGCGCGCGCCCGGGCGCGCCGGTGGCGACGCCGCTCGCCTGGGAGGAACTGAGGTCCGTCGCTGGGCTCCGATCACTACACCGTCGCCACCCTGCCCCGCCGCCTCAAGGCGCTCGCCCGCGACCCCTGGGCGGATATCGGCAAGCTCCGACAGTCGATCACCGGCAAGCAACCGAAGGCCGCCAAGCG
>CAWAYT010000038.1:0-9956 GCA_963786265.1 uncultured Alphaproteobacteria bacterium
TGTTCGGATCCATTCCATACGGATTGAAGTCCAGAGCGCAGGGCAAAATACTGACCATCGATAGCCATTCCGAGGCCGTTGCCGAATATGAGTGTATGTTTGGGCTTGCTTTAGAAATCTAACACTGATTAGGCGGACCCGCATAACATGCGGAAAACCGGGTTCGGGTCCGCATAACCCGCGTTGAAGCGCCGCATGCGACTCCGAAAATCCATTCAGAATCCAGTTGTTACCTCTCGTGCCGCCTGTTATCACGGCGTCATACGGATCCGCATAAGAACCTCCGCGAAGACCCTCATGGCCCATCGATCGGGTTGCGCACTCCGCGAAGCCATCCCCGATGAGATCAAACCGAGTTTGATGACTGCCGGCTTCCGCAGATCGAGGTCAAGACGGATCAGCGGAACGGCATCGCGTACATCAGGCCGCCTTGCGTCCACAGGGCGTTCAGGCCACGCGGCAGCTTCAGCTGCGAGCCGGCGCCGACGTTGCGATCGAAGCTCTCGCCGTAGTTGCCCACCTGCTTGATGATGGTGTAGGCCCACCTGTCGTCGAGACCAAGTGCTGCTCCCAAGCCCGGAGTGACGCCGAGCAGGCGCTTGATGCTCGGATCGGTGCTGCTGAGCATAGCGTCGACGTTCTGCGAGCCGACCCCCCGCTCTTCCGCCTCGGTCATCGCGAACTGCGACCATTTGACGATGTCGAACCACTGATCGTCTCCCTGGCGAACCGCCGGCGCCAAGGGCTCTTTCGAGATGAGTTCCGGCAGGACCACGTGCTGGTCGGGCTGCGGCGTGGCATTCATGCGAATGGTCGCGAGCGCCGATGCGTCGGCGCTGAGCGCGTCGCAGCGACCGGCAAGGTAGGCTCCGATCATCTCCTCGTACTTATCGAGAGTGACCGTGCGCAGCTCCATTTTGTTGGCTCTGAAGAAATCGGCGAGGTTCAGCTCGTTGGTGGTTCCGATTTGCACGCAGACGGTCGCGCCGGAAAGCGCCAGCGCGCTGCTCGCGCCGAGACTTTTCGGTACCAGGAAGCCCTGGCCGTCGTAGTAGTTGATCACCGTGAAGTTCAGGCCTGCCACGGTGTCTCGGGTCAACGTGTAGGTCGTGTTCCGCGCCAGCAGATCGATCTCGCCGGATTGCAGCGCGGTCAGCCGCACTTGCGCGTCCAGAGGCACATAGCGGACTTTCGAGTGGTCGCCGAGAACCGCCGCCGCGACCGCCCGGCAGACATCGACGTCAAGTCCGCTCCAATGGCCTTTGCTATCCGGAGCGCTGAAGCCGTGCAGGTCGTTGGCGACGCCGCAGACCAGCTGCTTTCGTGCCCTGACCGCGTCCAGGGTGGCTCCGGCGTGCGCCTGCGGCGCGACGACAGCGATCGCAAGCGCGGCGACAACAGCTCGAACAAATCGCTCCACGAACATCCCCGGCCTGCGACTGCACGACGATTGTAGAATCTCGGGCATTCCGCGCGCGAGCACCGATCGCACTGCCGGCGATGCGCACCGAAGGCGCGGCGGTTGTCCTTACCGCTGGCGATCCAGCCTCCCAGGTATCAACCTAAATCCGGCGGTTCGAGCCTAACCGTCTGCGAAGGGGTGTGGTGCCAGAGGCGTCGATAGCTGAGAGTAAATGATGCTGGAAAACATTTGCATGGCCCCCATATGCTACCCATCGACAAAATAAAAGGGTGTTTACACGCTGTAAATACCACATCTTGATCCCCGACAATCTTTATTCCCCAAACACTGAGGAGCTATGCTATGGCAATAGCGATCGAAACCTTCCTTAATCCAGCGAAGTTCACGGAAGAGCTTACAAGCAAACTCAAAGACTACATACTGCCCGGCATCGACCTCGACGCGGTTGTGGCGAGCCAGCGGAACAATGTCGAAGCGTTGGCCAATGCGAGCCGCGCCGCGTTCGAGGGCGCACAGGCCGTGGCCAAACGACAGGCCGAAATCCTTCAAGAGACCATGAACCAGACTGCAAAGTCCTTCGATGCGCTTGCCAAAGCCGGCTCCCCCTCCGAGGTGGCGGCCAAGCAAGCCGAACTCGCGAAGGAAGCCTTTGAGAAGGCTCTCGGCAACATGCGCGAACTTGCCGAGATGGTCACGAAAGCGCAGCAGGGCGCCATCGACACCATGAGCGGCCGAATCTCCCAGTCGTTAGACGAGATTAAGGAAATGGCGTTGAAGATGAAGGAGCCATCTGCGACGGAGAAGCAGCCATCTTCCGAAGGCCGCTACAGCTAAATTCTGATCGCCAAGCGAGCCTATTCTTGATGAGCGACCACTATGTGGTCGCTTTTTTTTGAGCGGCGTGACTCCTGCGCACGACCAACGTGATCTGGCAGAGCATGCCGACCGACTGGGCGAGATGCTCAATGGTTGCGACCGCGGGATTGGCATCACCGCCCATCGAGCGGCAAACGCCCCAGCGGCCATCCATACCATTGCGAATACAGGCGACAAGGAGTCGCGGAAGCTGGCGTTCGCGGCTCCCGGGACCTTTGGCGTTTGCGCGCCGCGCCGCTGCGGGCGGAATGCAGCGAGACGCGCTTCTGCTTTCGTTTTTCGGTCCGCGATACGACAAAAAAGCCGCCCCTTGCGGGGCGGCGTGAGTTGATAGGGAGGAGGTCTAAGTGAACCTGCTGGTTCACATGGACGCTCGCGGGACGTCCTCTGTGTATCCCCATTTGGGTATAAGAGCAACTTATTTTACGAGATGGCCTTGGCCTGGGCTGCGCGGCGCGACTCATCTCGACGACTGCCTTGGGCCTGGCCACTGCTTTGGGCTCGGCTACGTAGCGCGACTTTCCCGCTCCTCCGGTAATTCGGGTTCGGCCGCGGGCACGCCTGGGTGTCGCCTCGGCCGGTTCCGCAACTCGGAATCGGTCAAGGTCAAGGGCAAACAAAACGTCCTGCATAGTTGCGTACGACATGGTCTTAACCTCCTGTGGACATCGTCTAGTCGATTTCCTTCGCCCGCCACCATCGTGTCCGACCGCGCGTCCGTCAGGATGACAGGGCTGATCGCGGCGACTTCGCCGCTACCAGAGAGCACCGCCTTCCATAATGGCGTTATTCAGGCCACCCGCGGCTGCGCAGCAAGGCCTTGCGAGCGGTCGGCGGAATTTGCTTCCGGGCGGCCTTCCTCGATGCACGGGGAGTTCCTGCGAGTGCCCGGTTACGGCAATCATCATCTGGGCTTAGGCCAGCAACACCGAATGGGGCAGGTCACGTACGCTTTGCGCGAACCTACCTCTGCGCGTCGGTCGAAACTACCATACCCAGCTTACCCAAGTGGGTGTCATAAAGCAAGTCAGCATATTCCCATTGCCGGCCAGCCGGAATCAGCCGTCGGCCAAAGTCCACGCCTTTCTCAGCAGCGGACGCCAACCGCCCCCGACGGCAGCGACGCGTGGGCGCCGGCTAAACCGCGTCAGGACGCGGTGCTGATCCGTTCGCTGGCGCGGGCGCGTCGGTGGAAGGCGATGCTGGAAGAGCGGGCGTATCGGTCAGCGGGTGAGATCGCCGGAGCCGAGGGCATCACCCGCAGCTTCGTCAACCGGCTGCTACGGCTGACATTGCTGGCGCCGGATATTCAGGAGGCTATCATCGATGGCCGTCAGCCGAGGGCATGCAGCTGGGGGAGTTGACGCGAGCAATGTCGAGCGGATGGGAGGACGGCGCTTCTCAACCGGCCTCCGCCCTCGAACTGAGGGTGGAGTGAGTCAGGTGCGGATATGACCGGTGCCTTCCGGACGCAAGTGGAATCGCCTGTGTCACCGCTTCCGTCCTGACAAGTAGGGAGATTTCGGTTGCCCACCCGCGGCGTTGTGCACAAGGTTGGGTGGTCGAAGCTGGCGGCATGCAGTTCGGCTGCTGCCTGCCGGCGACGTCGATCTCCCGGCCGAAGCGAGGGGAAGCAATGCCTCCACCGGTCTGCCCTCCGCCCGCGGCGGCGCCCTGGCGGAGCTATCCTTACCAGCTCGTCGCCGGCGACCCGCAGCTCGTCTTCCCTGCCGCCGAAGGCCATCGGGACGTCGCCACCGACGCCTACTATGCGTCGGGCGTCCTGCGGGGCGAGACGTCCGGGCGGCGCTACGCGTTCCTGACCATCTTCGCCAAGAACGAGGAGATCCTCGACCTGCTGTCGGCCGACCTGCACGTGTTGGCGCTGTTCGATCTCGACGCCGGCACCTACGACACCGGCTCCCGCTTCGACCTGCCGCCCGGACGGGAGCATCAATCTCGACCGGATCAACGTCACCCGCGGCCGGCTGGAGGTGAGCTACACGTCGCGGCGGCGGGTGAGCCGGATGCGCGCCCGTACCGACGCCGGCGGCGGCCTGCACCCCTTCGCCTACGAACTCGACCTCAGCGCCGAAGCCCGATCGGGAACGGAGATGGCGCTCGGCCTGTGTGCCGACGCGCTGAAGCCGCCGCAGGCCGTCGGCGGCTCCGTTCACGGCGGCCGCATCACCTTCTACGGCCAGCCGAACACCTACTCCTATTTCCAGGCCCTGGGGTATACCGGAACGCTGCGTTGGGGCGAGACGGAGGAAGCCGTTTCCGGGCAGATCGGCTGGCTCGACCGGCAGTGGTTCCCGGAATACGCCGGCCGCTACGCCGGCGTGCTTGCCGACCGCTACGGACATCAATGGGCGCAGATCTCCCTCGACAACGGCTGGGAGTTCAGCCTCTGGCGGCAATTTCAGCGGCGAGAGGACGACCGGCCGGTGATGTTCAGCGGCTTGACCGCGACCGACCCGGCAGGCCTGACGATCTTCGCCGACGACGTCGCGACGGATATCCTGACTTATCTTCGCGATCCCGGTCTGATCGAGCCGCTGCTCGCCGACGCGCAGGAGTTGGCGGGCCGCCGGTCGTCGATCCGCTACTTCTTCGATGCCTTCCGGCTGCGCGCGCCTTCCCTCGCTCTCGACGTGGTGGCGTCTCCCCTGGTCGCGGCGCCGGCGCATCACATGCCGATCGACTACTTCTCGGGGCCGACGCAGGTGACGGGGACGATGAACGGACAAGCGGTGGCGGGATTCGGCTTCCACGAGCGCACCCTGCCGCTGTCCTCGCCGCGCCAACTGGTCATCGTCCTGCGCGACTCGGTGCTGCACCTGCCTGCCGCCGCCGTCCCCGACAGCCCTCTGACGCCCCAGCAACTCGCCGATCTGGTCTGGGAGACGATGCGCTTCGTTGAGGACCGGCGATACCTCGCCGCCCGAAGCTACATCGACGAGACCGTTCGTCCCGCCTTGTCGCCGATCGCCGACAGTCATCGTCCGCATCTGCTGCAGATCGCCGACGATCTCGCCGGCCAGTTGTCGCCCTTCGCCTGAGCCGCATCGGCGATAGGAAACCTCGAAAAACCCGTCATCGCGAGCGAAGCGAAGCAATCCACGTCTCGCTAGGTGTCGTTCGGCACTGGATTGCCACACCCGCTTCGCGGGTTCGCAATGACGATTCGTCGGGTTATTCGAGGCGTCCGAAAGCGGAGGCCTGCAGGCGGGGATGGGGTTTAGCGGTGGGGGATGAGGTCGGGCCGCGCAGATCCAGGATGTGGATGGCGCCGTTCGCCGAGCCGGCGACGAACAGATCGTCGCGCGCGACGGCGATGAACGTGATCGCCGCATCGCCGGCGAAGCGTGCGAGGCACGCGCCGTCTCCATGTCCCACAGCCGCAGCGTCCCGTCCGAAGAGCCCGAAAGCGCGCGCCGCCCGTCCGCCAGCAGCGCGACCGAGCCGACCCAATCAGCCGCTCCGCCAACATCGCCGCCACCCTGCGCCCGGCGTCGACGCCCCCGTCACGGGCGCGTCGGCTCGACAGCGTCACCTCCGCGGGCAGGTGGCCGAACCCCCCGGGGCGGCCTGAAGCTCGAGGGGTTTGATCGGGCGGAGCGATCACCGGAAGAACCTGGCCCTGTCCGCAGATCCGGACGCCATGGTTCCGCTGTGCTTCGTCCTTACTGCGCGTTGACAGCAGTTCTTGTATTCGCGGCGCCGCGTTGTCACTATCGGTAGCGGCGGTCAGCAAATCACCTTTGTGTCGGGATGCGTCGAGACAACATTGAGGGCGGGCTCGTGCGGCTGCACACATTCGAAGACATCCGGCGGACGGTGCCACCTGCGGCGCTGGACAAAGCCATAATCTATCAGCGCGGCCGTCGTGCCTTCGTCACCGACATGGCCGAGGACGGCACACTCGTTCAAGGCCGGGTGCAGGGGACGCAACGCCGTCCCTATACCGTGACGGTCGAGCTTGGCGTCGGGCCTGATGGCAGGGTCAAGATCGACAGCTCCTGCTCGTGCCCGGTCGGCTTCAATTGTAAGCATGTGGCGGCGCTGCTGATCGAGAGCATGGCGACTCCCGTGGGATGCAAGCTCGCGTCGTCGATTGCCGGTCCTGTCTTGCCTCCGCAGGCGGAAAGCTGGCTCGCCGAACTCGACCGGGCAATGGCACTGAGCGAGGACGCGTATCCGCCGTCGATCCGTCAGCGGCTGATCTACGTCCTGTCGATCGCCGACGACATCTCGGGCCCGCCGCAACCAGTCCTGGAACTCAAGTCGGTCCGGCTGCTGAAAGACGATAGCTTCAGCGCCACGGTCTCAAACTACGATCCTCAGTCAGCGTTTTCGAGCATCCCGGCCAAGTTCCTGCGTGGCAACGACATTCCGATCCTGCGACGCCTGCAGCAATTGCGCGGCCTTTACGGTCATGCCGGCGGCCGCGGTCATTCGCTGTCCGGCGAGACCGGCGCCGAAGTGCTCGGCCTCGTTCTCGCCACCAGCCGCTGTCGCTGGCGGTCGCTCGAGGGGCCGGTGATGGCGCTCGGCGTGCCGCGGCGCGGCAGCATCGGCTGGACGATGTTGGACAACGGTGCTCAGAAACCCGCCGTCTCGGTCGAGGGCGCTGGGACCGCCGTCTGCCTGATCCCACCCTGGTATGTCGACGCCGAGGCGGCCGCATGCGGTCCGCTGCAAATCGACGTTCCGCCGCAGGTTGCGGCGATGCTGATGCATGCACCCGCGGTCGAGCCGCAACAGGTGGCAGCGCTTCGCGGCAAGCTCGCCGCAAGACTACCCGGGCACAGCGAACTGCTCCCGGCAGAACCGCCAGCCCCTGAGGTCATCGCCGGCCCGCCGACGCCCGTTCTGCAGCTCGCGCGACGAACTCTCAAGCCCGCTTTCTCTGGCTACACCGGCCGGGCGTCGTGGGCGGGACCCTCGGCGCCCCAGGATCTTCAGGTCGCGCGCCTCGCCTTCGCCTACGGACCGATCATTGTGGCGGCCCACGATCAGCGCGACCGCTCGCTGTTCGCCAAAGACGGCCGCCTGTTCGCCATCGAACGCGACCGCACGCTGGAAAGCCAGCATCGAAAGCGGCTTTCCGCTGCCGACAGCAGGCTGGCGGCAGTCACCGCGCAGCACGTCTATGCGCTTCCGCCGGACGCACGCGGCGACATCGTCCTTGCCGACGACGATGCCATGGCTTGGCCACGCTTCCTCGTCGAGGTGACACCCCGGCTGCGCACAGAAGGCTGGCGGATCGAGATCGAGCCGGGTTTCGCGCCGCCGCTCGCCGAGGCCGACGGCGACGTCGATGCGATCCTGCACGAGGGCAGCGGCATCGACTGGTTCGAGTTCGATGTTGGCGTCTCGGTCGACGGCCAGCGGATCAACGTCCTGCCGCAGATCATCCATCTCTTGAAGGCCGCGCCCGACGATGCCGACAGTGACTTCTTCGATCTCGAAGAGGGCGATCACCAGACCCTGTTCGTTGCCCTCGAAGACGGTCGCCTCCTGCCCCTGCCGTACGCGCGGCTAAAACCAATCCTCGCCGCGCTGCACGAGCTGTTCTGGGCGGACCTCACAGTGAATGGGGAAAAGCTCGGCTTCAGCCGTGCGCGCGCCGCTGAACTCGCTGCTCTCGAAGAGCTGGTCGCCGGCGCCGGAATCGCCTGGTCGGGCGGTGAAGCGTTGTGCGTTCTGGGGCAACGGCTGCGAGCGACGGGGTCTCCACCGAACACCCCGCTCCAGAAGGCTTCGCCGCGACGCTCCGGCCGTATCAGGGCCAAGGGTATTCCTGGATGCGTTTCCTCGGTGAGACGGGGCTCGGCGGCGTGCTTGCCGACGACATGGGCCTCGGCAAGACGGTGCAGACGCTCGCGCACATTCTCGCCGAGAAGCTGGACGGCCACGACAGGCCGAGCCTGGTCGTCGCCCCCACATCGCTGATGGCCAACTGGCGGACCGAAGCGGAGCGTTTCGCGCCTGCGCTGAAGTTGCTCACGTTGCATGGCTCGGACCGCAAGGCTCGCTTCGATGCCGTCCCCGGCCATGACCTGGTGCTGACCACTTATGCGCTCTTGCCGCGAGACCGCGACGTTCTGCTGGCCCAGCCGTGGCACGCGGTGATCGTCGACGAGGCACAGAACGTCAAGAACCCGGACACCAACGCCGCGCGCATCCTGCGCCAGCTCGACGCTCGCCAACGGTTCTGCCTCACCGGAACGCCGGTCGAGAACCACCTCGGCGAGCTGTGGGCGCTGATGGATTTCCTCAATCCGGGTCTTCTTGGCGACCGCCGGCATTTCGCGCGCGCCTTCCGTGTGCCGATCGAGAAGAACGGCGACGCAGGCCGTCGGCAGGTTCTCGCCAAGCGCGTGCGGCCGTTTCTGTTACGGCGCACCAAGGCGCAGGTCGCCACCGAGCTGCCGCCGAAGACCGAGATCATTGAGCACGTCGAGATGGAGGCCGGCCAGAGCGCGATCTACGAGGCGGTCAGGCTCACCATGCACCGGAAAGTTCGCGAGGCGATCACCGCAAAGGGCCTCGACCGCAGCCGCATCATCATCCTCGATGCGCTCCTGAAGCTGCGGCAGGTGTGCTGCGACCCCCGCCTCGTCAAGCTGCCTTCGGTTAAGAAGAGCGGCGCTGGCTCCGCCAAGCTGGTTCGCCTCATGGAGATGCTCACCGAGCTGGTCGAGGAGGGACGCCGAGTGCTCTTGTTCTCCCAGTTCACCAGTATGCTGACGTTGATCGAAGAGCGCCTGGCGGCGGCGGACATCGCCTTCGTCAAAATCACCGGCGACGTTCGCGACCGGGCCACACCCGTCGAGCGCTTTCAGGCCGGTGAGGTGCCGGTCTTCCTGATCAGCCTGAAGGCCGGCGGCACCGGGCTCAATCTCACCGCCGCCGACACCGTGATCCTCTACGATCCGTGGTGGAACCCGGCCGTGGAGGCGCAGGCCGTCGATCGCAGCCATCGGATCGGCCAGGAAAAGCCGGTGTTCGTGCACCGCCTGGTGATGCTCAAGACCATCGAGGAGAAGATGCTGGAGCTGCAGCGGCGCAAGGGCGCGCTGGCGGCCGGGCTGTTCGATCCGGAAGCCGGCGGCCCGCTCAACATCACGGCCGACGATATCGAACTGCTGCTCGCCGTCGCCTGACTACGCGCTAACGCGTTGAGGTTCGCTGCTTTTCGCTCTGTCTTGCTTCCATGCTGCGTCGGTGCGGAGTAGGGCGCGAAGATCGTCGAGGTGGCGGACAAGTTGGACATTTGCAGAACGTTCCGCCTAGCAATCGCGTTTTCGAACTGGTACCCGGCCAGCAGTCCCGCAAGCCATTGAGAACATTGAAATCACAAGCTGGGTACTAAATTGGCGCAGTTCCCAGGTTTCAGAGAAAGGGGCCTAAAGAGAGAACGCCAGGGGCCTCGACCGAGCGGCGTGGTTCCCAGCCGCGCCGGCAAACCCCTTTGAAACAACGCGTTTTTCCGGCTGTCGGATCGGCGGAGAGAGCGTTCCGGGCGGTGCGACTGGCGGAGGGAACGGGACCCCGGATCCAACCGTCTCCTTTTTTTTGCTTTGTTTTCTACGTGTTGGGAACGACGCTTTTGCCGGTTGCGCACGCGACCCACGAACCACTCGGTGTG
>CAWAYT010000039.1:0-41891 GCA_963786265.1 uncultured Alphaproteobacteria bacterium
ATTGTTGGTGGCGGGAGAAGCTCGCTGATCATGGGGGCTGATCAACGACGGCGGAACAGGAAGGCACGGGAGACGAGGCACAAGCGGCTGCCACTTTCTCTAGATCAGAAGACTTACATAATGGAGTTTGAACGCGAGATGATGCTGGAACGACAGATCGACGGCATCGCCAAGGCCAAGCGCGAGGGTAAGTATCTCGGCCAGCGTCCGAAAGCCATGATACAGGCAGAGCAGATCGTGTCTCTGAGGCAGTCGGGTCTTGGCGTCATCGCGATTGCCGACCGGCTAGGGGTGCATCGCACATCTGTGTATCGTGTGCTGCGGCGCAACGATCCGGGCGGCGATATCGCCAAGTGCAAGGCTTGGCTGGACCGGGAGGCCAAGAAGGGATCGCGGATTGTCTCGGTGAAGGCAGACGCTGTCGTGCGGTCAGCTCGCTCCTAAGCCATTGTTTCGCAACCCAAGGCGCGAATGCGACTTTGCTCATCTGATCGCCGACGAGCGTCCCCGCCGCAAGGGCTACCGGCCGTGGCGCAACCGGGCGGAGCTATGGCCGAAACTGGGTGATGGCTCTGTGAGAAAGGCGGCGTATCGAGGTGGGTGGAAGCCTGCCTGAACCTCCCGGAGGAGCGATACGCCATAATGAGCACGAGTAATAGAAGTAATAGTACCGTTGTCCCACTCTGTCAGTCCGACGCGATCGACGATCCGCTGACAGCCATCCTGAGGAGCGGCGCTCGCCGGCTGCTTGCCCAGGCCATTGAGGCGGAGGCCGAGACGTTCCTGGCCACGATGAAGGGCGTGCAACTGCCGGATGGGCGCGAGCGCCTGGTGCGGCACGGGCTGGGGCCGGAGCGGGTGGTCCAGACCGGATCGGTCCGGTCGAAGTGCGGCCGGTGAAGCTGCCACTGCGGCGCCAGCCGAGGGGGCGGAGCGCATCCGTTTTACATTGTTGATCCTGCCACGCTGGGCCCGGAGGACGCCGAGCCTGGATGCTCTGCTGCCGATCCTCTATCTGCGGGGTCTCGATGGGCGATTTCCAGGAGGCGCTCGGGGCGCGGCTGGGCCGCCATGCCCCGAACCTCTCGCCGTCGGTGCTAGCGAGGCTGCGGGGCGAGTGGGAGGCGGACGATGCGCGTTGGCGGCGAGCGACTTGTCGGCCCGGCGCTACGCGCAGGTCTGGGCCGACGGGCGTCGTACCTAGGCACGCATGGAGCCACAGGCCGAGTGCATCCTGGTGCTGATCGGCGCGACGCCCGAGGGCAGAAGGAACTGGTCGGCTTCCAGGTGGGCATGCGGGAGAGCGCACAGAGCTGGGGGGAACTGCTGGTCGACCTCAAGGCGCGCGGATTGGCCATCGCGCCCAACTGGCCACCGGCGACGGGGCACTCGGCTTTTGGAAGGCCATCGATGAGGTATCGCCGACAACCCGCCACCAGCGCTGCACGGCGCACAAGCACCGCCAATGTGCTCGACAAGCTGCCCAAGTCCGTCCAGCCGGCGGCCAAGGCAGACCTTCGCGAGATTTGGAGGCGCCGGATCGTGCGACGGCCGAGACGGCGATCACGACGTTTGCCGAGAAGTATGGGGCCAAATACGAGAAGGCGGCCACCTGCCTGGTCAAGGACCGAGACGCGTTGGCGACCTTCTACGACTTCCCGGCCGAGCACTGGGATCACCTGCGCACGTCCAACCCGATTGAGAGCGTGTTCGCCACGGTGCGGCACCGAACCGTCCGGACCAAGGGCGCGTTGTCCCAGGACACCGCCCGGCTCATGGTGTTCAAGCTCGTCATGGCCGCCGCCAAGACATGGCGCAGGCTGAAGGGCCAGAACCAGTTGCCCAAGGTCGTCCAGGGCGTCACATTCCGAAACGGCGTCGAGGTTACCAACACGCCAGCACAGAACGCCGCCTGATCACAGCGTCACCCAGATTCCAGCATAGCTCCGCCTGGATATCACCGAACTCTAATGATGGCGGCTCCACATCCTCAATCAGAACTGGGATTAAGATGCCTTGTTGATTGGCAAAGCGCGCCTCCTTAAGGACCCATCGCTTGATCACCGAGGTTTTCGACCACAGCGCAAGAACACAGCGCGCCGTGGTCAGTTGCTTGCCAATAACGTCTGCCCACATCTTGCCGGGCGGGATGCTTCGATCCCACCACACCGACCAGCCCTGGTCCGCGAGCGCTTGAGCGAGCGCTTTTGCTGTCTCTCGATCCTCGCGCGCGTAAGACATAAAGATGTCGGCCATGGCCTTCCCTGGGCACAATACTTCCTCACTCGTCCTCTGGCGTTTCATTATGAGGTGTTCGGGAGTAACTCTTGAATTCTGTATGAGGAGAGCGGTCTCAAAAACGGAGCTATGCTGGAATTTGGGTGACGCTGTGATCAGGCGGCGTTCTGTGCTGGCGTGTTGGTAACCTCGACGCCGTTTCGGAATGTGACGCCCTGGACGACCTTGGGCAACTGGTTCTGGCCCTTCAGCCTGCGCCATGTCTTGGCGGCGGCCATGACGAGCTTGAACACCATGAGCCGGGCGGTGTCCTGGGACAACGCGCCCTTGGTCCGGACGGTTCGGTGCCGCACCGTGGCGAACACGCTCTCGATCGGGTTGGACGTGCGCAGGTGATCCCAGTGCTCGGCCGGGAAGTCGTAGAAGGTCGCCAACGCGTCTCGGTCCTTGACCAGGCAGGTGGCCGCCTTCTCGTATTTGGCCCCATACTTCTCGGCAAACGTCGTGATCGCCGTCTCGGCCGTCGCACGATCCGGCGCCGTCCAGATCTCGCGAAGGTCTGCCTTGGCCGCCGGCTGGACGGACTTGGGCAGCTTGTCGAGCACATTGGCGGTCTTGTGCACCGTGCAGCGCTGGTGGCGGGTTGTCGGCGATACCTCATCGATGGCCTTCCAAAAGCCGAGTGCCCCGTCGCCGGTGGCCAGTTCGGGCGCGATGGCCAATCCGCGCGCCTTGAGGTCGACCAGCAGTTCCCGCCAGCTCTGTGCGCTCTCCCGCATGCCCACCTGGAAGCCGACCAGTTCCTTCTTGCCCTCGGGCGTCGCGCCGATCAGCACCAGGATGCACTCGGCCTGTGGCTCCATGCGTGCCTGCAGGTAGACACCGTCGGCCCAGACATACACGTAGCGCCGGGCCGACAAGTCGCGCCGCCGCCAACGCGCATAGTCCGCCTCCCACTCGCCCCGCAGCCTCGCTAGCACCGACGGCGACAGGTTCGGGGCATCGCGGCCCAGCAGCGCCCCGAGCGCCTCCTGGAAATCGCCCATCGAGACCCCGCGCAGATAGAGGATCGGCAGCAGAGCATCCAGGCTCGGCGTCCTCCGGGCCCAGCGTGGCAGGATCGACGATGTAAAACGGATGCGCTCAGCCCCCTCGCTGGCGCCGCGGTCGCGCAGCTTCACCCGCCGCACTTCGACCGGACCGATCCCGGTCTGGATCACCCGCTCCGGCCCCAGCCCGTGCCGCACCAGGCGCTCGCGCCCATCCGGCAGTTGCACGCCCTTCATCGTGGCCAGGAACGTCTCGGCCTCCGCCTCAATGGCCTGGGCAAGCAGCCGGCGAGCACCGCTCCTCAGGATGGCTGTCAGCGGATCGTCGATCGCGTCGGACTGACAGAGTGGGACAACGGTACTATTACTTCTATTACTCGTGCTCGTCATGGCGTATCGCTCCTCCGGGAGGTTCAGGCAGGCTTCCACCCACCTCGATACGCCGCCTTTCTCACAGAGCCATCACCCAGTTTCGGCCATAGCTCTCAAAAACGTCCCAATTTCATACAGTGCTTCATTCCATCCAGAAACATGCGTCGCCTAACGGGTGACTGTCTCAAAATGGCGTCTCACAAACTATGTGTCGATATTGCATTATGACATGCGTTTCGGTACTCGAGGCTTTAGGCGAGCAAATCACTAATGGTAAGTCGTTTGGATCTGTCTCGCCGTTCTCTGTCGTGATCCTCAATCCGGACGAATGTAGACTGGCAGCGGGCCTTGCCTCCGATCACCCCACGGACCGCCGAATCCGCCAGAGCGCAAGCAGCGGAAGACGTCAGACGAGCGTCTTATATCCGCGTGCCTGCTTCCTCTTTTTCAGAGTCAGGCCCGCCTGGCTGGCGATCTTTTCTGTCGCAAACCAGCTCTCCCGTAACCGGCCGGGAGAGCCGACTCGGCCCCACTCCCGTACCATGGCCCACTCGCCAAAGAGGGTCGGGGCGATCCAGATCGCATAGAAGCGCATCATGCGGCGGGATGGATCGACCTTTTCGAGATATGCCAACTCCGTCATTACGCTTCTCGCCTTCAGCGCTCTTCGCAGCGTCGTATCGACTTAGACCAGTTGCCCCCCACTGCGGCTCTGCGCATGCGCGAGCTGGGGACGCAGGATTGGCGAGGCAGCACCGGCAGCTTATTGTAGGTGTCGCGACAGAGAGCGCAATATTTAGTATGTACGTTTGAGGTGCGGACTCGAGCCGTACCGCACTCTCGGAGGCTGCCGCGGATCGCGCGCGTTGGGGATGTGACAGGCATTCGATCCGCGCGCAATCAACTCGAAGATCGGGAGCTATGGCCGAAACTGGGTGATGGCTCTGTGAGAAAGGCGGCGTATCGAGGTGGGTGGAAGCCTGCCTGAACCTCCCGGAGGAGCGATACGCCATGACGAGCACGAGTAATAGAAGTAATAGTACCGTTGTCCCACTCTGTCAGTCCGACGCGATCGACGATCCGCTGACAGCCATCCTGAGGAGCGGTGCTCGCCGGCTACCGGCAAAGCTCTGGTTGACGAACAGCGGCAGATTACCCCGGTCGATGCAAATGCCGAGCAGAGAGGTTTCCGCCAGCGACCGGAATTGCTGTTCGCTCAGCCGCAGTTCCTGCTCGATCCGTTTCTGCTCGCCGATATCGACCTGGACGGCGATGAAGTGGGTGATTGCCCCGTCCGCCGCCTTGACCGGCGAGATCGCCGCGTTGCTCCAGTAGAGAGTCCCATCCTTGCGGCGATTGCAGAATTCGCCGCGCCAGTCGTCGCCACGTCGAATGGCCGACCATAACTTGCGGTACTCGCCCTCGGGGGAATGTCCGGACTTGAGGATGCGCGGACTCTTGCCGGCTATATCTTCCAGGCGATAGCCGGTCATCGCGCTGAAGCATGGGTTGACATATTCGATCCGTCCGCCGGCGTCGGTGATAATGACCATCACTGAGCTGTGTTCGATCGCCCGCCCGATTTGCTCCGGGGAAAGCTCGGGGGATTGATCGCACGACTGCGACACGTCCACCCGGCGCAGGTTGTCGATTCCGCCATCGCGGCTGGTGGTCGTCACCGATAAGCATCCCTCGCATGCCCGGCGGCTCAGGTACCTCGCCGAGGGATGCAGTATCGCGGACCAGCCATCGCCGGGCAGTGATCATGATCACCGGCTTGGCGCCGTAGCGGCCGCGGGAACAAGTTGGGTGGGCAGAATGGGCGGCGCGGGTCGCTCTGTCAGGCGGCGGCGGTTAGCCTGGCAAACCCCTCGTCGAGGTCGGCAAGCAAATCGTCGACGTTCTCCAGACCGCAGTGCAGTCGCAGGCAAATTCGGTTGTGCGGCCATGGGGCCGCCGTTCGCGTCGCGCTTTGGATTGAACGGGATGATCAGGCTTTCGTAGCCACCCCAGCTGAAGCCCATCTTGAAAAGCCGCATGCCGTCCAGCATCGACGCCAACGCCAGCTTCGACACGTCCTTGAGGATGACCGAGAGCAGCCCGTTGCTTCCGGAGAAGTCGCGCCGCCATACCTCATGCCCTGGGCAGCAAGGCAGGGCAGGGTGCAGCACTCTGATCACCTCTGGCCGGTCCCGCAGCCAGCGGGCGATCGCGACCGCTGTCTGCTCGTGACGGGCGAGGCGGACGGCAAGCGTCCTGAGGCCGCGCAAGGCGAGATAACAGTCGTCCGGCGCGGCGGCGCTGCCGATCAAGGACGCGGCGCGCTTCGGCCGGAGGAAGTGCTGCTCGTCGGTGGTAATCACTCCCAGCATGACGTCGGAATGGCCGACGATGTACTTGGTCGCGGCCTGAATGGAAACGTCAACGCCGTGCCGGAACGGGCTAAAGTAGAGCCCGGCGCTCCAGGTGTTGTCGAGGATCGAGACCGCGCCGGCGGCGCGGGCGGCGGCCGCGGCGCGGGGGATGTCCTGCACCTCGAAGGTGAGCGAGCCAGGGCTTTCCAGATACACCACCCTGGTGTTCGGTCGAATCAGCGGCGCCGGGTCGGCCAGCGGGTCGTAATAGGTGGTCTCGATCCCGAGGCCCTTGAGCATCGTGTCGCAAAAGCGGCGGACAGGGCCATAAGTGGTATCGACCATAAGCAAATGGTCGCCTGTCTTCAAAAACGCCAGCAGACTGATGGTGATCGCCGCGAGACCGGAGGGTACGGCGATGCTGCGATAACCCCCCTCCAGCGCCGCAACCGCTTCTTCCAGCGCGAAGGTGGTCGGCGTGCCGCGGCGACCGTAGCGGGTGCCCTCGTAGGGTGTTCGATCGGCTTCCTCCAGCGCCGCGAGGGTCGGAAAGACGATCGTTGACGCGTGATAAACGGGCGGATTTACGACGCCATGATTGGCGAACGGATCGAGACCGGCGTGCGCCAGCAGCGTTTCCTTGTCGTTCATCGCTCAACGCTCGACCGGCATGTCGTCGCGATTCCCCCATTCCGCCCAGGAACCGTCATAGACCGCAATGTCGTCGCCGCCGAGCAGGTAGGCGGCGAATGCCGACGCGCACGCAGTAATACCCGAGCCGCAGTAAGCTACGATCGGCTTCTGGAGATCGATGCCTGCTTGCGCGAACAATGCCGACAGTTCGTCGGCCGGCCGCCAGACGCCGTGCCGCCCGGCATCGAGGAACGACGAGAATGGCAGATTGCGGCTGCCCGGGACATGCCCAACCCGCCGCGCCGGGCGAGGTTCCGGATCGCGGCCGGCATAGCGGCCGGCCGGCCGGTTGTCGATAATTTGTATGCCGGGATCGCTCAGCGACGAGAGCACATCCGCGGCCGATCGGACGAGAGAAGGATCGAACCGCGCGGTCAGGCTGGCCTGCCTAGGCCGCGGCGGCTGATCCGTGACCGGCAAGCCGGCGGCAAGCCAATTAGCGAGCCCGCCGTCCAGTACGCCGACGTCGTGGTGCCCGAAGGCGAGGAAAGTCCACCAGACGCGAGTTGCCGCGCAGGAGCCCGGCTGGTCGTAAACAATGATATGGTCGCCATCGCCGATGCCGAGCGCCTGCACCTTTTCGACGAATACGTTCGGTGGCGGCAGCATATGCGGCAGGCGGCTGGCGGGGTCGCGGATGTCGTCGATGTCGAAGAACACGGCGCCCGGGATGTGGCCGGTCGCGTACTCGGCGCGAGGATCGCGGCTCGATCCCGGCAGATGGAAGCTGCCGTCGAGGATCCGCAGCCGCGGATCGTAGAGATGCTCCGCCAGCCACTCGATTGACCGCAGCGCCGCGGGACGGGCATAGCCGAGAGCCACCAGCCGCTACTCCAGCCAGTCCGGAACCGGCAGCCCCTTCGACCGAAGGAACGCGGGATTAAACAGCTTGCTCTGGTAGCGCGTCCCATAATCGCAAAGGATGGTCACGACCACGTGCCCCGGACCGAGCTCGCGGGCGAGTCGGACGGCGCCGGCGACATTGATTCCCGACGAGGCGCCCAGGCAGAGTCCCTCGTGCTTCAGCAGGTCGAAGACAATCGGCAGCGCCTCCGGGTCCGGGATCTGGTACGGGCGATCCACCGGCGCGCCCTCCAGGTTGGCGGTGATCCGGCTCTGGCCGATCCCCTCGCTGATCGATTCGCCTTCCATCTTTAGCTCGCCGGTCGTGTAGTAGCTGAAGAGCGCGGCTCCCGTCGGATCGGCGAGGCCGATCACCACGTCGGGGTTGCGCTCCTTGAGGAACATGCCGACGCCGGCAAGCGTACCGCCAGTGCCCACGGCGCAGACGAAGGCGTCGACCTTAGCGTCGGTCTGCCGCCAGATTTCCGGACCGGTAGTCTCGTAATGGCCGCGGCGGTTAGCGATGTTGTCGAACTGATTCGCCCAGATCGCGCCATTCGGCTCGGTTCTCGCCAGCTCCTCGGCCAGCCGTCCGGACAGCTTCACGTAATTGTTCGGATCGCGGTAGGGGGCCGCCGGCACCGGCCGCACCTCGGCGCCGCACAGCCGCAGCATGTCGATCTTCTCGCGGCTCTGTGTGTCGGGGATGACGATCACCGTACGGTATCCCCGCGCGTTGCCGACCAGCGCCAGACCAATGCCAGTGTTGCCGGCGGTGCCCTCGACGATAACGCCGCCCGGCCGCAGCAGTCCCCGCTCCTCGGCGTCGCGAACGATAAAAAGCGCCGCCCGGTCCTTGACGGAGCTGCCGGGGTTGAGGAACTCGGCCTTGCCGAGTATCTCGCAGCCGGTCTCGTCGGAGGCCCGCTTGAGGCGGATCAGCGGCGTGTTGCCGATGGCTTCGAGAAAGCCGTTACGGACGTCCATCGAAACCCGGCACTTCCGCGCCTCCCAGCTCTCCTGGAGCCGCAGGTTAATCGGCGGTGGCGGGAGGTTCAAGCCACAGGGTCGGAGGGGAGCGTCCCATCCTCGCGAGTAGCGCTTCGTCCGCATGGAGCGCAGGATGATCCGGCGGGAGTTGTCAGGTGCTCGCGACTCCGCCAGTGTCTCTGGAGCGGTTTTTGGAAACATGAACCTTGAGTTCAAGGAGATTCAATGATCGGTCAGAGAGAAAGCCTACTCTCGGAGCTAAGACACAAGGTCCGTGGTCGGTTCATCCACGCGCCAGTAGACAAGCTATTATACCAGCTTTCGTATGGCGCCCCTAAGCTGTTCGAGACCGTACGTGGCTGAAACGGCATTCGAGCCGCTGTTGGCGGCCGGGGAGGCGCCAGCCTGTGAGATCATCAACATCGAGGGGGCTGGCAGCGCCGTGGTCGTCTGTGACCATGCCTCTAACCGGATTCCCCGGCGCCTGGGCAGCCTCGGCCTCGCCCTCGACGACCTCGCGACGCACATCGCCTGGGATCCGGGGGCGGCAGAGGTGGCCAGGCGTCTGGCCGAGCATCTCGAGGCGTCGCTGGTGCTGAGCGGGTATTCGCGCCTCGTGGTCGACTGCAATCGCCCGCTGGAAAGCCCGGAGTTGATGGCCCGGGAGAGCGGCGGTACGATCGTTCCCGGCAATCGCGAGCTTACCCAGGCGAGCCGAGCGGCGCGCATCGAGGCGCTCTTCCGCCCGTACCACCGCGCCATCGCCGAGGTGCTCGATCGGCGTTCCGCCGCCGGGCGTCCTAGCCTGCTGCTCAGCGTTCATAGTTTCACGCCGGTATTAAACGGCGACCGGCGCCCCTGGCACCTGGCGTTCTCATACGGGCGTGATGCTCGGTTGGCGGCGCTCCTGCTGGAGGCTTTTTCGAGCGATAAGGACATCGTGGTTGGCGACAATCAGCCGTATAGCGTCGATGACACCACGGATTACACTCTGCCTTGGCACGGCGAGCGGCGGGGTGTGCCGCATGTCCTGATCGAGATCCGGCAGGACGGCCTTGCAACCTCGGAAGCTTCGGCCGGGTGGGCGGCACGGCTCGCCGAGGCCTACCGCTGCACCGCGCCCTCGCTGGTAACCTGACTGCCGCGCCCGTGAATGGGCCGCGCGCTCGATTCATGTGTGCTGCCTGCCGGCAAGCCATCGACCTCTTCCGTCCACACCTTGAAGCTCGCCAGCGTGTTCGGTCCAAAGGTGCTGCTGATCGCTACGTCGGCCGCGTCGCGGCCGCGGGCGATCAACACTCGGCCGATGCGCGGCACGTTGTTACGGGCGTCGAATGTATACCAGCGCCCGCCGAGAAATGCCTCGAACCAGCCAGAGAAGTCCATCGGATCGGCGGAAGGCGGCACGCCGATGTCGCCCAGATACCCGGTGCAGTAACGCGCGGGGATGTTCAGGCAGCGGCAGAACGCGATTGCGAGGTGCGCGTAATCCCGGCACACCCCGGTGCCTTCGTTGAACGCCTCCCACGCCGTCTTGGTCGGGCGTGCGTGCGCGTAGCCGAAGACAATATGATGGTGCACGAAATCGCAAATCGCCTGCACGCGCGCCCAGCCCAGCGGCGTCGTCCCAAACAGCGACCATGCGGTGTCGGAAAGCCGGTCCGTCTCGCAGTACCGACTGCCCAGGAGGTAGACCAGGGTTTCCTCGGGTAGATCCTGGACGAGATGCTGCTGCGCTTCTGGCGCCACGATATCCGGCTGGCCGCTGTCCCTGACGACCGCGTCGGTAGTAAGCCGGATGCGGCCCGGCGGCGCCACGATCCGACTGCACCAATTGCCGAAGCCGTCGCGATATGCCGTGAGCGGGACAGCCGGATCGGTGACCAGGTGGTCGGGCACGACAATGTCGGAGATGCGAGTGTAGTGAATGTTTAGTGTCAGGATCATCGGCGTCGCCTGCACACAATCGTAGATCAATTCGTAGCCGACGCGGATCTGCATGGGCCCCTCTCAAGAACAGAAACGAACAGAACGAACAGCAACGAACAGCAACGATGGCGTCGATCGCGGCCAGCACGCACTCTTCCGCGCCGTCGCGTCGCGCTCCTCTCACGGCGATGTAGTGATCTTGCGGCAAAGCCTCACATCTAATCGGTCCGGCGCATTCGCCGTCACGCGAAAACAAGCACCGCTACCCCTTGGCCGCTCGATCGATACGCCGCGCAAGAACCCTGCCGGTGCAACGGCCGATCAACGGTTTGATGCCGTGGCGTGGTCTTCAGAATCGGCCTGCCTCAAACGCGCACCGTCGTAACAGAGCTAGCCGGCTGGCTTACCGCGTCGTCGGGCCATGCCGCTCGCGAAGCCGATGGTGATGGACGCGGAACCATTGCAGGCCGACCAGCGCCGGGCCATTGACAATCCGGCCCTCGTCGATCCACGCGTAGACGTCGTCGGGCGGCGCCACGATCACGCGAATGTCCTCGTGCTCATCGTCGAGCCCATGGATGCCGCCGGCCTCCGGCGCCTCCGTCAACCCAAGGAAAAATTCGACGGTTTCGCTGGAGCCGCCTGGGCTGGTCAGGATCAGACAGATGCGCTCGAGGTGAGTGATCTCGCAGCCGGCTTCTTCCATCGCCTCGCGGCGCGCGACTTCTTCCGCGGTTTCGCCCTCGTCGATGATGCCGGCGACGATCTCGATCAGCCATGGAGAAAAAGCGCCCTGCAAGCCCAGGTTCGCGGCCGGCGACGAAGGCGCCGATGCGGAACTGCTCGATCAGCACGAGCACGTCGCGATCGGGATCGTACAGAACGACGCTGACCGCATGCCCCCGCTCGAATAGCTCGCGCTCAAACGGCGGGCCCCAGCCGCCGTCATAGAGGCGGTGGCGGAGCCGGTAGCGATCGAGTTCGGAAGTAGCCGGAGTAAGCCGGCTGTTTATCCAATACCTCGACGTCATCGGTGCGGCGTTGATGGTCGGAGCGTCACGGTCGCCCTTCATTCCGCGGGCTTGCCCGGCAAGGTCGGCCGACTGGCGAGAATGTCGCGGATTTCTTCGAGCAGGACCTCCTCGCGCGCCGGCGGAGGCGGTGCTGGGGGCGCGGCATCCTCGATGCCGGCGATGCGACGCAGGCGGTTGACCTGCTTGACCAACAGGAAAACGGCAAAGGCGACGATGACGAAGTTGATGACGGTATTGATAAAGCTGCCGTAGGCGATAACTGGTGCTCCGGCCGCTCTTGCCGCCGCCAAAGAGGCGAATTCCTGCCCCGATAAAGTGATGAACAGGTTGCTGAAGTCGACCTGGCCGAGAAGCATGCCGATCGGCGGCATGATCACGTCATCGACGAGCGAGCTTACGATTTTGCCGAATGCGGCGCCGATGATCAATCCCACGGCCAGGTCGACAACGTTCCCCTTGATCGCGAACTCGCGAAATTCCCTAAGAATACTGGACATCTTGGCGATAACTCCCCTGCGAGACTTGCCTGCGCGTCCGATGGGCGAACCGATAAGGCCGGACGCATAAGTCGTCAACCTTAGACGCGGAGCCGCCCGAGCGAGGTCGCTTGAGCGTGAAGGCAGAGAACATTGCTCCGAGTCCGTAACGGCAGGTCGCGGATACTGCGCGGATCCGGAGATTGTTGGCGCGCGTGGAACGGGTTAGTGTTCCTTGCCGTTAAGCGGCCGTTCGGCTCTGGTTGGGAGGGGATGCGATGAAGCGGCTCGGCTGGACTTTGCTGCTGTACGCTTGCCTTGTCCTTTACGCCGGCGGCGCTCTGGCGCAGCAGCCAACGATCAAGGTCTACAACTGGTCGGACTACATCGACCCGAGCGTGCTCAGAGGACTTCACCAAGGCAGACCGGCATCAAGGTCGTCTACGACGTCTACGACAGCAACGAGATGCTGGAGACCAAGCTGCTCGCCGGCAACACCGGCTACGACCTGGTGGTCCCCAGCGGCAACTTCCTGGCGCGGCAGATCAAGGCCGGCATCTTCCAGCCGCTCGACAAGTCCAAGCTGCCGAACTGGAAGAACCTCGACCCGGAGATGATGCAGCGGCTGGCCAAGTACGATCCCGGGCAACAAGCACGGCATGCTCTACATGTGGGGCACCACCGGCCTCGCCTACAACGTCGACAAGATCAAGGAGCGCATGCCCGAACGGCCGATCGACTCCTGGGCGCTGCTCTTCGATCCGGAGAACCTGCAAGCGTTCGCCGACTGCGGCATCTACATGCTGGATGCCCCCGACGAGGTGATCCCGGCGGCGCTGAAGTATCTCGGCGAGGATCCGGACTCCAAGGACCCGGCGGTGCTCGCGAAAGCCGAGCCGGTGCTGATGGGAATCCGCCCCTACATCCGCAAGTTCCACTCCTCGGAGAACATCAACGCGCTGGCCAACGGCGACATCTGCCTGGCGCTGATGTGGTCGGGCGACGCCGGGATCGCCGCGCAATCGCGCCGAGGAGGCCGGCAAGAAGCGTCAACATCGAGTACCGCATCCCCAAGGAAGGCGCGCAGATGTGGTTCGACATGATGGCGATGCCGAAGGACGCGCCGAACCCGGAAGGCGCGCTCGCCTTCATCAACTACCTGCTCGAGCCGGAGGTGATCGCCAAGTCGACCAACTTCGTCACCTACGCCAACCCGAACCCGGCTTCGAAGCCGTTCATCGACAAGAGCGATCCTCGAACGATCCGACGATCTATCCGCCGCCCGAGGTGATGAGCAAGCTGTACCTCGTCACCCCCTACGACCAGAAGGTGCAGCGCGTGGTCACCCGGATCTGGCAGAAGGTGAAGACCGGCAGGTGAAGGCGGCCGTCGGCTGGAGGTCGCGCAGGTAACGGATGAAGCGAGGCGAGAGCGCCGGAGATCCGGCTGCCGGCCGAGCCGTGGCAGGATCCGAGCGCCAAGCCGTTCATCAAGATCCGGAACGTCGTCAAGAAGTTCGGCGACGTCTTCGCCGTCGACGACGTCTGGCTCGACATCTACCGCGCGAGTTCTTCGCGCTGCTGGGTCCGTCCGGCTGCGGCAAGACCACGCTGCTGCGCATGCTGGCCGGCTTCGAGACGCCCGACGTCCGGCACCATCCTGATCGACGGCGAGGACATGGCGGCCGTGCCGCCCTACCGGCGGCCGGTCAACATGATGTTCCAGTCCTACGCGCTGTTCCCGCACATGACGGTGGAGCAGAACATCGCCTTCGGCCTCAAGCAGGAGAACTGCCTCGCGCCGAGATCGCCCGCCGGGTCGAGGAGATGCTGAACCTGGTGCAGCTCACGAGTTCGCCAGGCGCAAGCCGCACCAGCTCTCCGGCGGCCAGAAGCAGCGCGTGGCGCTGGCGCGCGCGGTCATCAAGCGGCCCAAGGTGCTGCTGCTCGACGAGCCGCTGGGCGCGCTCGACAAGAAGCTGCGCGAGCAGACGCAGTTCGAGCTGGTCAACATCCAGGAGAGCCTCGGCCTGACCTTCGTCATCGTCACCCACGACCAGGAGGAGGCGATGACCGTCTCCACCCGCATCGCGATCATGACCGCGGCCGGCCGTGCAGGTCGGCACCCCCGGCGAGATGTACGAGTATCCGAAGTCGCTCTCGTCGCCGAGTTCCTGGGCGACGTGAACGTGTTCGAGGGCCGGGTGGTCGAGGCCGGCAAGGACCACGTCCGCGTGCACTCGCCGGAGAGCGGCTGCGACATCTTCGCCGATCGCGGCATCGAGGCGGTCGAGGCCAGGAGGTCTAGGCGCCATCCGGCCGGAGAAGATCGAGATCGCCAAGGCGCCGCCGCCAGATAGCGCGGTCAACTGCATCGCCGGCGAGGTCTACGACATCGGCTATCTCGGCAACTTCTCGATCTACCACGTCCGGCTGGCCAGCGGCACCAAGGTCAAGGTCACCGCCGCCAACCGCTCGCGCCTGGTCGAGCGGCCGATCACCTGGGAGGACCGGGTCTGGCTGTTCTGGCCGCCCTCGGCCAGCGTGATCCTGCTGTCATGAACGAGCAACGCCGGCCGACGCCGGCGCCCGCAGCCTCCCCGGGGCCGCACACCTCGACCTTGGAGCTGCTCGACCGGACCCTGCCGCCGTTCTCGCTCGTGGCGTCTGCTGGCGCGCGCTCGGCTTCCTGGCTGGAGAAGCACGGCCGCCGGCTGGTCGTGCTCATCCCGTTTCTCTGGCTTCTGCTGTTCTTCCTGGTGCCCTTCCTGATCGTCCTGAAGCTCAGCTTTTCCGAGCCGATGCTGGCGCAGCCGCCCTACGTGCCGCTGCTCGAACTGGCCGATGAGGCCGGCGGCTAGTATCTCCGGATCCAGCTGAACCTCTCCAATTATCTGCTTGCTTTTTACAGGACGACACTACATCCGCGCCTATCTCAACTCGCTGCGGATCGCGGCGATCTCGACGCTGATCACCCTCGCCGTCGGCTTGCCGATGGCCTACGGCATGGCCCGCGCCCCGGCCTGGCGGCTGCCCCTGCTGATGCTGGTGATCCTGCCGTTCTGGACGTCGTTCCTGATCCGCGTCTACGCCTGGATCGGCATCCTGAAGAACGAGGGCCTGCTCAACACCATTCTGCATGTCGCTGGGAGCGATCTCGGCGCCGCTGGTCATCCTGAACACCAATCTCGCCGTCTACATCGGCATCGTCTACTCCTACCTGCCGTTCATGGTGCTGCCGATCTACGCCAGCTTCGAGAAGCTGGACGCGAGCCTGATCGAGGCGGCGGTCGATCTCGGCTGTCGGCCAGATACGGCCTTCTGGAAGATCACCGTGCCGCTCGCGTTGCCCGGCATCATCGCCGGCTCGCTGCTGGTGTTCATCCCGGCGGTCGGCGAGTTCGTCATCCCCGACCTGCTCGGCGGCTCGGACACGCTGATGATCGGCGAACTCTGTGGGTCGAGTTCTTCAACAACCGCGACTGGCCGCTGGCGTGCGCCGTCGCCATCGTGCTGCTGCTGGTGCTGGTCGTGCCGATCATCTACTTCCAGCGCGCGCAGGCCGAAGACCGGTGCGTGGGCGAAAAGCCGTGAAGCAGGGCTTCACTCCCGTTACACTGGTTGCTCTGACGTTCGGCTTCGCCTTTCTCTATCTGCCGATCCTGCTGCTGGTGATCTTCTCGTTCAACGACTCGCGGCTGGTCACCGTCTGGGGCGGGTTTTCGCTCCGCTGGTACGGCGAACTGCTGCGCAACGAGCTGCTGCTCGATGCGGCCTGGGTTACCCTTCGCATCGCGCTCGTCTCCGCGACGCTGGCGCTGGTGCTGGGCACGCTCGCCGCCATCACTCTGGTGCGGCTCGGCCGCTTTCGCGGCCGCACGCTGTTCTCCGGCATGATCTTCGCGCCGCTGGTGATGCCGGAGGTGATCACCGGGCTGTCGCTGCTGCTGCTGTTCGTCAGCCTGAACTGGCAGCGCGGCTTCTGGACGGTCGTGATCGCGCACACCACCTTCGCTACCGCTTACGTCGCCGTCGTCGTTCAGTCGCGCCTGCTGACCTTCGACGTCATGCTGGAGGAGGCGGCGATGGACCTGGGCGCGACGCCCCTCAAGACCTTCTTCGTCATTACCCTGCCGATCATCGCGCCGGCTCTGATCGCCGGCTGGCTGCTGGCCTTCACCCTATCGCTGGACGATCTGGTCATCGCCAGCTTCACCACCGGACCGGGGGCGACCACCTTGCCGATGCGCATCTATAGCCAGGTCCGGCTCGGCGTCACGCCAGAGATCAATGCGGTCTCGACCCTGTTGATCGCAGGAGTTACGATCGGGGTCGTGGTGGCGTCGGTCCTCCAGAAGCGGCAACTCGCAAGACGGCAGACTTGAGTCTGGCGGTCCGTCATCACATCGGCTTTCGACCAGTCGGCTGACCCTCGTAAGCGCTCTTGTCCACGGAATCGGGCGATCGGGCGGGCGGCACTCACTGTCCAGACTTAGCGCTGGTCCTTGACAGTAGGGCGAAACCGGATCACACTATTGGCAGGATTAACTAGCAGTGGAGGATGTTTAAGCTACATGACTCCACCGGATCGAAGGTAAGTTGTCGGCCACTTGGCACCGGCAGCCGAAGTGCAAAGCCAAGATTAAGCTCGTCGTGTGCGAGCGCGGATGACTTTGTGCTCCGCATCAAGACCCTCGCTCAAATGGCCAATGGCTGCAAGCGAGGGTCTTTCATTTGTAAGTTGTCGTAACTTCTGACCTGATCGCAGCAGCGCAAGGCTCAAGCGCATCGCCGAAAACTCAGTACGCCATTGTAGTCTCATCCGTACGAACGGTACTTCTCCATGGCCGCGGGCATGTTGTGGACATACAAGTCGCGCTGCGGCAGCGGGATCTTGATGCCGTGCTCACGGAAGAGGTCGAGAATCTCGAGGAAAACCTCGCTCGAGACGTTGTGGACGCCATTGCGTACGTCGGCGATCCAGAAGCGTAGTTCCAGCTCCAGGCCATTCTCGCCGAAGCCGACGACAAGAGGATTGGGGGCGGGAGTGACCAATACCCGCGCTGGGCGGCCCGCCGCCTCGCGCATCAGTGCCAGCGCTTTGCGGGTATCGGTGTCGTAGGCGACGCGGACGCGAATCTTCAGCCGCACATTGTCGTTCTGGTGCGTCCAGTTGAACACCTGTTGGGTGATGATGTCCTCGTTGGGGATGAGAAACTGAGTGCCGTCGCGGGTCTCTACCTCGACATAACGGGCGCCCAGGGCGGCTACCCACCCGAACGTGCCGCGGATTTCGAGGATGTCGCCGGGCTTGATCGATTTGTCGAGCAGCAGGACGATGCCCGCGAACAGGTTGGAGACCGTGCGCTGCAAACCGAAACCAATGCCGACACCCAGCGCGCCGGTAAAGACGGCGAGCGCGGTCAGATCGATGCCTGTCGTCCCCAGCGCGAAGAAGAACGCCATGCTAATGAGGAGCAAGCGCAAGAGCTTGCCGAACAGCACGCGCGACGTCGTCGTCAGGTGCTGCACGCCCTCTATGCGCCGCTCGAAGAAGCGGCCGGCGACGGACGACAACCACAGTAAAATCGCCAGCGTCGCTAGACCTTCGAGCACCGTCAGCAGCGAGATCCTTCCGCTCCCGAGCGTGAAAGAAACTTTTTGCAACACGACGATGGTGGGAGTGAGCACGCCGAGGACATTGAGGGCGGCGATGACCCAGGCGATAACGGCGACGACCTTGGCCACCATCGGATTGGGAATAAGCGCCGAAGCGAAGCGAATCAGCAACCAGACGGCGGCAAGCTGCAGCGCGATCGAGACAAGGTGCGTGGGCCACTCGAACTGGTCGGCGATGACCATCGAGGCCCAAAGCGTCGCCACCCAGAGAGCGGGCAGTGACAGCGGAACGATGTGTTGGACGTAGAATGCTTCCTGGTATTCGATCGACCGCGACGTTATGGGCGACGCGGCCGAGCAAGGGATCGAGAAGGCGGGCGGCGAGCCACGCGAAAAACAGCGTGATGAAGATCGCCGGCATCTGCAGCAAGTTTGCTTCGGTGGTGATGTTCGCCTGCAGGAAGTCGCGGGCGGCGAGAAATGCCGCGAGCAGGCGCTCGGAACCGATAAGCGGGTCCATGCGAAGCCTCTTGGACCAGTTTCCAGAGGCGGTTGCGTTTGCCTCTTGATCGCGAGTTTAGCGCGCGTTTAGCCAATGTACGCAGCATTTCTCGCGCTCGAACTCGATGCTCGCCCAATCGTAGATCCAGGGCTTCCCGCGACTTCTGGCTTCTACCCGCTCGCCGTCTCAATTTGACCAGCTTTTGAGCTGTTCGGATCTTTCGTGAGATCTTGTCTGGCGGAACTGCAATCCGCCCCGGTCGTTTTCCCGTAGTCCGGGTAGGCGCGCCGCATTGACGATTTAATCGCGATAAGGCACGCCGGCCCCTGACTCTGACCTCCAAGCGGGGAAGCAATTGACGCAGATCGTCGAACAAGACTTGCATGCCGTGTTGCCCGCCCGCGCCAGTCTGGCTGCGCTTTATAAGCGCTTCCGGCGGACACGAGCCGAATCATCCGCAATTGCCGCCCCGCTGAGCGCGGAAGACCAGACAGTCCAGTCGATGCCGGATGCAAGCCCGACGAAGTGGCATCTGGCGCACACGACTTGGTTCTTCGAATCGTTCCTGCTGGAGCCTCATGTGTCCGGCTATCGGCATTTCGACTCTCGCTATGCGTACCTCTTTAACTCCTATTACGAGAGCGTGGGTCCGCGTCACCCACGCCCGCGGCGCGGTCTGCTGACGCGTCCGTCGGCCGCGGATGTCGGTCGCTACCGGGCGCATGTCGACCATGCGATGGATGATTTGTTCGCGGCTTCGCGGGGTTCGCATGCATCCGATCGAGCATTCATTCTCGACCTCGGCATCAATCATGAGCAGCAGCATCAGGAATTGATGCTGACAGACATTCTGCATGCCTTTTCCTGCAACCCGCTTGAGCCGGCTTATAAGCCGGCTTCACATGCGCCGATTCCTCCTGCCCATAGCCCGCGTCAGGTTCGGCAGGGTTGGCACGTTTACCCCGGCGGCATGTACGAGATCGGCCACTCTGGCGATGCGTTTGCGTTCGACAACGAGGCGCCTCGGCATCGTGTCTACCTCGGCTCGTTCCGGCTGGCCGCGAAGCTGGTCACCAACGCCGAGTGGCAGGAGTTCATCGAGCGACGGCGGCTATCGTCGGCCGGAGTTGTGGCTGTCCGACGGCTGGGCCACAGCCCAGGCGGAAGGCTGGCAGGCGCCGCTATACTGGACCGAGAACGCTGGCGAAACTCTTACAATGACGCTGGCGGGACGCCAGCCGATCGATCCCGCCGCGCCCGTTTGTCATGTCAGCTATTACGAGGCCGATGCGTTCGCACGCTGGACGGGCAAGCGGCTACCCACCGAGGCGGAGTGGGAGATTGCCGCGCGCGCGGTTCCGCCTCGCGGAAACACGCTCGGGAGCGGCGCCCTAAGGCCGCTGCCATACTCCCCGGAAGATCCATCCTCGTCGGGCCCGCGGCAGATGTTCGGCGATGTATGGGAGTGGACCAGCAGTCCCTATGTGCCTTATCCGGGTTACCGTGCTCCCGCCGGGGCCATCGGCGAGTACAATGGCAAATTCATGTGCAACCAGATCGTGCTGCGCGGCGGCTCCTGTGTTACGCCCGACGGCCATGTCCGCGCATCGTACCGCAATTTCTTTTACCCTCACCAGCGCTGGCAATTCGCGGGGCTGCGTCTGGCCGAGGACGCTTAGAGGTGGCGTCGCCAGCCGCTGGCCTTTGCCTTCTCGAAGCGGAGACCGACCCCGCCAATGAGTTTCGCACGGCCGTCCTCGCCGGATTAGGCAAGCCGAGAAAGGAGATTCCGAGCAAGTTCTTCTACGATCACGAGGGTTCCCGGCTATTTGAGAAGATCTCCGCGCTCCAGGAATATTACCCGACGCGCGCCGAGACCGAGATCCTGACGGAGAGAGTGGACGAGATCGCGGCACTCTTGCCGGAGGGCGTGGTTCTTATCGAGTTCGGCAGCGGCGCCAGCCTTAAGGTACGGCTGCTGCTCGATGCGCTCCATCGAGCGCGATGTTACGTACCTCTCGACATCTCGCGCGAGCACCTGCTGGCTGCCGCCGAGTCGTTGTCACGCGACTATCCCTCGATACCTGTCTCGCCGGTGTACGCGGACTTCACGCTTCCTTTCCATCTACCCCATACGCTTCCGGCCGGTCCGCGGCTCGGATTTTTTCCGGGTTCCACAATCGGCAACTTTCATCCGCCGGAGGCTGCGCGCATGCTGGCCCGCTTCGCCCATCGGCTCGCACCGGAGGGCTGGCTCCTGATCGGCGTCGACTTGAAGAAGGATCCCCGGATTCTACACGCCGCGTACAACGACTCGGCGCGCGTCACCGCCGCGTTCAACCTGAACCTGCTGGCGCGCATCAACCGGGAACTGGATGGCACCTTCGATGTCGCCGGGTTCCGGCATCGGGCGATCTACAATGGCGACGCCGGCCGCATCGAGATGTACCTGACAAGTCAGCATGCTCAGAGGGCCAGTGTTGCCGGCAGGGTGTTCCGCCTCGAGGCAGGCGAGGAAATCCACACCGAGAACTCGTACAAGTATTCGCTTCCGGAGTTTCGCAGGCTCGCCGTCGCCGCCGGCTATCGTCCAACGGCGGTATGGTGCGACGTCGCTGGCTTGTTCAGCGTTCACCTGCTCGCGGTGGCGACTGACTGACGGCGCGATGAGAGCGCACTGGCTACGGCCATGGCTGTTGATGGCGTTGGCGATCGGGCCCGGCGCTTGCGGGGCGGTCGACCCCTACCTCTACAAGGCCGACGAGTTCGACCGGAACTCACTAACCTTCAACAAGCAGCCCGCGGACCGGGACGAGGCGACGATCTGCCACAACGGCATCTTCACATCCGGTGCGGTGGTCGCGGAGATGGCGGCGCGGGAATGCGGCAAATTCGGCAAGACGGCACACCGCCAAGGCGAGGCGTTCGGTAAATGTCCGCTGCTGACGCCGGTTGAGGCACGCTTCGCCTGCCGCAAGTCCGACGCGGAATAGATCGCCCAGGATGCGCGGTCTGCTGACGATTCTTGGGGTCGTCGCATGCGGCTACGTGATGCTGCTGGCGGCCCTCTACCTTTTGCAGCGTCAGATGCTTTACTTCCCCGACCAGACCGTGCCGAGCCCGGCCGAAAGCGGCCTTCCCGACATGTCGGTCGTCCGGCCGCGAACAGCGGACGGTCTAGATCTCGGCGCTTGGTACCGGCCGGCCCGAGCCGGTCGGGCGACGATCCTCTATTTGCATGGCAATGCCGGCCATATCGGCTACCGAGGCCGTCGCGTCCGGCCGTTTCTGGACCATGGCTTCGGCGTCCTGCTGCTGGAGTACCGGGGCTTTGGCGGAAATCCTGGGCGGCCGAGCGAGGCCGGGCTTGTATCTGACGCGCGCGCCGCAATCGCGTTCCTGAAAGACGCCGGTGTGCGTTCCGAGGACGTCGTACTCTACGGTGAGTCGCTCGGCAGCGCCATCGGCATAGCTATCGCGGCCGAACTGGCCGACGCCGGCGAGCCGGTCGCGGCGGTGGTTCTGGAGGCGCCGTTATCCTCGCTGCGCGAGATAGCCGCGCATCATTACCCGTGGGTTCCGGTGCGCTGGCTGCTCCACGATCGGTTCGAGTCGGCTTCGCGGGTCGCGGCCATAGGCGCGCCACTGCTGATCGTTCACGGCGACGGCGATAGGGTGGTGCCGATCCGGTACGGCAAAATGTTGTTCGATGCGGCGCTACAGCCAAAAGAAGCCGTCTGGATTTCAGGCGGCGGGCATGAAGACTTGTCTCGATTTGATTTGCACCGGATCGTCTTCGATTTTCTCGCCCGTCGGCTGCCGGAGAAGATCAGGTAAACGCCTTGAAGGCGATAATGGTGAAGGTATCCTTGATACCGGGAAGCCGCTGGATGCGCTCGGTCACAAAATGGCCGATATCCGTCTCGTCATCCAGGTAGCACTTCAACAGCAAATCATAATTGCCGGACGTGGAGAACACCTCCGATACTCCTTCGACATTCTCCACAAGGGCGTCCGCGACCTCATAGGCTTTCCCAAGGTCGCACTTCATCTGTACAAAGATGGTTTTCATCGGATGTTCATCGCCGGCTCTTTGGAGCTCTCCGTTCACGCCTTCTTTCGTTCCGGCACGTCGCGCAGCATGAACGCCGGCACGTGATCGCCCATGCCCACCACCGATTTCTCCACGGTCTCCCGTGCCGCGCGCGGCGGGCGTCGAGTGCGTCGGTTGCCATTGGCGCCAGCGGCTGAAGCGGCAACGGGCTCCTGTTTCTCCGGCGACACCGGCGGCCGCTCATGCCGAGCCGGCGCCCGTTTTCGTTCAGCCGGCGGTTCGCGTTTCGCCGCAGGCTGCTCCGCCGCCGTGTCCGTTCGCTGCTTGGCGATCGGCCGCTCAGCTGCCGCCGGCTGACGCGTGCGCACCACGCGCGAGTCGTCGCGCCGGGGACGACGACGGTGTCCCAGTCCCGTCTCGAGTTCCGCCTCTGCCATGCCTTCCAGCGAGATGCGTGGAATCCGCCGGCCGATCAGCGCCTCGATGAGGGCCACATACTTGCCGTCTTCGGGAATGGCGATGGTGAAGGCGCGTCCACTTCGACCGGCCCTGCCGGTGCGGCCTATCCGATGCACGTAGTCTTCGGGGTTGGTTGGCACATCGAAGTTGAAGACGTGACTCATGTCCTCGATATCGAGGCCACGCGCCGCGACATCGCTGCAGACCAGCAGCCGCAGATCACCCTGCCGGAAGCGATCGAGAACCTCGGTGCGTTGTGATTGCGCCAGATCGCCATGAAGCAGGCCGACATCATAGCCATGCTTGGTAAGCGACCGATGCAAGACGCCTACCTCTCGCTTTCGATTACAGAAGATCAAGGCGGTACGGACATCCTCGCGGTCGATGAGCTTGCGCAGTGTCGCGCGTTTCTCGCCCAGGCCACCCTGGCCGGCGTGCGTGACAACGACAAGTCCCTGTTCCACCGTCTCGGCCGGTGTCGCGGGCGGCGCCACGGTGATCCCCTTCGGATTGCTGAGGAAGGCGCCGGCGAGCCGGCGGATCGCCGGCGGCATGGTCGCCGAGAACAGCATCGTCTGCCGCATTCGCGACACCAGCGAAACAATTCTCTCAACATCGGGAATGAAGCCCATGTCGAGCATTCGATCGGCTTCGTCGATCACCAGGATGCGAACATCGTTCAACAGCAACCGCCCGCGATCGAACACGTCGAGAAGCCTTCCGGGCGTGGCGATCAGCACATCCGCGCCGCGTTCCAGCACCTTTATTTGGTCGCCCATCGACTCGCCGCCGATGATCAGCGCTTTGGAGAGCTTGTGGTACTTGCCGTAAGTGTCGAAGTTCTCGGCGACCTGCGCAGCCAGCTCGCGGGTCGGCTCGAGGATCAAGGACCGCGGCATACGTGCCTTGGCGCGACCGGCCGTCAGAATATCGATCATCGGCAGGGTGAATGAAGCGGTCTTGCCGGTACCGGTTTGCGCACATCCCAGTATATCGCGCCCCATCAGGATGACGGGTATGGCTTGTTCCTGGATGGGTGTGGGCGTCTCATAGCCAGCGTCAGCAACGGCTCGCAGCACCGAGTCGCTGAGCTGCAGGTCGGCAAAGGTCATACAGATCGGGTCCAAGCGCCGTCGGATCGCGACGCAACTAGAATGTATTCTATGAATATTCACCTTAGATGATAGGTTGCCGATCGGCCAAGTCAATCATCTCAGGGCACATATTGTTGTGAGCGGCATCGCACCTTGGCCGGGAGCGGCGATTTCGTTCCCTTGTGAGCCCCGCCCGCTGGAGGTAAGCCGATGCTGATGTCCGCCGCCCAATCATGCCTTCTTGTCGTGGACATGCAAGCAAGGCTGGTACCGAGCATGGCGGCGCCGCGGACTGCCGTCGACAATGCCCGCATTCTGATCCAGGCGGCCACCCGCCTGAACATACCGCTGCTCGTTTCGGAGCAGTATCCTCGCGGCCTCGGGCCGACCGTTCCCGAGCTTGCGACGCTGGTGCCAGCAGACCTCAAAGTGGAGAAAATGCACTTTTCGTGCATCGGAGACACGAACTTTGCCGCGCGTTTTCGTGCGATCGGGCGACGCCAGGCGATCGTCGCCGGCATGGAGGCGCACGTCTGTGTGCTGCAGACCGTAGAGGACCTGCTCGCCTCGGGCACCGAAACTTTCGTCGTTGCCGACGCGACCTCCTCGCGCACCGAGAAAAATCACGCGGCCGCGATGGAGAGGCTGCGTGGCGCGGGCGCGCGAATTGTCACTACCGAGATGGTTGTGTTCGAGTGGTTGGCGAAGGCCGGCACGCCTGAGTTCAAGGAGCTGAGCGCGCTCATCAAGTAGCAGGCGGCGGCGGAGCATCGGAATGTCGAACAACACGCCGCTGGTGCTGTTGCCGGGACTGCTGTGCGACGCGGCGCTATGGTGGCATCAGGTCGAGACCCTGTCCGACGTCGCCGACATCTCCGTCGCCGATCTCACCAACGATGACCAAACGGGCTCGGCCGCCCGCGCCGTTCTCGCTTCGGCTCCCGAGGAATTCGCGCTTGCCGGGCTTTCGATGGGCGGCTACGTCGCGCTGGAAATCATTCGCCAAGCGCCCGATCGGGTCACCCGTCTCGCTTTGCTCGACACCTCGGCGCACCCCGACACCCAGGAGAAGATCAAATTCCGTCAGGAACTCATCAATCTCGCTCGCATCGGGCAGTTCAAGGGGGTCACGCGGCGCCTGCTGCCGAAGCTGATCCACCCGGAGCGCATCGCCGATCACGCGCTGGTCGAGAGCATCATGCAGATGGCGGAGCGTGTCGGGCGCGACGCGTTCTTGCGTCAGCAAAGGCTGATAATGAATTGTCCCGACAGCCGTCACGACTTGGCTCTTGATCTACTGCCCGACGGTAGTGATCTGCGGCCGGCAGGACGGACTGACGCCGCTTGCGGACAGCGAGGAAATGGCCGAGAAGATACCGCTCGCCAAGCTGGTGGTGATCGAGGACTGCGGCCATCTCTCGACGATGGAGCGGCCGCGCGCCGTGAGCGCGGTGCTGCGCTATTGGCTGCAAAGTTGACGGAGAAACCGGTGCCGGCGTCTCTTCTTGCGTACCGGAAGGCGATTCCGCGCATCGCCGCCCGGGTGTTCATCGCCCCTGGCGCGACGGTTATCGGTGATGTCGAGATCGGCGTCGATTCGAGTGTCTGGTTCGGCTGCGTCATCCGCGGTGACGTCAATGTCGTGCGGATCGGCGACCGCACCAACCTTCAGGACGGGACCGTTGTCCACGTCGCCAAGGAGGGGCAGGGGACGTTCATCGGCTCTGATGTCACTATCGGTCACATGGCTTTGTTGCATGCTTGTACGCTGGAGGACGGTTGTCTCGTCGGCATGCGGGCGACCATCATGGACGGCTGCCTGGTGGAGAGTGGCGCGATGGTGGCCGCGGGCGCGCTGATCACGCCGGGCAAGCGTGTAAGGAGCGGCGAGCTCTGGGCGGGCACGCCGGCCAAGCCGATCCGCGGACTAACCGATGAGGACCGGGCGGCGATGGCCAAGCTGGCTCCCCGCTATGTCGCGCTTGCCGCCGATTATCTTACGGCCGCTATGTCGGCGGAGGTCGCGGATGGCTGAGGCGGCGACGCTCTCCACGCTGGATTCCGGCGCCGATGTGCTCGTCGCCGAGGTGCGGGCCGGCAAGCGTAAAAGCATCGCTCGGATGATGTCGCTTGCCGAATCGAACGCCGCCGCCGGGAAGCGGGCCTTGGCCGAGCTGCACCGCCATACCGGCCGCGCGCATGTGATCGGGCTGACCGGCGTGCCCGGCAGCGGCAAATCGACGATGGTTCGCGCGCTGGCCCAGAAGTTTCGCGAAAGCGGGCGCACAGTCGGGGTCGTCGCCGTCGATCCCTCGAGCCCGTTTTCTGGAGGCGCCATCCTCGGCGACCGTATCCGCATGCTGGAACTGGCGGGCGACCCGGGGGTGTTCATCCGCAGCATGGCCACCCGCGGCGCCCTCGGCGGGCTCGCCCGGGCGACCCTCGATGTTGTCGACGTGCTGGATGCCGCCGGGTTCGACGTGATTATCATCGAGACCGTGGGCGTCGGACAGGACGAAGTCGATGTCGTTCAGGCGGCGCACAGCGTCATCGTCGTCTCGACGCCCGGGCTCGGCGACGAAATTCAGGCGATCAAGGCTGGCGTTCTGGAGATCGCCGATATCCATGTTGTCAGCAAGTGTGATCGTATCGAGGCATCGGAGACGGTCGCCGACTTGCGGGCAATGCTCAGGCTCGGCTCGCTAGGTAAAGGCGCCAACCCGATATGGAAGGTGCCGGTGATGGCGACCAGCGCGCAGACGCGCGAGGGGATCGATCATCTTGTCGCGGCGGTCGACGAGCACCGCAAGTATCTTTTGGAAAGCGGCGAGCTTGCCAGCCGCAACCGTCGCATTCTGCAGATGCGAATCCTCAAGGCGGTCGAGGAGATCGTCCGCGAACGGCTGCTGCGCCAGAACCGGGATGCGCTGGAAGCAATTGCTGGATCTTACGCAAAGCCGCGAACTCGACCCCTATCAGGCAGCTTGCCAGCTGCTCGGCAACAGCGACGCCGCGGCCCTGGCTCCTCGTTAGACTATCCAGCGCGGGGACGCTCGTCGCCGCACACAAGTAGCGGCTGAAATTCGACGCTCTGGCGATCAGTGTTTCGGCATGACGTATTCGCCCGGCGCGTCGCAGAGCGGCTTCAGCTTGCGGCCGCCGGGGTCGCGAGCGGCGACCTTGTCGCCGTTCGACATGTTCTTGAGCCAGGCATCCCAATCGCGCCACCAGGAGCCCTCGATGGTCTTGGCGCCGGCGCGCCACTCTTCAGGGTTCTCCGGCGTCTTCGAGTTGGTCCAGTAGCAGTATTTGTTGGCTGCGGGTGGGTTGATCACTCCGGAGAGGTGACCGGAGGCGGCCAGGGTGAAACGGCTGCCGCCCGGGAACAGCTGGGTGGCCTTGTAGGTCGATCTCCATGGCGCGAGGTGATCCTCCCTGGTCGACAGCACATATATCGGGATGTTCACACGCCGTAAGTCGATACGGCGGTTGGCGACGGCGATACCGTCCGGCTCGACCAGCTTGTTCTGTCGATAGAGATTGCGCAGATAGAAGCTGTGGATGCCCGACGGTATCCGCGGCGAGTCCCAATTCCAGTGCAGCAGGTCAAACGGGAACGGATCCTTGCCGAGCAAATAGTTGTTGACGACGAACGACCAGATGAGATCGCTCTCGCGCTGCGCGTTCAAAGTGGTCGCAAGCTCGCCGCGGGTCTACCCCGCCGTGCTCGAGCGAGTCGTCGAGCTGGCAGAGCGCCGCATCATCCATCAACATGCCGAGTTCGCCGGGTTGTGCGAAATCCAGCATCGTCGTCAGGAATGTGCCTGTTTTGATACGGTCGTCGCCGTTTTCCGCGAGATAGGCGAGGGCCGAGGCAAGCAGCGTACCGCCGAGACAGTGCCCAATCGCGTTGACTTCGACCGAGCCTATAGCCTGTTCGATGACGTCCAGCGCCTGCACCGGACCTTGCAGAACATAATCGGCAAAGCTCTTGTGCGCCGACTCGTCTTGCGGGTCGACCCACGAGATCATAAAAACAGTATGGCCCTGGTCGATTGCCCATCGCACCAGAGAGTTGGTGGCCCGCAGGTCAAGGACATAGTACTTGTTCAACCAAGTCGGCACGAACAGCAGTGGTCTTTTCAGTACCCGATCACTCGTCGGCCGGTATTGGATAAGCTCCATGAGTGCGTTGCGGAAGATGACCTTGCCCGGGGTCGCCGCCAGCGTCTGGCCGATAACGAAGGGGCGGTCTTCCCCGGCCGCGCACACCGATGGCGGCTTCCAACTCCCTGAGCAAGTTATTCAGGCCGGTGATCAGATTCTCGCCGCGCATCTCGATCGTCGCGCGAATCATCTCCGGATTGCTAAGCGCGAAATCGGTCGCGGAGAGCGCGCGTACGAACTGTCGGGTATAGAAATCCATGAGGTCGCGAGCCACCATCGCGCTCGCGCCATTGCCGCCGATCTCCCGGATGGAGCGGGCGGCCAGCAAATAGGACTGTTTGACGTAGCTGAAGATGTCCCCATCCTGCCACACTTCTTCATGTGTGGCTTCGGCGCTCCCCGGACCCTGCTCTGTCACCTCGCGGCCGAGCATCCGGCTGGTCGTGCTCTGCCAAAGCGAAAAGTAATCCTGCCACAACGACATCTGAGCGGACACCACGGTGGCCGGGAATGTCATGATCTGCGATGCTAATTCGATGAACAGCGTGGCCATGTTCAGCGAACCGGTTGTGGCGGCGCGGAGGTTGTCGAGCGCGTTCCGGTTCAGCCATTCGTTGACGAGATGCTGGCTGCGTTCCGCGATCTCGACGAAAGGCTGTGGGAAGCTGGCGCCATCGGACGACTGTCGGGGAGTCCACTGATGGTCGGCCATGACGAACCCTCTATGTTCCTCGCCCGGTGAGTGGCGAGCCGCAACTTTCGGTTCTTCCGCGATTGTACCATGACCGGTTCCGGACGGCCGTGGTCATCCCGCCGACCTTCGGTGTATAAGGGCGGCACGCGTGCTGGACAACTTTATGTCGCTCGCCGGGTGATCCTCAAGGCCGAATGGCGGCTTGTATGCGGAAGAGCGCAAGAATAGCGGAAGCTGCGTCGGGGACGTGACGGCGCGTCGGGCACTGACGATCGCGTCCGAGGTCGAAGTGTTGGCAACGGGTGACGTGATGAGCGAGGAGTTTTTCAAGATCAGGCGGCTGCCGCCCTACGTCTTCGCGGCGGTGAACGCGATGAAGGCTCGGGCGCGCGCCTGCGGCGAGGACATCATCGACTTCGGCATGGGCAATCCCGACTTCCCGACACCGGCGCACATCGTCGATAAGCTGACCGAGACGGTGCACGATCCGCGCACCCACCGGTATTCCGAATCGCGCGGGCATCAAGGGCCTCAGGCGCGCGCTCGCCGGCTACTACGAGCGGCGATTCGGGGTTTCCGTCGATCCGGAGACCGAAGTCGTGGTCACCCTCGGCTCGAAGGAGGGGCTGGCCAATCTGGCCTCGGCCATCTCCAGCCCGGGGGACGTGATCCTGGTGCCGAACCCGAGCTATCCGATCCACCAGTTCGGCTTCATCATCGCCGGCGCGGCCGTTCGCAATATCCCGGTCTGTGCCGACGGCGATTTCCTTTCCGCCCTCGAGCGCGCCGTCCAGCACAGCGTGCCGAAGCCGACCGCGATCGTCCTCAACTATCCGAACAATCCCACGGCGGAACTGGCGACGCTGGATTTCTACGGCCAGGTCGTCGATTTCTGCCGGCATGCCGGCATCTACGTCATGTCGGATGTGGCCTACGCGGAGATCTACTTCGACGGCAACCCGCCGCCGTCGATCTTGCAGGTTCCGGGCGCCAAGGAAATCTGCGTCGAGTTCACCTCGATGAGCAAGACCTACTCGATGCCGGGCTGGCGGATCGGCTTCGCCTGCGGCAACGCGCGGCTGATCGCGGCGCTCGCCCGCGTGAAGTCGTACCTGGATTACGGCGCTTTCACGCCGGTGCAGGTAGCGGCAACGGCGGCGCTGAACGGTCCGCAGGAGTGCGTGCCGCAGATGCGCGAGCGCTACAAGCAGCGCCGCGACGTGCTGATCGCCGGTCTCGCCGCCGCCGGCTGGGAGGTGCCCTCGCCGGCCGCCACGATGTTCGCCTGGGCGCCCGTGCCGCCTGCCTTCAAGCACTTAGGTTCGCTCGAGTTCTCCAAACTGCTTCTACGGGAGGCGAAAGTGGCGGTGGCGCCCGGGCATCGGCTTCGGCGAACACGGCGACGGCTATGTTCGATTTGCGATGGTCGAGAACCGCCATCGAACACGCCAGGCGATCCGCAACATCAAGACGTTCCTGGGCCGCTACCACAATGTCGTCGAGCTCGCGGAAAAGCGCGCCTTCGGCGCAGAGTAGGGCGGCAGAGAGCGTGGGGGAGAGTTTTGCCGCCAAGCCGCTGAAGGTGGCGATCGCCGGACTCGGCACGGTCGGCGGCGGCACGGTCAAGCTGTTGCAGACCAATGCCGAGTTGCTGGCGAAGCGTACCGGGCGCGGCATTCGGATTACCGCCGTCAGCGATCGCTACCGGGTTGACCGGGGGTTCTCCGTCGATGACTACGTCTGGTACGACGATGCCGTGAAGATGGCGGGCGGCGCCGACGCCGAGGTCGTAGTCGAGCTGATCGGCGGGGCCGAAGGCGCCGCGAAGCATGTCTGTGAGACGGCGATCGCCGCCGGGCGGCACGTCGTTACGGCGAACAAGGCCCTGGTCGCGCACCACGGCATGCGGCTAGCGGCGGCGGCTGAAGAGCGTGGCGTTTCGCTCGCCTACGAGGCAGCGGTGGCGGGCGGCATTCCGATCGTCAAGGCATTGCGCGAGGGGCTGGTTGGCAACCGGCGCGGCCGGGTCTTCGGCATTCTCAATGGGACCTGCAACTATATCCTGACCGCGATGCGCGAAACGCGCCGCGAGTTCGGGGCAGTGCTGGCGGAAGCGCAGGCGTTAGGCTACGCGGAGGCGGACCCCAGCTTCGACGTAGACGGCATCGATACGGCACACAAGCTGGCCATCCTCGCGACTGTCGCCTTCGGCTGTACGCTCGACTTTGCCGCCTTGCACATCGAGGGCATCCGGCACGTATCGCCGGTGGACATCGCTTTTGCCGAGGAGCTGGGCTACCGAATAAAGCTGCTTGGAATCGCCTCGCTGACCGACGGAGAGGTCGAGCGGCGGGTGCATCCCTGCATGGTGCCGATTGGCGCGCCGGTCGCGCACGTCGATGGCGTGTTCAATGCCGTCGTCGCCCATGGCGACTTCGTCGATCGCATCGTTCAGGAGGGCAGGGGCGCGGGGGAACGTCCGACCGCCTCGGCGGTTGTGGCCGACCTCGCCGACATCGCCTGTGGCCGCCGCACACCGATCTTCGGCATACCCGTAGGCGACCTCCAGCCGCTTCCGGCTCTGCCGATGAGTCGCCATCGCGGCGCTTACTACGTGCGGCTGATGGTCCTCGATCAGCCAGGCGTGCTCGCCGACGTTACCTCGATCCTTCGCGACAACGCCGTCTCGGTGGAGGCGGTGCTGCAGAGATCGCGCGCACCGGGCGCGGCGGTGCCGGTGGTAATGACGACGCATGATACGGAAGAGGCAGCGATGATCCGCTCGCTCGAGCGGATCGGCTCGCTCCCGTCGTGCATCGAGCCGCCGCGGATGATCCGCATTGAACCGGTCTGACCCGGCGCAGGCGGAGGTTGGTGCCCACTGGGGGGCGTTCAACGGCCTTCCCGAAGAGCCGCTCGCCGCTCTCGGCGTTCGTAGATCGCTGACCGGTCGCCTCTGGTCGATGACCAGCATCGATGAGCAACTATCGATCGCATTGTCACAGCGCCACGGGTTATCCGAGATCGTGGCGCGGCTGCTGGCGACTCGCGGCGTTGGCCTTGGCGAAGTCGCATCCTTCCTCGCGCCCACGTTGCGTGAGCTGTTGCCCGATCCCTGCAGGCTGAGGGACATGCGCGCTGGGGCGGAGCGGCTCGCCTCGGCGATCAGCGGCGGCGAGTGCATCGCCATATTCGGCGACTACGATGTCGACGGGGCGACCGCTGGGGCGTTGCTGCTGCGCTTCCTGTCGGCAGTCGGCGCCAAGCCGCGTCTGTACGTTCCGGACCGTTTGCGCGAAGGCTATGGCCCGAACGCGCCCGCGCTGCTGGAGCTGAGGCGGCGGGGCGTGACACTCGTGGTTACCGTCGATTGCGGCATGGCGGCGCACGAACCGCTGGCGGTCGCCGAGGCGGCGGGTCTGGATGTCGTCGTGGTCGACCATCATCTAGGACGTGATGGCCTGCCGCCGGCGCGCGCCGTCATCAATCCGAAGCGGCTTGACGACACCGGCGGACTGGACCACCTCGCCGCCGTCGGCGTCGCCTTCCTGCTCGCGGTCGACGTCAACCGGCTGCTGCGCCGGGCCGGATGGTACGCCACCCGCGCGGAACCTGATTTACGGCAGTGGCTCGACCTGGTCGCGCTAGGCACCGTTTGCGACGTAGTGCCGCTTTACGGGATCAACCGGGCGTTCGTTACGCAAGGCCTGAAGATTATGAGCCGGCGCGGCAATTTAGGCCTCCGCGCGATCGGCGATGTCGCCGGCCTGACAGGGCCCGCCACCGCGCGCGATCTGGGCTTCGCCATCGGCCCGAGAATAAACGCCGGCGGCAGGGTCGGGGAAGCCGATCTCGGCGCCCGCTTGCTGGCGACGGACGATCCCGAAGAAGCGCGCCGGCTGGCGCTGCGGCTCGATGCGTTGAATTGCGAGCGTCAGGCAATCGAGCGGTCGGTGTTGAACGCCGCCCTGTCGCAACTCGTCGGCGATCCGGCCAACGGGCCGCTGCTGATGGCGGTGGGTGACGGCTGGCATGTCGGCGTCATCGGCATCGTCGCCAGCCGGCTCGTCGATCGTTTCCAGCGGCCGGCGGTGGTGGTCGGCCTCAACGGCGCGCAGGGAGTAGGCTCCGGCCGGTCGTTGCCCGGGCTCGACTTGGGCTCCGCGGTCAATGCCGCCGCGCAGGCCGGATTGGTGATCAAGGGTGGCGGCCACGCGATGGCTGCTGGTTTCACCATCGAAGCCGCGCGCCTCGACGCTTTTTTTTCTTTCCTGTCCGAGAGACTTGCGATCGACTCGCGGACGAAGGCGCGGTTGCGCTTGCTGCCGGTCGATGCCGTTCTGACCTTGGCTGGCGCCGCCGGCTTGCCGGCCGGGGTGTTCGCGGCGCTCGCGCCATTCGGGTCGGGCCACCCAGAACCCCGCTTCGTGCTGCCCGACGTTCGTCTTTCCCAGGTGCGCCCGGTTGGTGGTGATCATCTCCGCTGTTGCTTGGAGGACGGCGCCGATACACGCCTGCCGGCGATCGCCTTTCGCTGCGCCAACTCCGTGCTCGGCCGGGCGCTGCTCGCGCACGCCGGCACGCCCTTTCACCTTGCCGGCCGGCTGCAGGCAAACCGCGGGCAAGGCCTTCAGTTTGTGATCGACGACGCCGCTTGCGCCCTGGCCGGCTGACGGCGTCAACGCGTCCTGTGCACCGAGGCTGATGCGAAACTACTCGGTGACCGGCGCTGCGCGTTTCTGCTCGATCGTGTAGGCCGCCAAGCGCGGATGCCTACTCCGTATTCAGAATCTTCGGCACCTTGTTTAGCCGTAGCCGTGAGATCTCCGGCATACCGGATCCCAACAGCGGGCGCAGGTACAAGCAGAAACTTGTCGGTGACATCGTGGCCATTGTTGGCGAGGAACTCGTCCGGCATCACCTTTGTTTTCGCCGCGATGTCTTTGAGCGGCGTCAGCTGGTAATCGACCGAGTAAAAGCCGGTGCGGTGAATGGTGACGGACCCCGAGTGGTTGCCGTCGGCGTCGCCGAAGTGGGCGTACTGCACCGCCTTTTCGCCGACCTCGCGCGCCTCGCGCTGGTCGACGTCGGAGACGCAGCCGAGGAACGAGCGCTGCAGGTAGCCGAAGGTGTCGCCGCGCACCCGCTTGATGTTGGGGTTGGTCTTGATCTGATCGCACAGCAGGTCGGCGAGCGCGCCGGTGCCCGAGAGCTGGACGTTGCCGTGCGCGTCCCTCTCGACGTTCTTGGCGAGCTTGGTGGCGATCGGCTGGCCGGTCGCGTCGTGAATGCCTTCGGAGACGGCGACGATGCAGCGGCCGTACTTGTTGTAGACCTCGCGCACGTCCCTGAGGAACTCGTCGAGGCTGAACACCCGCTCGGGCACGTAGATCAGGTGCGGCCCGTCGTCGTCGTACTTGCGGCCGAGCGCCGAGGCGGCGGTCAGGAAGCCGGCGTGGCGGCCCATGACGACGCCGACGTAGACGCCGGGCAGCGCCCGGTTGTCGAGGTTGGCGCCGGCAAACGCCTGGGCGACGAAGCGCGCCGCCGACGGGAAGCCCGGCGTGTGGTCGTTGATCACCAGGTCGTTGTCGATGGTCTTGGGGATGTGCACGCAGACCAGCGGATAGTCGGCGGCGCGCGCCTGCTCGTGACGATGCGGGCGGTGTCCGAGGAGTCGTTGCCGCCGATGTAGAAGAAAGTCTCGATGCCGTGCGCGCGCAGCACCTTGAAGATCTCGGCGCAGTACTTGTCGTCGGGCTTGTCGCGGGTCGAGCCGAGCGCCGAGGACGGCGTGGTGGCCACCAGTTCGAGGTTGTGGGTGGTCTCGCGCGTCAGGTCGACGAAGTCTTCGTTGACGATGCCGCGCACGCCGTGACGCGCGCCGTAGACCCGTTCGACCGATGGAACTTTTCGAGACTCGATCACCGCGCCGACCATCGACTGGTTGATGACCGCCGTCGGGCCGCCGCCTTGCGCGACAAGCACTTTGCCGTGCAACATGAGTTGCTGCCTCCGCTATTCGATTACATTCTGAAGGATGAATTGTTGTCCACGTCAACGCTCGCTTGTCGACGGGAGCGGACAGCGTCGCCGTCTGCACTTTCAGCGCACCGTAGCATGGCCTCCCAGACCTTGAAAGCGCAAAACGGCATGCGGATGTGACGCTTCTCCGTCGTTCTGGCCGACGGCGGAGCCACTGCATCTCCTTGCTTTTGCGGCTCGGCCTCGCTACCAGAGGAGCCGACGACCCCATCGTCTAGAGGCCTAGGACACCGCCCTCTCACGGCGGCAACAGGGGTTCGAATCCCCTTGGGGACGCCAGAATTTTCAATTAGTTATGACTTTAGAGTCGGACTCCCCAGCAATTCACTGCATAATCACTGCATGGATGGTGCAGAACAGTGGCGAACATGTTGCCCAAACCGGCGCATTTGAAGAACAGGGATTACCTGTGAAATTGGGCAGCACATCCCAGTGCGGTTGTGTGCAAGACAAACGTTTTAGAGGCCGAGGGTCGACAGTAAACCGGCAATGGCGGCGCGACTTCGCGACAGGCAGATGCCTTGGTAGACCCGACCCTATCCGAGGATATTTTCGTCGGCAGGGCGTCGGCGATGCGTATCGAGGCGCCGAACGCCCTCGACCGCCTCACCTATGACGTCGACGAGAACCGCATCGACGGCTTCTCCGAGGACGACTTCGTGCGTTCGCAGAGCGCCGCCTGGGACGGCGCGCCGGAGCTGTGGGCGGTGCCGGCGTCGGCCGGCGAGTTCCCGATCGAGACCGCTCGGTTCACCGGCCTCGATCTGCGCGGCTATCAGCAGATGCGGCTGGTGCTCAACGTCGGCGGACAAGCCGGCCTGACGGGAACGATCCTCTACTACCGCTACTCGCTCGACGGCGGCGCGACCTGGTACGACACCGACGCGGCGATCCAGCTGGACGGTAGCACCAATCAGGCGTTCTGGGGCAACTGGCAGCCGATCCCGCCGATGCTGCGGCAGAGTATCGATACGACGGTGGCGCTGTTCGGCCGCCACGGCGACGGCAGCACGGTCGTCGAGCTGGTCGACTGGTTCGTCCTCGACATCCGTGGCGTCGATTACACCTCGGCGGCGCGGCTTGCTGCCGTCGAAGGCGACGCCGGCCGAGATCGCCGATCCGGGCGAGAACGAGCTTCGCTCGATTCTCGCCGAAAGACATCGCCGACATCGTCGCCGCCGTGCTGGCATCGTGAGCGAGACCCCCAAATCGACGGAGGCCGTGTTGAGTCCGGGGCAAGAACAGGCGCATGTGCTGTCGCTGCACGATACGGTCGCCAAGATCGACGCGACGGGCCCAACGACGCGCTGAAGGCGATGGTCGCCGAGCATCGCCTCGAGTTGAAAACCATCAACGCCGCTGCTCTCGATTATCGGCTACCTGCTCGTCAATCCTGTCGGATTGCACTGAGCCAAAAGCCACCCCGTCTTTCCGGGCCGCCTTCGCGCGGCTTTTTTCATGCCTGGAGGAAATATGACTGTTAAACCATGCTGCCGCGCGGCATCCGCAACAACAACCCGCTGAACATCCGTTTGAACCCGGACAACCGCTGGCAGGGAAGAGTGCCACCGAAACTCAACAGCGATAGCGCCTTCGAGCAGTTCCAGGATCCGATCATGGGCCTGCGCGCCGCGGCGGTGCTGCTGGTCGCCCACTATGACCGCCGTCATCTCGACACCATCCGCAAGCTGGTGGAGGTGTGGGCGCCGCCGAACGAGAACGACACCGAGGCGTACGCCCGGTGCGTCGCCAAGGCGAGCGGCTTCGGCATCGACGAGCCGCTCGATCTGCACGACCACGCCTGCCTGAGGCCGATCCTCACGGCGATGATCCGGGTCGAGAACGGCCGGCAGCCCTATACCGACGCGCAGATCGAGGCGGCGCTGGTGCGCGCCGGGGTGATGCCGCCGCAGCGCTCGCTGCAGCAGACGCGGACGGTCAAGGGCGGGCAGGTGGCCGCCGCCGGCACCATCGGCGCTGGGGCGATCGGCGCCATTCAGGAGACGATCGGCCAGGCGCACGACGCGCTCGTCGGCGTCGTGCCGTACCTCGATGCGGCCAAGTGGGGCCTCCTCGCCGTCACGCTGATCGGCATCGGCGTCATGCTGTGGGCCCGCATCGATGATCGTCGCATGGGCCTGCGCTGATGTGGCTGCTCCTCCAGGGCTGGCTGCTTCGCAATGTGCTCACGCTCCTGGGGTGGCTTGCCGCCGCGGCTGCCGTCGCCGCGGTTCTCTTCGGCGCCCGGCAGGCCGGCCGCAACGCCGAGCGCGTCGAGCACATGCGGCGGACGGTGGAGGTGCAACGTGACCAACTCAAGGCTGCGAGCCGTCGTCCTCGCGATCGCGGCGAGCTTGCTCGCCGGATGCGCGACGGAACGTTCTGACGGCGCACCCTGTCCGCCGGTTGTCGCCTACAGCCCGGAGTTCCTGGCGCGCGCCGCCGACGAACTCGACTCGCTGCCCGCCGGCTCGGCCATCGAGCAGATGCTCGCCGACTACCAGGTGATGCGGGATCAGGCGCGGGCGTGTCGGTGATGCAAACCGAGGCGCCATCCAGCGCTCGACTCTGCGCTAGAGCTAGAACGTGAACTTCGAGGAGCATGCATGCGCTGGTGCCGGCCGAGTTGGGTGCACCGGCTGACGCTTTGCGCCCTTTCGACCACTTGGAAACGGCGGGCGCGCGTCGAGACCTCCGGTACCACCGGTAACGTCGCCGGCTTGGCGATCGCCGTGCTGCAGGTGGAGGCGGCGCCGGGGTAGTGCGCCGACGTCACACGACAATCGTCGGGCGAAGACGGCAGTGTGCAGCCGGAAGTTGGAAAGGTTCAGTCTGGTCATCCGAGAGGGAGGTGTACAACAAGCCGCGGGCCAGGGCCAGGAACTGCCCTGGCCCGCGACGGCGGCACGCTAATTGGGCATCAGAACGGTGTCGATCACGTGGATCACACCGTTGTCAGCGACAACATCAGCGGACACGACCTTCGCGTTGTCGACCATAACGCCTCTGGAAGTGGCATCGATCGCAAGTATTCCGCCCTCCACGGTCTTAACCTCCGTTTTCTTGCCGGCGAGGCTGGTGCTCATCACCTTGCCCGGGACGACGTGGTACGTCAGCACCTTGACGAGCTGAGACTTGTTTTCGGGCTTCAGCAAGTTCTCGACCGTGCCATTAGGGAGCTTCTTGAAAGCGTCATCAGTGGGCGCGAAAACCGTGAAGGGTCCTGCCCCTTTGAGGGTGTCGACGAGGCCCGCTGCCTTCAAAGCGGTCGAAAGAGTGGTGAATTGCCCTGCCTTGACCGCGGTATCGACGATGTCGGCAGCTATGGCGGAGAAGCCAAGGCGAGTGCCGCGATAGCGGCAAAGATACTACGTTTGATAAACATTCTGCGCTCCTTTCGCGCTAGAGCACGCCACTGTTGCGGCGCGTGATTAGGGTAAATGCGCTTCTGCCGAACCGTTTCGGATCGGTAAAATCCCTGATACCGACCAGGAAATCGCTGTAGGTCCAACCGAAGTCCTTGCATGGACGCGCCCAAGCACGCAATTCCAGGAGCGCTCAACGCTATTCGGCGCGGCAAACGATCGAGACAAGGAATGAAACCGGATACAAGGGGCCGACGCCGGATCAGTGACACGCCCAGACGGACTCCGGAAAACTCAATACTCACGAAGATCGTCGTGGCTGAGGGCGAGGCGGTCGCTTTACTGCGATCGACCCTCGACGCTTTGTCAGCCCATATTGCTGTGCTAGATCAAACGGGAACCATCGTCGCCGTAAATCAGGCGTGGCAATCGTTTGCCCGCGCCGCCGGCTTTTTCGGTCACGACCACGGCCTCGGAATGAACTATCTTTCAGTCTGCGAGCGTAGCGCCCGCGCGTCGGCGGACGCCGCGCAGACCGCCGAAGCGCTGCGCGAAATCATCGCCGGGCGCAGGTCCGAGTTCCGGATGGAATATCCCTGCGAGAGCCCGGAAGGGCCCCGCTGGTTTCAGTTGCGGGTAACGCGTCCACAGGGCGTGCAGACAGCACTCATCGTGGTTGCGCACGAAGATATTACCGAGGTCAAGCGGGCGCAGGAAGCGTTGGTCCGACTGAGTTCGCGTTTGATTTAGGTCCAGGACGACGAGCGGCGCGCAATCGCGCGAGAACTTCACGACACCACTGCTCAAAACCTCTTGGCCATTACGCTCAACGCGACCCGATTGCGCGAACCGTCCCGCGACGCTGCGGTTAGCCTGGTGTATCCTCGCAGAGACCTTAGGCTTGGCGGAGCAAAAACGCCTGCAGGAAGTACGTACGCTCTCCTATCTGCTTCATCCGCCGCTGCTTGATGAAATGGGGCTTGCATCGGCATTGCGATGGTTCGCCAAAGGGTTTTCCGAACGGAGCGGGATCGACGTCGAATTACGTGTCATCGAGGAGAACGTCGCGACGCTGCCGCGCGAGATTGCGACCACGCTTTTTCGCGTCGCACAGGAGGCGTTATCGAATGTCAACCGCCATTCGAAAAGTCCTTCGGCCAGCATCGTCTTGCAGCGGACAGAACAGGATATCCGCCTTGATGTGATCGACCGCGGACGGGGGATGCGAGGCCAGATCGAATTCAGCACGGGAGCTCAAGCGGTTGGTGTCGGAATTTCCGGTATGCAGGTCCGTCTTGGACAGCTTGGCGGTCGCCTGGACATTCAGTCGACCCCGTCCGGCACACGTGTGACCGCCACGGTACCCATCCCATCGAGCAGCGCCGAAGCAATCCAATCGAGCGTTCCGCAGCATGCGTGTGCGGACACGCCGCTGTCATCCAAGAACGGGCAGAGTGGGACGAGTGATGCTTCGTATTCTCCTCGCGGATGATCACGCCATTGTCCGGCGCGGGCTCAAGGAGCTCATGGAAGAGCATATCGGCTGGAGCGTTTGCGCCGAGGCTGCCACGGGGCGCCAGGCGGTTGAATTGGCGGTAGAGCACCGGCCTCATGTCGCGGTGCTCGACCTGTCGATGCCCGAGTTGAACGGACTGGAGGCTACGCGTCTCATCCGCCAGGCGCTGCCATAAATGAAGTCCTGGTGTTCACGATGCACGAAAGCGACGAGCTGGTCAGGCAAGTGCTCGCAGCGGGCGCTCGCGGATACTTGCTCAAGTCAGATGCGGCCGATCAGCTCATTCCAGCCGTGGAAAGTCTGGCGAGGCACAAGCCGTTCTTCAGCGGACGCATTTCGGAGGTAGTTCTCGATGGCTTTTTGAAAGCCGGGGGTGCGGGAGGCCGCTCCACCTGCGATACAACGACTGACAACGCGAGAGCGCGAAATCATCCAGCTTCTCGCCGAAGGACACAGCAACAAGCGGATTGCCAAGCTTCTTGACCTGAGCGTCAAGACTGTCGAAACGCACCGCGCTGCTGTGATGCGCAAATTGGAACTTAGTTCTCTGCCCGATCTCGTTCGCTTTGCGATCCGAAACCAGATCATCCATCCCTGAGCGTTTCTCACCACATCGTCACCGAGGGAAGACCCTACCGAGGAAGCGCACCTCGGCATCTGGTCAGGCACGTTCAACGTGCTATGGGATTGGCGGCGAGGCCAGAGAGATGGGGAATTAGGGTTCGGTTTCCCCCAAACATTCAGTGACGGCCGCCCATGAAAATTACCTCTGAGCCGCCAGTTCTCGTCTGGTTTCGCCAAGAATTCCGCGCTGCACCGACAACCCGGCGCTCGTGGCGGCCGCTGCCACCGGCCGTCCGGTCGTTCCTATCTTCATCCTGGACGAGGAAACCCCTAAGCGATGGCGGCCGGGCGCGGCTGGCCGCTGGTGGCTCCATCACAGCCTTGCATGTCTCGCCCAGAGCCTCGGCGTCCTCGCCGGCCGGCGTGCGGGCGACTTCGCCCTGGTGCTGCGCCGTCCTCGCCGGCCGGCGTGCGGGCGACTTCGCCCTGGTGCTGCGCTCGGGCCCATCGGAGCGGACGCTGCGGGACGTGATCGCAGACACCGGGCAACGTCGGTATTCTGGAACCGATGTTACGAGCCTCATGCGATCGGCCGCGCTAAGCGGATCATGGAGGCGCTCGGCCGCGACGGCATCCAGGTTCGCCGCTTCAATGCCTCCCTGCTGTTCGAGCCGCTCGACGGTGCAGACCGCGCAAGGATCGCCTTACCGCGCGTTCACGCCGTTCTACCGCGCAAGTCTGACGCGGGAAGTCCCAACCCACACCGCAACGTCTGCTCATACCCGCGAAACTGCCCGCCAGAGACCGCTTGGAGGACTTGCGCCTGCTTCCCAAGCCCGACTGGGCCGGCGGATTGCGCGTCGCTTGGATACCGGGAGAGCCCGGTGCGCAGGCGCGAACTATCCGCTTTTCTTGACGCCACCTTTGCCGCTTATAAGGAGAAACGTGACCGGCCCGATGTGAACAGCACGTCTCGGCTGTCGCCGCATCTCCATTTCGGGGAGATCGGCCCGCGCCAGGTTTGGCATGCTGTGCTCATGAGGCAAGCGGCGTCCGGTGTCCAAATCGACGGCGGCGCCTTCCTGCGTCAGCTCATCTGGCGCGAATTCCTTACCACCTCCTCTATCATTTTCCAAATCTGCCGGAGCATCCGATGCGGGCCGAGTTCAAGAAGGTCCGTTGGCGCGACGCCCCCGATGATCTTGCTGCTTGGCAGCGGCCGCTCCGGCTATCCGATCGTGGATGCGGGCATGCGGAGTTCTGGCGCCACCGGGTGGATGCACAACAGGATGCGCATGATCGCCGCCTCGTTCCTGGTCAAGGATTTGCTCCTCTCCTGGCAGAGCGGCGAAGAATGGTTCTGGCACACGCTCGTGGATGCCGATCTCGCCAACAACGCCGCGAGCTGGCAGTGGGTGGCCGGTTGCGGAGCCGAACTCGGCACCGACTTTTGCATCTTCAATCCCGTGCTCCAGGGCCGGCGGTTTGACCCCGAGGGCGCCTATGTCGGCCGTTGGATTCCTCGGCGCTTGCCCAGCTGCTGGCCGCGTACCAGCACGCGCCGTGGGAGGCGCCGCAAGCGGTTCTGAACGATGCCGAAATCGAGCTCGGGCGGGATTATCCCCGTCCCATCGTCGATCATGCCGCCGCCCGGCTTAGGGCCCTCGAAGCCTTCAAGTGCGTGAGCAAGTCAGCCTTAGATGGCGACGAGGCAATGGCCTGCTCTCGACCGAAGGCCAAGTGATGGATACTGGCGCGCAAACCGCACATGCCGCAGGATCAGATCAAAAGGCTTATCCCGAAGGTCCGCGAGCTTGGCTTTCCAGTCGGCGAAC
>CAWAYT010000040.1:0-12842 GCA_963786265.1 uncultured Alphaproteobacteria bacterium
TATAAGGGCAAGAAACGGTATAGCCGCCCGGTGCCCGGCGACCGGGTGCAGATCGACGTCTGCAAGATCGTCCCGGCCGTCTATCAGTACACGGCGATCGACGACTGTTCACGATACAGAGTCCTCGGCGTCTATCCCCGCCGGACCGCCGCCAACACTTTGGATTTTCTGGAACGACTGATCGAGGAGATGCCGTTTCCAATCCAGCGCATTCAGAGCGACCGCGGCTTGGAATTCTTTGCTGAAAAGGTGCAGCAGCGGCTTATGGACTGGGCAATTAAATTCCGCCCCATCAAGCCACGTTCGCCGCACCTGAACGGCAAGGTCGAACGATCGCAGCGCGCCGATCTGGAGGAGTTCTGGCCAACCGTCGATCCTCGCTCACCCGACATCGGGGAGCGCCTCGCCGAATGGCAGCACTTCTGGAACTGGGAAAGGCCCACAGCGCGCTCGGCGACAAAACGCCGATCGACCGGATCTGCGAACTGCTGGCGAAAATCCCGTCAGCCGAGACCGTTGAAGCAGCTTACGACCCAGCCAAGGAACGCATCCGCGTCGCCGACTACGCCATCAACTCAACCCTCGCGCGGGTGAAATGATCTGTCCGAACCCTACAGCTGAAGCGATCCGCACGATGGTCAGCAGCAACATCTCCGCCAGCAGCCGCCATCATGGCGCGCCCAAGCATGGACACGCTGCTCGCCGGGCTGATCCGCTGCAAGCGCTGCGGGCGCAAGCTGACGCTCCGCTACTCCGGCGTAAGGCATCACATCCCACGGTACAGCTGCAGCCGAGGCTGGATGGACAATGCGGAGCCTCGCTGCATCGCCTTCGGCGGCTTGCGCGTGGATGACGCCATCGAGGAAGCGCTGTTGAGCGTCGTAGGCCCGGGCGCGATTGCCGCAGCAATGGCTGCGGAAGAGGAAGCGGGTCAGCGCCGGGATCGAGTGCACGAGGCGCTCGGTCGCGATCTGGAAGCGGCGCGCTACGGGCCGATCGCGCCTTCCGGCAATACGACGCCGCCGATCCGGCCAACCGGCTCGTGACCGGTGAACTGGAGGCGCGCTGGAACAAGACACTCACGCATCTGGCGGAGATCGAGGCCAGGATCGCGGCGCATGATGCGGCCACACCCGGTGTCGCCACCGATCCGGGGTCGCTCGGCAGGCTGGCGGCGGACCTCAAGGCCATCTGGTCCGCGCCGACGACCGATGCACGGTTGAAGAAACGCATCGTGCGAACTCTCATCCGGGAGGTCGTCGCCGATATCGACAACGCGGCAGCCGAGATTGTCCTCTTCATCCACTGGACCGGCGGCATGCACAGCGAGATGCGCCTGCCCAGGCGCCGCCGCGGCCAGCGCAACAGCACATCGGCCGACGTCGTCGTGGCCGTACGGCAGTTCGTGCTGATCGCCAGTGACGATCTGGTCGCCGGCATCCTCAACCGCAACGGCCTCGTCACCGGCAACGGCAACCGATGGACCCGCGAGCGCGTCACATCGATTCGCTCCCACTACCGTATCCCGGTCTTCAAGCCGGCCGAGGATGGGATCGAGCTGTGGCTCAACCTCAACAACGCCGCGCAGTTCCTCAACGTCGCACCGAAAACGCTGCGACGAGCGGCCGAGGCCGGCGAGATCGAAGCAATCCATCCCTTGCCGAATGGTCCCTGGATCTTCGCCCGTGCCGCTCTCACAACGTCAGCCGCCCGATCGATCACCGAGCGGGCGCGGCAGAACCCAAAATACCCCACGGGGATCGCATCCCGACCAGCAAAGCCTCTTCCCTTCAATCACATAGCCAGATGGGTGTTGTGATGCGCGGTTGTAGAAGGTGAACCAGTGGCCGATCCCGGCCTTCGCTTCGGCGGCGGTTTCGTAAGCCTTGAGATAGACCCCTTCGTATTTCAGTGAGCGCCATAGCCGCTCGACGAAGATGTTGTCCATGAAGCGTCCCTTGCCGTCCATGCTGATGCGGACGCCGGTTTCCAGCAGAACGCCGGTAAAGGCATCGCTGGGGAATTGTGCGCCCTGATGGGTGTTGAAGATGTCGGGCCTGCCGTGGGTCGCCAGGGCCGCTTCCACGGCATCGACGCAGAAGTCCGCGTGCAGCGTGTTGGACAGCCGCCATGCCAAAACGAACCGACCAGCCCAGTCCATGATCGCGACCAGATAGAGAAAGCCGCGCCGCATCGGGATATAGCGGACGTCCGCACACCAGACCTGGCCGGGCCGGTCGACCAGAAGATCGCGAAGAAGATATGGATAAACGCGGTGTTCCGGGTTCGGCCGGCTCGTCCTGGGTTTCTGGTAGATCGCCTGCAGGCCCAGGGTCCGCATCAGGCCGCACGCGATCGCGGCTCGCGGCATGTCCCTGCGAACGCAGCCACGCCATCATCCGTCGCGAGCCGTAGTACGGCGTTCTCAGAATATTGCTGATCAATCAGACGCAGTAGTTGCAGGGTCGCGACATCCGGCAGCGCCGGCTCGTAGTAGAGCGAGGAACGGCTGAGGCCGAGAAGAGCGCATTGCCTGCTCAGCGACAGCGCCGGTGAATGGCGTTCGATCATGTCCAGTCTCCGCGGCCAACTCAAAGGCCGGACTTGCGCCGCAAAAAATCCAGTTCCACTGTCAGCTGGCCGATCTGACGATAGAGCGAGGCTTTCTCACGCTCCGCCTGGTCGAGCGCAGCATCCCTGCCGCCGGGCGCGAAGGCTACCTCCGCGCCGTCGAGCAGCGTCTTCTTCCACGCATAAATCTGGTTCGGATGGACCCCATAGCGCGCAGCCAACTCAGCAACCGTGCCGTCGCCCTTGATCGCCGCCAGCGCCACTTCGCTTTGAATGCCGCCGTATGCTTCCGTCCTATCGCGTTCATCTCCTGCTCCCTTCGTTTCCGTTTTAGAGCAGGATCTCCAACTTAGCCCTCTGTCCGAATTTTCCCGACCACCTCAACTTATGTCGTCGGCACGGCGCTGGCTAGGCGTGCAAACTCAGTGTGGACTCCGACCGTCGGCCGGGCGTAGCGCGGAAGTTCGCGCTGTCGGCGGCCATCCGAGCATCCGATGATTCGTGTCGAATATTCGCGCCATCGCCATCGCGCGCTTGGACATGTGCCGGCGGTGGATGTTGGCGGACAGCACGTAGGCCACTGCATCGGCGCCGTTGACGTCGGCCCGGCAAGCACTTCCTGCGCGAGCAGCGGCTTGAACTTGTGGACGACGCGCGCCTTGTTAATCGCCACTCGCGTGGCGTTCCGCTCGTCGCCCTCATAAGCCGCCAAAATTTTGGTGGCTCCACCGCGACGCTGTTTCGCGCTCTCCGGCTCCCGCGATCATGGCCGGCGCCATCGCCCGCTGGCTCTCGTCGAGGCGCCGGCGGTGCAGCCGCGCCTCGCCACGCCCGCCCGGCGGCCCAGGGTGCGCGGCGTCCGGCAGCCAGCTTTCCCCCGGCCACCCTGCGTCCGATCGGCCTGACGCCATTCCTTCGGCATATGAGCAAGAACGAACTCTAGCGCGACACTTCGCTACTCCTGCCGACACCGAGAACCGAAACGCAAGCGGGTCAGGACCGATTATCTGCTGCCTGAACTGACAATTTGACGTGCGTGCTGACAAAAGGACACGGCAGGGGTAATATAGGCGAAAAACGAGCGGCGTCGCTAAACTCCGGAGCGTCGCTAAACCAGGGTGGAGGCGATAATGCGTGTTCTCGTCAAGCATTCGACGGGGTCCAAAGCCAACCGTATTGAGCAATTCTCGATTGATTCGTCCGAGGACATTTCACTCGGACGCGATCCGGCGGCGATGGTCACTTACGATCCGGAAAAGGACGACCTGGTAAGCCGACGCCACGCACTTATTCGCACCAAGAAAAACGGCGAGCTGTCGTTCACCATCGAGGATCTGCAGAGCCGAAACGGCACCTTCGTCAACGGCGAACGGCTGACCGGGGAGCGCGAATTGTTGCCGGGCGATGTTGTCGAACTCGGCGCGGGCGGCCCGAAATTCACCTTCGATGTCGAGCCGCGCCCGCCGCACCTAATCGCGCGCACCAAGATGGGGCACGGCGAAGAGCACCCTGCGGCACCCGCCGGGACCGTGGCCGGAGGCACCGCCAGCCAGGCTTACAAGGTTGGCGTGGGGCGCAGCACGGTGATGGACATGCTCTCCGAGCAACTCAAGCGCGCCAACCGCAACTGGATGTACATCCTCGCCGGCGTCCTTGCCCTGATCGTGGTCGTGGCCGCCGGCCTCTATTATCAAAACGTCGTCTCGACGGAGAAGGTGGCCGCCACCCTCACGGAAACATCGAAGCCGGGCGAAGGAGCGGGCAAGATGACGCCGAAGCAGATCGCCGCAGCGTATCGCGGCGCCACCGCGCTGATCAACGTGGAATGGCGGCTGATCGATCGGCAGAGCGGCAAGCAGGTTTTCCAAAGATATTGTGTCCCGCGCGACGCCAGAAGCCCGCAAGAAGCAAAGCCCCTCCCGGCATATGTGGAATTGACGGAAGAGAGTGCGCGTAAGCTAGACCTCAAGGAAGGCAATCGCATTATTCCGTGGCTGACAACGGATGAGCAAGCACAGCAGACTCCCTGCGAGGGGCAGCCTGTACCCATCCGGCAAGGTTTGAAGGGCAGCGGCTTCGTCGTGCGAGGCGACGGATTCATTCTGACCAATAAACATGTCGCCACGCCTTGGAAGTACCCATTCTACCTTGCCTGCGAATTCGAGCCAGATTTCATGCGCACTGCCTGTGAGCGCGGCCCCCGTACCGGCGGACTTGTTTTCAAGGAAGGAAGTACTTCGCAAGTTCGCCAACTCGAAAAGGGGAATGACTGGTGGCCCGAGAGGCAGAATGTGTTGATCGACGACAAGACCGCTACGCCTGTCAGCAGGGAGTTCCAGGCGCGAATAGAGGTGCTTGAAGTCCGATTGCCGGGCAACTCGCTGGCGCTCAACGCACGAACCATTCGCGAGGCCGCCAATGCCGATGTCGCGTTGATCAAGATCGACCCCCCTGACCCGATGAATTACGTGCCGTTGGCGCGTCCCGATGTGAAACCAGCCTTGGGAGAACCGATCACGGTCATCGGCTATCCCTGAGATCTCAACGAAAACTCAGGAAGTCGGGCTGCAGGTCGAGGGCAGCGGGCAGTCGTCGACATACTACAAGGCTGTGATCCCTGAGCCCACCGTCCTCGAAGGCATAATCTCGAACATCAGCGGCGGAGTCGTGCAGAAGGGGCCGAACGTGATCATGATCAGCTCTGAAGGAGAGGCTTATCAGCTCACGGTTAATGCGACTGGCCCAGGTAACAGCGGCGGACCGGTATTTGATAGCAATGGCAAAGTGATCGGCATGTTTGCTTTTGAGAAGCGCGGAAGCGGCGGGGAAGTCGTTTTCTTTGCCATACCGATCAAATCCGGGTGGGAAGTTTTAAAGTTGAACAGAATTGTCGAGTGACGGAGAAAGCGTGGGATGAGCGCTGAGGTGCGCCTGATGTATGCTGTAGAAGCGGGATGGATCGCGGCTAGCGGCCAGTCAGCTCAAGATCGAAGTACATGCCAGATATTTTTCTAAGCTACGCTAGGGAAGATGTTTCAGTAGCGCAAAGGTTAGCGAGGGCTCTGGAGGACGAGGGGTGGTCCGTGTGGTGGGATCGTCATATTCCGGCTGGCCAGACCTTCGACGAGGTCATCCAGGAAAAGGTGGCCGCCGCGCGCTGTGTCGTCGTTCTCTGGTCGAAAAACTCGATCGAAAGCAAATGGGTAAAGATTGAGGCACACGCCGGCTCGAACCGGGGCATCCTGATTCCGGCGGCGCTGATCACCAACATGGACTTGCTGCCGCTGGCGTTCAGATTCGACCAAACAGCGTCGCTGGTCGGATGGAAGGGAGAAAAGTCGCACCGAGGATACCAATCGCTTGTCGATGCGATCTCGGCTCTGGCGGGACAGCCACGGCGCGTCAGAGCCCGCGATGGGCCGCAGCGCCAGCCTGATGTTCAGCCGCAGGCGCGACGTCAAGCCCAGACCGATGCCGAGACGAGATCCTCGGCCTCGCTAATAGCGAGATGGAAAACTGCCGTTGCGGCGCCTGCAATCGCTGTCAAATGGATGATTGCCGTTGCGGCCTCGGCAATAGTGGTGGGGATCGGCACTCTCGCCCTGGTGAACTCAACTCCTACGGTCCCGCCGATCGATCCCACGGCTCCTAAGGCCAAGATCGTCATCCAGGATTATGGCGAGCACTATCAGCTCTATCGTGGCGACGACTTGCTCGGAACGACACCATACGAGTTCGAGGCGAGTGTCGGAGAGAGAGTGCAACTGGAGTGCCGAAGCAACGGCGAACATGTCCAAACCCTGGCTTTCGAGGTCGGCAACAACAACGTCTGGTCGTGCAGGGAATGAGCTCGCTCGAACACGCAACACGGTTTCATCTCCGCGGCGCCATGCTCAGCAACGCGGGGATGGCGCGCTCGACCAACGAGGATCGAGCGGCTTACGTCATCCCCAACGCGCATGATGCTCGCTACATGCATGGTTCGCTGGCGATCGTCGCCGACGGCATGGGCGGGCATGCCGCGGGCGAGGTGGCGAGCGCCATCGCCGTCGAGGTGATCGCGAGGAAGTACTACGAGACCGAGGGGTCGGCCGGCGAGGCACTGGAGGCCGGGCTTCAGGTCGCCAACGCGGCCATTTATGAAGCCGCGGCAGAGCGCGCCGATCTGAGCGGCATGGGGACCACCTGCACCGCGCTGGCGATCCGCGACGGCATGGCGTATTGGGCGCACGTTGGCGACAGCCGGCTCTATCTGCTGCGCGATTCCACGCTTCAGCAGCTAAGCGAAGACCAGTCGCTGGTCATGGACCTGGTGCGCTCGGGGGCGATAACCGTGGAGCAGGCCCGACTGAGTCCGGAGAAGAACATCATTCTGCGCGCCCTCGGCACTCGCCCCTCCGTAGAGATCGAGGTGCGACGGGATGGTCTGCCGCTGCAAGCGGGAGACTGTCTGCTGCTGTGCTCGGACGGGCTCACCGACCTTGTCGATGACGAGGCGATTCGGCGCATTCTTTCGACCAATTCGCCGATTGACGCCTGCGAGGAGCTGATCCGATGGGCTTTGCATCAAGGTGGCGACGACAACGTAACGGTGGGCGTGTTTGCGCTCTCCGACGAGGTGCCGGCCAGCGGCGAGTCGATCGCCGAGACGCGATCGGCGTTGTGAGGGCGTGATGATCGGCGTCGGCCAGAAAGTCGGCTCCTGCGAAGTCCTGCAGCTGTTGGGCAGAGGCGGCATCGGCGACGTCTATGCCGGCATCGACCGGACATTGGAACGCCGCGTCGCCATTAAGGCTCTGCGGCCCGAATTCGGCCAAGAACCGGGGTTCATCGTGCGCTTCCGGGCGGAAGCGAGGAGCCTCGCGCAACTCAATCATCCGAACATCGCGACGCTGTACAGCCTGCATGTGGACGACCGGGCGCTATGCATGATCATGGAGTACGTACCGGGCCGCACGCTCGAAGAAATCATCGCCGCCGCCGGCCGGCTGAGCGAGCGGGATAGCCTGGCGCTCATCGCCCAGGCGACCGAGGGCCTCGCCTGCGCGCACAAGGGCGGCATCGTGCACCGGGACGTGAAACCGGCGAACCTGATGGTCACCGCGAGCGGCGTGCTGAAGATCACCGACTTCGGCATCGCGCTAATGCGCGGCGCGAAACGTCTCACGCAACAAGGTCGGATCGTCGGCACGGTAGCATACATGGCGCCCGAGCAAGTCCTCGGCGGCACCCCCGACGAGCGCACCGACATCTACAGCCTTGCCATCGTGCTTTATGAACTCCTCTGCGGCAGTACGCCGTTCGTCAGTGACAGCGAGTACGAGCTCCTGAGAATGCAAGTCGAGACGGTGCCTCCCCGTCTGATAGAGCGGGTCACAGGCCTTAGTGCGCGCGTCGAGCAGGCGGTGATGCGGGCTCTCTCGAAGCGACCCGAGGAGCGTTTTCCGATGATGGAGGAGTTCGCTCGAGCTTTGGGAGCAACCGAGTTGCGAGCGAACGCGGTGGAGATCGTTCGGGCGCGCGTCTCGGGCCTGATCAACGCGGCGGACGAACCCGTTACCACCGATGCGCTCGGCCTGACCAGAGTGGCGGAGGGTCCGGACCGGGAAACGCGGCAGATCGCTCCGCAGGAGACCCAGGATCTCGGCTCCACCAAGGTTCTGCGGCCCGGCGAAGCGCCGCCCGCCCGACAAACCGTCGCCGCGAGGCGCTTCGACGACGCCCCCCACCCGGCCGCCCACGCCCGCCGATCCAGACGAACACCGGTTTTCGTACTCTCCCTGGCGGCGCTGCTGCTCTTGGTGTCGGCAGTAGGCTATCTCGCTTGGGATTTTTTCGGCGGCGATCGTCAACAAACGGTGGCAAGCCGCTCAGCCGAAAAGGCGCCGGGACAATCACCCTCGGAGACATTGGATCCGGAGCGACTCGCCGCCGTTGCTTCGGGCGCGAGCTCGCGGAGCGAAGCGCCACCCCGACCAACGAGCGCTTCGGACAGCGCGGATCGAGAGCGCGGCGGGGGCCAAAACCCGGCACAAGAAGCCGGGTCGCTCCCAGTCGTGCCGACGACCATCATCGCTCCGGAGCCGCAAACGGCAATGATTAAGCCGGCTCCAACTCCCTGGACCACGGTGCCTTCGAGAACGACGAGCAAAGGCGGCGTATTCCAGGATTGTTCCGTCTGCCCGCCGATGGTCGAGGTGCCGACGGGGAGCTTTAAGATGGGCAACCGTGGCGGGGACTCGACCGAGCAGCCGGTACACGAGGTCGCGCTCAAGCACCGATTTGCGATCGGCATTCGCGAGGTTACCTATGGCGAGTGGACGGCCTGTGTCCGAGATCAAGGTTGCAAGCAGGTGCCGGAGCTGGCATTGACCATGGAGCAGCTGCCGATGCGCGACGTCAGCTGGTCGGACGCCGTCCAGTACACCCAGTGGCTAAAGAAGACGACGAACCAGCCGTACCGGTTACCGACCGAAGCCGAATGGGAGTACGCGGCGCGCGCCAAAAGCGCGACACGCTACTGGTGGGGGGACGACCCGGGGCTAGTGTACGCTAACTGCAAAGGATGCGGTGGCGAATGGAATTCGCGACGCTCCGGTCAAAGTCGGCTCGTACCCGCCCAACCCCTTCGGCATCTACGATATGAATGGCAGCGTTTGGGAGTGGGTTAGCGATTGCTGGCACAGCAACTACAAGGGCGCGCCGAACGATGGTCGCTCGTGGGAGGCGCCCGGCTGTCAGCAGCGGGTTTTGCGAGGCGGATCATGGCGAGACGATCCTAAGCTCGTCAGTTCGTTCAGCCGATTTTACTACGACGCCGACATTCGCTACATCGCTAATGGCTTCCGCGTCGCCCTCACTCTCGACGTGAGCGGGCACCGCAAGCGCCGCCGGCGCTGAATCACTTACACGGCAGCGCCTCGGACAGCGCCGTGAACAGCAGCGTCGATGCGCGTTCCCGCAACCGCTGCGGATGTTGCTGCGAATACTTGAGAAAGACATCGCGGACCTGATCGAGGGATAGGCCGCCTTTGGCGCAGTACATGGTTTCGATCAGATAATGCCACTCAAGGAACGACTCTGGGAATCGAGACATCCCGCTAAATACGCTGGGCACTGATCGGAGCGCGATCGACAGACGTTCGCAAGCTCTTCGCCGGTCATCGCCTTTGTCGACGCCGCGGTCGTCAGCAGCAGTCCGGCGACAAGCAAAGCGGTTCTCATTCGCACCCCCCTCAGCGTTCCGGAACACGTTGTCCGGCCTACTTGACGATGATCGTCGTCACTTTTGAGTAGACCGGCGGCTTGTGCGGGAAATGGTCCTTGTCGCCGAGAAGTAACTGCAACGTGTGTCGCCCCGGACTCAGCTCGAGAACCGTCTCGGTCTGCCCATGGCCGAAGTGCAAATGATTCTTGTCTGATGGGATTTCCTGATCGAGCGGCGGCAGCTCGACGTCGATCAGCAGGTGATGATGGCCGGTGTTCGGCACGTTCACCCCGGCGGGCGCGACCCCCATGTTGCGGAGCCCGAACCAGACGCGAAACCGGCCGTCGGGCAAACGGCTGGCGTTGATAACTTCACCGTTATTCGGCCAGCCGATGTAGACATACGCGTCGGCCGGCGACGGAGTGTTGCCCTTCGCCACCGGCGCGCTTTCCGCACCGGCCGCAGGCGTATCCGGGTGTGCGATCGGCGTCTGGGCGTGTGCCGGCAGCGCCAAGCAGGGCCGCTATCGCAAGCGCGCCGGCCAGGGCGGGCCCTGCCGAAGATCCGCGTCGCCTCGGGTGCGATCGGATCACTTCGCTCGACATGCGATCCTCTCCCCCTCGTCAGGGCACGACGATGGTGATGACCTTCGAGTAAATCGGCGGGTCATGCGGAACATGGTCCTGGTCCGCCATCAGCAACTGAATCGTGTGCCGACCGGGCGGCAGCTGCAAACGCGCCTCGGTCTGGCCGCGTCCGAAGTGCCGGTGATTGGGGTCGTTCGGGATTTCCTGGTCGAGTGGCGGCAACGGCGCGTCGATGATAACGTGATGATGACCGACGTTCGCCATCTTAACCCCGGCCGGACATACGCCGATCCCGCGCGCGCCCATGCGCAGCCAAAACTCGCCGCCGGAGATGACCTGCCCATCGTTTGGCCATAAATGTACACCTTCGAACCCGGCGGCGACGGCGTGCTATCGGCAAGCGCCGCAGAGGCCGCCAGCGCACAGATCATCCAGCCCACCAAAAAGAGGTCGCTCTCACTGTCAACTCTCCCAACTCCGAGCTGAACCAGCAGCATACATCATGTCACAATGCCACCAGTGGCGCCATGAGAAGCGCCAGAGCCGGCATACCCATATCGGGCTAGTCCATTGGGTAATGGTCGAGGTTTGAGGTCTTTCATTACGCCGTCCTCTCTCCATGCTCGATGTGAAATGCGCTGAAACTTTCCTGCGCAGACGCATTATCGGCTTATTCATGATGGCTGTTGAAACGGGGCTACGGGATGTAAGCTAACAGGTGATTGACGTGGGATCGGTTGATGACGCCGACCCTTCCAAGACATCCGAGCTCACGTCGGCCATGACCGACGGTATGACCGTGGTCGTCAATGTCGAACCGTCGGTAGCACTGTCGTCGCAGGAGGTCCTGTCGGCGTGGACGATGCTGGCCCGCATACGCGCCCGCCTCGGACTGTTGGCCGAACCGGCTCGCTGCCGACACCGCCTGCGGCAGCGGCCGGATGCTGCGTTGGCTTACGGGCCAGAACATCGAGCCGAACATTCCGGTGTTACACAGAACAAGCGCGACTACGGCAGCCGTCGCGCTCGGAATTTGGCCGTTCGCGGCCGGCAACGTCTATATCAGTCGCAAGCTGCTTCTGACCGCCGCGACCATCCACCACAGGTGCGAAGGCTCCAGTACCGGGGGCTCAAATCCGACTGCGCCCGGTGCGCGTTGAAGCAGACGGGTATCGGAACACACCGCTTTGCAACATCCCGCGCGACGACCTTCACGAAGCGGCTCGCGAGTCGCGCCTCACCTCACCGACTGCTAAGTCGGGACGCGATCGAACAAGGTCGAGATGACCTTCGATCTCAAAATGCGTGCTCGGGATCACTCTGTTAACGCTCCTCCCAAGGTCTCTTACGTGAGGTATGATGGATGCCGCGCGCACCCGGCAACATGAACGCCGCCAGCTCGGCAGCGCCATAGGGAGCAGCATTGTCGAGCGGGTGGAGTTTGCTTTCGGAGCTGCGCTCGGGAAGGAGAGACATAGAAGGATCGGCCATGAGCTCCGTGCCCTCGCCTATCCTCGCCATCCTGTTCGCGGATATCTCCGGCAGCGTCCGGCTCTACGAACTCAAGGGTGATGCCGAGGCACAAAGGCTGACCGCTTGGTCGATTTTAACAATGTCAGAGACCACGCCTTTACGGCGGCCGGCTGGTTGGTACCCGAGGCGACGGCGTGATGAGCACTTTTCCGACGGCCAACGCCGCCTACCAGGCTGCCATCGAGATGCAGTGTGCGCACCAGGGTGCGCCTCTCTCGATCAAGATGGGCATCGGAATCGGGCCGGTTATCGTGGAGAACGGCGAGATATGAGAACGGCGGTGGAAAAGTCTGCCACGGTAGCGGCGGGATAGTCCCGCTGTCGGCGGAGTAAGACTCTGCCACTTTTGCCCTTTCTGGCGGCAGGGAGGGCGGGGGCATTTTCACCGTGGAACTGTATCTGAAGGTTCGTCTCGCCATTCGGGACGGGATGAGCGCACGCGAGGCGGCACGTCACTTCGGGGTTTCCGCGAGAGCGTGAAGAAGATGCTGAGTTTTTCGGTTCCGCCGGGGTATCGGCGGATGGCGCCGATCAAGCGGCCGAAGCTGGACGGGTTCACCGAGATTATCGACCAGTGGCTGGGTGATGATGTTGGCCGGCCCCGCAAGCAGCGCCACACGGCCAAGCGGGTTTTTGAGCTGCGGGACGAGCACGGGTTCACCGGCGGCTACACGATCGTCAAGGATTACGTGCGCGATCAGCAGCGCCGGCGGCGGGAGATGTTTGTCCCGTTGCACCACGCACCGGGCCACGCCCAGGCTGATTTTGGCGAAGCGCTGGTTGTGATCGGCGGGATCGAGCAGAAAGCGCACTTCTTCGCGCTCGATCTGCCGCATAGCGATGCGAGTTACATTCGGGCCTATCCAGCGGCAACCGCCGAGGCTTGGGTCGACGGCCACGTTCATGCTTTCGCTTTCTTCGGCCGGGTGCCGCGGTCGGTGCTC
>CAWAYT010000041.1:0-21854 GCA_963786265.1 uncultured Alphaproteobacteria bacterium
CGGGTGATGCCGTCGGGCCGCAAGAGCTTCGTTCTGCAGTATCGCGCCGGCCGCCGGTCGCGGCGGATGGTGCTGGGCTACGTCAACGTCGTGACGCCGGAGCAGGCGCGCGCGATGGCGATCCAGCACCTCGCCGCCCTGCGCCAGGGCGTCGATCCGCTGGCCGAGCGCGACGCCGGCCGCGACGCGGTGACGGTGAAGGATCTCGCCGCCCGCTTCGATGCCGAGCACATCGCCGTGCACCTCAAGCCCTCGACGCAGAAGGAGTACCGGCGGAGCCTCAAGAAGTTCATCCTGCCCTTCTTCGGCAACCGGCCGATCGCCGAGGTCAGCCGCGAGGAGGTCGCCCGCTTCCACCACAAGTACCGGCACGTGCCCTACCAGGCCAACCGCTGCCTGGAGATCCTCTCGAAGATGTTCAATCTCGCCGAGCTGTGGGGACTTGCGGCCGGACGGCTCCAACCCGCGCAAGCACATCAAGAAGTACCGGGAGGAGAAGCGCGAGCGGTTCCTGAGCGCCGCCGAGCTGCGGCGCGTCGGCGAGGTCTTGCGGGAGATGGAGGCGGAAGGGCTGGAGCTGCCGTCGGCGATCGCCGCGGTGATGCTGCTGATCCTCACCGGCTGCCGGCTGAACGAGATCATGACGCTGAAGTGGGAGTACGTCGATCTCGACGCCGGCGTCCTCAACCTCCCGGACTCGAAGACCGGCGCCAAGATCGTCTATCTCGGCAAGCCGGCGATCGACACCCTGCGCCGGCTCCCTCGCCTGCCCGGCAATCCATGGGTGATCTACGGCATCAAGCCCGGCGGCCGGCTCATCGATCTGCAGCCGTTCTGGCAGCGCGTCCGCGCCCGCGCCGGCCTGAAGGACGCCCGCATCCACGACCTGCGCCACACGTTCGCGTCGGCCGCCGTCGCCGCCGGCCAGGGGCTGCCGATGATCGGCAAGCTGCTCGGGCACACGCAGGTGGCGACGACGGCGCGCTACGCGCATCTCGCCGCCGATCCGGTGAAGGCGGCGGCGGAGCACGTGTCGGGGGTGATTGCGAGGGCCGTGCTCGGGGAGGATAGAAGCAAGGCGGCGGCCGGCGGGTAATCGGCGCTGGTCGAAACTATGCCCTTATTATCGGGCGCCCGCTTCCGCATCTATGTCGCGGTGTCTACACTAACACCCGGAAATCGCAGGTTTCGCCTCCAAATTCGCCGCTGGCAGATTTTCGCGAGAATTCCCTCACCGGGTCAAGGAAGCGGGTTGCCGGGCCTTCCCAACGCCTACCGAACGTTGTGAAGCCAGCACGATTCCCGTATTTGGACCTTTGGTCTCCAGGAATGTCCGGCGCTGATCTGAATAAGGCTACACTACGATCGGGAGCCTTCCCAAATATGTCTGCGCGCCGCTTGCGCAACATGGTTATCGATGCTTCGCACCACGTTATCTGAGGGAGGAAGGGCGCCCAGGCCTTCCCGGGTGTACCGAACGACTGGAAGTTGCTGCGTCGGCGCGATGTTGTACCGCGGCTGAAGATTGAGCGGCGTCTGACTGGCGGTGATCCGGTAGAGCCTCACCAAGTCCGACCAAGACCGGAGAGTTGCGAATAGCGACCGCACACTGGATCCCTCTGTCGTTTGCGATCTGCCGTCTCACGCTTATTAGCCATCGGGCAGCGGCCCCGCAAACGCACTTTCGACGAGCCGTGAGTTCACGATGTCAGGCTCGATGCGGAGGCCGAGCGGTGGGTGCTCGGCCGTCACGCGCTCGGCGTTTCGAGGCGAACGATCCTTCGGCAGTAGGCGAGGCCGCTCCTCGCCCTTCTCGCCCACTCGCCGTGCGGATCCGGATTGCGGCGCTGCTCCACGGCTTCGCATGGGCCGCGTCACTCGCCTGTTGCGCTGACGCTGGCCGCCGTCCGCCGTTGAACTGCACGTTGGTCAGGGCCCCGGGCGCCGCCTGCGCCTGGAAGATCGACCAATCGGGGTGCGCCTGGGAAGAAGGCGGCGCGCCAACCGTGTGCGCACCCGTCTCCGGTGCAAAAATCGCGCTTCATACAGGAGGGACTTATCGGAGCGGTTACAACAACGCCTCCGCATCCAACAGCGTTGCTTACGACCCGCACACCCATCGTCTGTTCGTTGCCAACGGAGCAACGCAAAGAATTGACGTGGTGAACCTGGGCGGCGGCGCGATCGACCCATCCCGACCGCAACGGTTAAGCAGAAAATGTTCGCTGCGCGTAGTTGAGCCGGAGCCGCTCTCGCCGCCGAGCGCCTACACGCCCTTTTACTTGGCTCTTAGGAAAGACGGACTCCTCGCGGTCGTTCTTCGACAGCGGGATGATGCAACCGCGCAAGGTAAAGTTGTTCTGCTTGACGCACGAGAAGATTGTAGCGCCCCTCCAGTGGCGGTGGTCGACGTCGGTTTCATGCCGGCGGAGGCGGGCTTTGCTCCAGATGGCGGATATCTCCTCGTGACAAGCGAAGGAGAGCCCAGCGAAGATTATCGCACCGATCCTCCTGGCAGCGTGTCGATCATTGACCTGACTGGCGGCGTCGCCGGAGCGAAAGAAATCACCAGAGTCACTTTCAAACAGTTTGATCCACTGAAGGAGCGTCTCATCGCCCAGGGAGTGAGGATCACAGGTCCAGACACGATCTCCGTCGAACAAGATCTTGAGCCCGAAGGCATCGCTATTTCCGCCAACTCGCGGGCCGCCTGGATCACCTTGCCGGAGAACAACGCTGTAGCCACGCTCGACATCCGAAGCGGAAAATTCGTCGCCATCCGGTCCTTCGGTTTTAAGGACTACAGTGATGAGCCAAGCGGCTTAGATCCCACCGACAATGACGGCCCTCCTCCCCATATCCAGACGTGGCCGATCCGGGGGATGTACATGCCGAAGCAAGTGGCGATCGCGGCGCCCCTCGGCTATCCGATTCTCGTCTATCCGAACCGCGGCGTGCGCAGACATCTCGCGGCTTATGGCGACGAAGTCCGGCTCAGCGACCTGCCCTTGGTGACCCCTTCTATTTTCCGCGATCTCGACCCGACGTTCTTTCCCCCAAACGACCCGAACACCGCCGCGCTGAGAGATCTCCGGCTGAAGGTGTCGTGGGTTGACGGTGACGACAATGGCGACGGCTATCTGGAGGATATCTACGCGTTCGGCGGACGCTCGTTTTCCATCCGAACGCTCGACAATATGCTGCTCTTCGATAGCGGGGATGATTTCGAACAGATCACCGCGCAGGCATGGCGCGACACCAACGGATTCTTCTTGTTTAACACGCCCGACGACGAAAATGTGTTCGACGGCACCAGTGATCTGCGCGGACCGGAGCCGGTCAGCGTGGCCACGGGCCGCATTGGGATGAACACTTACGCTTTCATCGGGCTTGAGCGCGTGGGAGGTGTCATGACTTATGATATTACCAACCCCTTCAAGCCGACCTTCCAGCATTACATCAACAATCGGAACTTCGACTTGAATCCGAAAGACGGCGATGGCGTATGCGCAAAGCAGCAGCCTGAAACCGGCGAATGCCCAAACGTTGGCGACCTGTCGGCCGAACGGATTATCTTCATTGGTGCCCATGACAGCCCGGTCGGGACGCCGTTGCTCGTTGTGAGCAACGCCACGAGCGGGAGCGCCACGATCTTTGTGATCGAAAGAACTGGCGGCCATTGAGAGCGACTCGGGCGCGGCAGCGGCGATGGCTCGGCCGTGGGGGAAATGGCGTCCGTCGCGGCGGGAGAGCCGCTCAAACTCAGGCGACGACCCGCGACTGTTCTTCCAGCAACTCCTCGGCGAGTTGAGCGAACCGACGGCAGACTTCGTCGATCTGCTCCGACGTATGGGCGGCGGAGACGCTGCACCGCAGCAGACACAGCCCGTTGGGGGTGCCGGGCGGCACCGCCAAGTTCACGTAGACGCCCAGTTCCAGCAAGCGGTTCCAGGCGACGAAGCACAACTCTTCGCTGGGCATCCGCAAAGCAATCACCGGGCTATACTGCGAGCAGATGTCGTAGCCCAGCGCAGCCAGGCCATCGTACAACCGTTGTGCGTTCTTCCAGAGCCGTCGGCGCAGCTTCGGTTTCCGCTGGATGACGCCAATCGCTTCGGACACCGACGCGACGGTCGCCGGCGATGCGGAGGCTGTATACATATAGGGACGCGCACAAAAACGCAGCACGTCGAACTTCGGGTGGCTGGATGCGCCGAACCCGCCGACGCCTCCGAGACTCTTGCTGAATGTGCCGACAACGAAATCGATGTCGTCCTCCACGTCCATTTCCTCGACTGCACCACGGCCATGGGCGCCCATCACGCCGAGCGAATGGGCCTCATCGACCAGCAGGAAGGCCCCGTGCCGGCGCTTCACCTCGACGAACTCGCGCAAAGGAGCGGTGTCGCCGACCATGCTGTAGATGCCCTCGACGATGATGAGCTTGCACGCACCCTGACCATTGTGGCGGGCCAGCCGGCGGTCGAGGTCCGCCGGGTCGTTGTGTTTGAACCGGATGACCGTCGAACCGCTGAGCCGGCAGCCGTCATAGATGCTGGCGTGACTGTCGGCATCGACGAAAATGGTGTCGTGCGCACTGGCAAGGCCGGAGATCATTCCCAAATTGGCTTGATATCCGGTCGGGAACACCATCGCCGAGCGGCGACCAAGAAAACCGGCGATGATGTGTTCGAGTTCGAGGTGCGATCCGTAGGTGCCGTTGGCGATGCGCGAGCCGGTTGTCCCGGTCCCTTTTGTCTCGATTGCTCGGATCGCCGCTGCCCTGCACTCCTTGTGAAAAGTCAGGCCGAGGTAGTTGTTGGTGCCGACCAGGATCGTCCGACGTCCATTCACTTTCGCTTCCGTGGTCGAATAGAGCCGCCCCATTCGCACGCCAAAGGGATCCGTACCCATCTTCAGCACACGTTCATGGCGCTTCCTCTGCATGCCGTACTTGTCTAAAATATCCATTCTTATTGGCCCTTCATTCTGTCATGCACGATTTTGGCCAAGTCGCCGACGCTCTCGACATCGGAGAGTAAATTAATAGGAATATCGATGCCGAATTTTTCTTCGAGCTCCATCACCAGATCCATGATCTCTACGGAGTCGACATTCAGATCGGCAAAGTGCGGTCTGTCCCGTTAGTTCAACCCCTTCTTTATTGTATCTCTGAAGCAGAGCACACAGATCAGCGATGATATGTACGGTATCTGTTGCCATAAGTGTGATTGACCCCGGATTTAGAAGCAACGGTGAGATGTCGTATGCTCCAGGTTTACGCTCAAATCCAACCACTACGAGTATACCATGACCACGTGCGCGCGAATCCTTCGGAAAACTGCACACGCGGTTGCCAGCATGTGCAAGCTGCTGGCGGCGTCAGTCGGCAAACCCAATCCCGGTGAAACAACTCCCGCAGCTTGTCGGTGCTTACCGTCGGCACCGATCCGGCGAGGCGCGTCACCGCCTCGTAGGCCTTCACCGGCCCCCACAGTAGCCCGGCGGGCAGATAACATGGCCGAACCGATCGGCGCAGATGCCGCCCCGCCACGGCCACCAGATCGGCCCAGCGATAGCCACCGACCTGCCCGTCATCCGGCTCGATGATCTGGCCGCCCCACGACGGTTTCCGTAAGAGGGCGCTGGCCAGCTCCGCTAGATCCTCGACGTAGATCAGCGAGAAACGCGCATCGCTTCGCCCCGGCAACAGCGCGAGGCGGCTGCCGAGGGTGCGGAACAGTCCCAGCGTCGTCAGGTCTCCCGGACCGTACACGGCCGGCGGGCGAACGATGCATAGATCGCGGGCGGTAGTATCCGCGTCGGCGAGAGCGATAGTCTCTCCCGCCCGTTTGCTCGCGGCATAGGCGGACAGGGAGGGTTCGCGGGCGGCCAGTGACGACATCAGGATCAGCCGTGATGGCTCGAGCGACCTGCGCCATTGCCGCCAACAGCCGTTCGGTCCCCGCCGCATTGACCGTGTGAAAGGCCTCTGCGGTGCGCGCCTTGATCGCCCCGGCACAATGGATGACGAAGCCGGCGCCGGCGACCAGCCGCCGTAGGCTCGCCTCGTCTTCGAGCGCACCGGTCACCAGATCGATACCCTCGGCTGCCAGTGCGGCATCGGGCCGCCGCACCAGCGCACGGACTGGCCAACCGTCACGGCGGGCCGCCGCGGCGATCGTCCGGCCAATGAAACCGGTTGCGCCGGTGATGACCACCAGCTGCTGGGCGCGCGTTTCCAACGGCGGAGGAGTCGTCATCGCTACGCTCACGCGCCAGCCGCCATGGCGATGGGGTTTGTGGGTTCAACGGCGGGACGAACGCCGCCGTGCTCGCGCTCGCGCGGTTTCAACGCGCCGGCCAAAAACTGGCGGCGGGCTTCGGCGCGGCTCAACTTGCCCGAGGAGGTGTATGGCAACGATCGGGGCGCAACCAACACAATCTCGCAATGGACCCCAGCGGATTTCTGGATGGTGGCGAGAATGCGACGTCGCAACTCGTCCTGCTGTTCAGGGCCAGCGTGATAGCATTCCACCACCATCACGATGCGCTCTTCCTCGTCGTTGTCGCCGACCGAGAAGGCGGCGGCGCTGCCGCTCTTGATTTCGTCAAGGTGCTCCACCGACCACTCCAGATCCTGCGGCCAAATGTTGCGCCCGTGGGCGATGATCATGTCCTTGCGGCGACCGGTGACGACCAACCGCCCTTCGACCAGATAGCCCATGTCGCCGGTGTCGAGCCAACCGTCGTCGGTCAGCGCTGCCCGCGATCGGTCCGGATCGCGGAAGTAGCCCTGCATCAGGCTCGGACCGCTGACGAGTACCCGCCCGATCGCGCGGTCGGGAAGGCTGGATCGGCATCGTCACAGATGGCAATGGTATATCCGGGCAGAGCATGCCCGCAGAAAACGAAGGACCGCTGCCGGCCGCCGGTTTCGCAGGCGGATACGGGAGTTGCGATCCCGGTCTGCTCGTAAGCTTCCCGGTCGACCGTATCGACCTCCACGCCCTGACCGAGGGGCGAAAAGCTGACAGCTAGCGTCGCTTCCGCCAAGCCGTAGCAAGGCAGGAATGCACGCCGGTCGAATCCGTGCCCAGCGAACAGGTCGGCAAACCGGTTAAGTATATCTGGCCTGACCATCTCGCCGCCGATGCCTGCCGTCCGCCAATGGCGGAGGTCGAAACAGACCCCCTCCTTGGCCGCTCGGCGTACACACAGCTCGTAACCGAAGGCCGGGCTAAACGAGATCGTGCTGCCGTGGTCGCTGATCAGCTTAAGCCACGCGCGCGGTCGCAGCGCGAAGGTCGCCGTGGCGATGTAATCCACCGTCACCTGCGCCAGCATAGGGGTGATACAGAAGCCGACTAGGCCCATGTCATGATGTAGGGGCAACCATGACGTCGCGCGATCGCCCGGCCCCAGCGCCAGGTGCCGGCTGATGGCGTGGGCGTTGGCATTGATCGCATGCTGCGTCACAAGGACGCCGCGTGGCTTCGTCGTGCTCCCCGACGAATACTGGATGTAGCTCGGATCATTTTCGCCGAATGGCCGCAAGCAGCCTCCCGCCGTCGGCAGTGCGTAGAATTCTTCCGCGGTTCCGACAAGCGGTATCTGCGCCTGCTGAGCAGCCTCCTTCAGAAGATGAATCAGATCGGGCGACGCCATGGCGGCCGCAGGTGTGCCGGACAAGAGCATGCTGTGCAGGCGCCGGACGTAAGCCTCGTGACTTCCGACACTCAAGCTCAGCGGCAGGGGCATCGGGATCACCCCCGCATACTGGCAGCCGAAGAAGAAAACGAAGAAATCTGCCGTGGTTTCAGCCATCAGCGCCACCCGGCTTTCCCGCGGTAAGCCAGCGGCCGTCAATTTCAGCGCCAGGTCCAGCGCTCGGTCCCGCAGTTCCGCATAACCGAGAGCGGCCGCCGGTTCGCCACGGCTTGAAAAGATGTTGTACCCGGTTCGGCCACGTGCCGCATAATCGAGGCCATCGGTCAGTGTCAAGAAGTCGCCAAGTCGCTTGGGTAGACCCGCACTGTCCGCTGTAACCAGCTGCATCCCTTATGCCCTCCCCACCTTTAACTTTTTAGACTGCGGGCGGTATTTGATATTTGACGCCGTGTCGGCCTCGGACGTGGCGGGGAGGCTGATGCACGGACGTTGCGTCGAACCTAGAGAGGGCTGGTAGCAGCCGTCCGAACAAATCAATTTTTGTTTCCGAAGGTTTCGTTTTAATGTCGTTCTCATGACGCCGAGACGAAGCGGCGCGCCGTTTAGTGGACCCGATACGGAGAATCACGTGTCGCAGAGTGTGCGCGTGCCGCCTTGTCGGATCCTGTCTTGGGGGCCGGAAGTTTGATCGGAGCGGGAGCCGGCTCTGTCGCGATGATACAGAGCGGATAATCAGGAAGCCAGACCGATGATCGCTGTCAGCGGAAAGCGCCGCTGCGGTAAAGGTGCCAGAAAAGCTGGATGCCCGCCAGAATGGGGTGCCGCCGCTGCCACGGCGTCAACGTAATCGGAACGCAGGAATGCCTCGAGATCTTCCAGGCGATGTAATCGGCACCATCGTGAAAGGTGAAGGCTGCCTTGATCAGCCGGACCACTGACAACCCCTTGCCGAGTGCCTGCCGTGCCGCCCAGCGGTTGCGCGTTCCCGCAGCCGGGAGGGTGCCGTCTGCCGTGGCGTCCGCAACCAACCGGTGCAGCAGCTGGTAGCGTGTGGGCCATCTGTCGAACAGCAGTGCCGGCCGATCACCGCGTTCGGCGCGTAGTTCGCAGGAATATGTGGCGCGGAACGCCTCCACCCAAAACGTTCGCGCGTCTGCGGTGACCGGCAGCGTCGGCAGCACTTCACCCGCCAGCGTCATCAGCGCTGCCGCCAGCGCCGCCTCGGTGCGTCTGCGAACGTCGTCGTGCCTCGCCCAGGCGATGGCGGTGGGCTGGGCGAACCGTCCCCAGAAATAGGAATGAAATGCGGCCGGGCTCACCAGCCGTTCTAACTGTTGCAGGGTAACAACGGCATATTTGCCGCGCACCTTTCGGCCATCGAAGGGTGTTTCCAGATAATAGACATTGGGCGGCAGCCAAGCGTTCAGCCGGCTGAACCAAGCCGACTGGCCAGCGGCCCGATAGTCGTCCACCAGCACATAGAGGTCGACGATCAGCGCTTCGCTTTCGCCGTCCCGCAGGCAACTCCCGTAAGCGAGGACGGCGGCCACTGTCTCGCCGTGCCTGAGCCGGACAGCGTCGACGATGGCGGTGATCGCGGCTGGCAGAGCCATTGCGGTTTCGCTGCCAATGACCTCGACAATAGCCGCGCGCAGATCGTTCACTCTACGTTTCACACTTTGATAAAGCGGACGACACCACCGTCGCTGATATCGAGGGGAACGGCGGGGTCGGTTTCGAACAACTGTCCGTCAACGGTAAACGGGCAGGTCATCTGCAGGGAGACGCCGCTCGACTCCACGGCTGTGATAGGTTTCCGCCGGTAGACGCCGGTCCGGCCAGCCGTAGAGCACCCTGGGGATGGCGCTCAGAAAGCGCTGAGGTGGGTAATCGACGACGGTCATCCGCACCGGGCCATCTACGTCATTCCAGAAAGGCCGCGCTCTCAGAACCAACCGTTCGAGGGTGGTGATGCTAACCACCAGCCGCTGGCCGCTCCATGCCGGCTCCCCCGGAACTGACAAAGTGATTAGATCGCTTTTAAACAATGTGCTGCTGCGGCGCCGAAAGATCCACTCGAACACGGTGCCCGCCAAAGTCGCGGCGTTAGCACAACCTGCCTCCAAACCAATGGAGTGGACGTTCGAGTGGCAGAGTTGGATGGCGCGGACGACGGCTGCCGTGCCGAAGTACATCCCGTACTGCACGGGAGAACCCTGGGGAGAGGCGACTCGCAGCACATGGCGGCGGACGGTGAATCCGGCAAGGGTTTCGTGGCCGCCGGCTTGCCGCATCAAACGATCCACTGCATCCGCCGGGCGCCCCTGCGGACCCACATCGCGCGCGGTCATGTTGGTCATACCACCGGACAGGACCATGATAGGGGGAACCTGAGGGAATGGGTTGTTCGTCAACAGTTCAGTCAGCACCCCTTGTACCGTCCCATCGCCGCCGAACACCGCCAGCACGTCAGTGGGGTGCTGAGCGGCGTCGCGCAACAGGTCAGGCAGCGCCGCAAAGTCTTCGAAGCGCGCGTGCCTGATCGGTGGATAGCAACGGGCCACGGCCTGGACGCTGTCCAGCAACCGCCGCACACGGTGGCTCTTGACGTTGCTCAACAGCGCGACCCGGATCATCGGACGCGCGATGAAGGCCGAGGAATCCAGGATGGGAGTCCAACAAGCAACTTAAGAGTCTCGCTGAACCGACCGGCGACGCCGACGTCAGGAGCTTCTTGGACGACGCTGACAGGGTCGGGCGTTCGAATTTGGCTGAACCATGCGGCGGCGAATTCATGATGACGCGCGACGGTGAGGATGTCGCCGGTAACCACGACGTGGTTGCGAAGTGGGGCGACGAACACCGAGCGGAGGATGATCGCCTTGTATACGAGGCGGCGCTTGACCTCCCACGACAACCAGCCGCGCAGGCTCTTGATTGCCAGATCGAGGATCCGTGGCGCAATTAAGGTCGGAACGTACGGGTTGGATAGGAACGCGACGACGAAGAGCTGATGGTGGCTGCTGGGATCCGTCATGGCACGCAATGGCCCTCGATGCGTCGCTGCAGGATCGCTTTCACCAACTCCAGATCCGCCGGGCGATCGACGTCGATGGCTGCGTCCGGGGTGCTGATCACAACAGGCGACGTTTGTACCCGCAGCACCCGGGAAGCCTCCTGAAATGCCGCAGCCAACGTCAGCCGATTAAATAGATATGCGAACAGCGGCTTCATTCCGAAGGCGCGGACGATGCGCCACGGCCGCTTGCGGTTCTGCTCGATGGATCGCCAAAAGCGGAAAGCCGCCAGGGCCTCCGGCGTATGCACTGCAAACATGTTACAGCCACTGTATCCGTCGTCTCTAAAGCGGTAGACGGTCCGCCGGGACTTGGGATAGGCGGAGAAGAGCCGTCCCGCCGACGCCAGAGCCACCGTAAGGTCGCCCGCCGAACGCAAGGCGCCACCGATAAACTCGTCGACCATCTCGCGGGTCAGCAGCGCGTGATCGGCGGTGGTGACGAGCGTGGGAAGCTCGATGTGGTGTTGCTCCACTGCCGCCAGCACGCTCGCGGCCGGTGACTCGGCCGCGGCTATGCTTGAGAGCCGCTGGCTGGCCATCAGGGACGAAATGGTCGGCAAGGTCTCGATGACGTTTGGGGTTTCAATGCAGACGACGATGCGGTCAACATTGGGGCTACTGGCCAGCGCCTCCGCTACCCGGCTCAGCATCGGGATGCCTCCGGCGAGAGCCAGGCACTTGTGCGATACACCGGCTTCCGCTGCCACCGGATCGGCACTCCGGCGACGACCGGCGAGGATCAGGGCATCGAAACGCACGGGGAAACCCGCTGAGTCGGCAATCACTGAGCCAGGTCCCTGCCAAATATTCGATAGGTCTTGTACGCGCGGCCACCCGATTGTTCAATCAGCCGGCGCATCGGCATGTTGTCTTCGAGAATCCACGAGAGCTCGGCGCTGCGCACTCCCTTGCGCCGATGCGCCTCGCGGATCTTTTCGATCACGCCAAGGGCGAGCGCCATGCTCACCGGTGAGCCACGATAACGGCGAAGCACTCCCATCAACGGAACGCGAGCGGTGTGGAGGCCCGCGATTTTCAGACGCCACAACGCCTTGGCCCATCCGAACGGCAGCAGTTGTCCGCGGAGATCGGCGACCGCCTCGTTGATGTTCGGCACGCATACCGCCATTGCGGCCGGAGTACCGTCTACTTCGCCGATGACCACGTCTTCGGGCCGCAGCAGAGGCTTCAGCGTTTGCGCCAGGTGCCGCATCTCTGCCTGCGAAAACGGCAGGAAGCCCCAATTGTCGGCCCAGGCATCGTTGAAGATAGCAACGACGAGAGCAATCTCCTCGTCGAAGCGTGCTTTGTCCATGAAGCGAAAGCGCAAACCCGCCTCACCGGCCAGTTTTGCGCAGAAGGCGCGGATGGCACACGGTGGCCCGCTCGCCAGCTCGCAGGTATAAGCGATCAGGTCCTTCGCCTTTCGATAGCCGCATTGTTCCACCCGTGCGCCGTACCAGGGCCGGCCGTGGCCCATCATTACCGACGGCGGGGTGTCGAATCCCGCGATCAGCAGGCCGCTCTCGTCGTTAATGGACAGGCTGAAGGGTCCCATCACTCGCTGCATGCCGCGGTGGCGCAGCCAGCCTTCCGCGGTCTCGAATAGAAGAGCGAACACTACCGGATCGTCTTCCGCCTCGATAAACCCGAAATGGCCGGTCGCGTCTTGATACCGGCTGAGATGCTCCCGGTTGATCTGGGCGCTGATGCGGCCGACGGCTCTGGCGCCCCTCTCGGCCAGCCAAAGCCGTACCTCCGCGTTCTGGAAGAACGGATTGCGGCGAGGATCGAGGTGTACTTTCCGTTCGAGTTGCAGCGGTGCAATCCAGCAGGGATCATCGGCATAAAGCCGCTCCGGCAGGGTTATGAAACGGTGCAGCAGAGCGCGCCCGGCCACCGGAATGATCCGCAGCGCCGCCGTTTCCGTCCTCGGCGTCACGACAGCGTTCCGCAAGATGTCGCTACGCGGCCAAAGACCGGGTTCGCTCCAGCACTTCGAAAGCATCGTGCCGGATGTGGCCACGTGCCATCTCGTCACAAAGCAGCAATTTACTGACCCGGCCGTTGTCGAGGCATTCTCGCAGCAGACCGAAAAACAGCCGTTCCTGCGCCCGATCCGGATGCCTGAGGTACCGGCCGACCAGTTTGCCGGGCCCAACGACCCGACGTGCCAGCCGGAGGACGGAGTTGTACAGCGCCACCGGTTTGAACGATTCCGCCACACTGAAATCGATGGGCAGACCGGCTTTCCACGGCTGAGTGATGCGCCGGGTGTTGTGCAACATCTTCGTCTGCGGCGTCAGACGGTCGAAGTCGTTCCAGACCGTCTCCAGCGCGTCGATGCTTTGTGGCGGCTCCAGTTTTAGTGAAATCCAGTCCATGTAATCGCGCTCGAACGAAAACAGCGCTTCGAAATCCTCCTGCGGGCGCCAATGTCTGAGGCGGCCGCAATCAAGGAACATGACACTGGACGCATAATATCCGTGCCTGCCCTTGGGTCCGTCGCGCATGCGGCAGAGGATTGCTCTGCCCTGCATGTCGCGATTGAGCAACTCGCTGACATCGGCGAGGGCAAAGACGTCGGGGTCGATGACCGCGGCTCGCCCCTGATAATTCATGAGCTGTGGAGGAAGAATCGCAGCGGGGTGAAAGATTGCAGGTCGCGCATATCCCAGGCGCGAACCGCTCCGCCCCGCTTGAAAGCCTGACCCTGCCGAGGCCAGCCAGGGATAGTCTTTGGTATGAATGATTCGCACGCCGAAGCTGTCTGGCCTGCGGGCGTTCCGCCGCAACGCATGCGCTGCCACCAGGGCACCGACGACTTGCTTTTCATTAGTGTGGATGAAGACACAAGGCTTCAACTCTGCGCCTCCCGCTTCGCTATCCGATACGTCCCGCCGGTTTCTTCCCAAACGGAGATAGGCGGGTCGACTGCCACTTAAGAGCTTGCCGTCCGGAACGGGCACCACGCCGCCACCCGGCCGTTTTCCATCCGATAGCGCCAAGTAGCAGATATAGGGCGAGGCGCCAAGGTGTCGCGGAAACGTAACAAACCGAAACAATGTTTGATTCGACCTTGGGCAGATTGTGGTCCAGAGCGGGCAAAGCGGGCGCGTTTCGATGCTCGCAAGGGGATACCGATCGGAAAGGTTGTCCGCGGTCGCACTTGTATCTTGGCGGGAGAGAGAATGAATTGCCGGACGCTTCGGCACCCCAGAACACGACCCGATGCACACCCCGTCTATGGGCGCTGCTTGGACATAAGGCGGGCGAGAACTCGCAGGTCCTGGCCCTGGCAGAAGCCTTGGGCTGGCCGTTTGAGAGCAAGAATTTCAGCTACAAGTGGTACGGCCCGGCGGTCAATCTTATGCGTTGTCCTACGCTGGCGGGCATCGTTAAGGAGCGATCCAGTATCCTAGAATCGCCTTGGCCGGATTTGATCATCACCGCCGGGTGGTCCAACGAGCCGGTGGCGCGGTGGATTCGGCGCTTGGCGGCGGCGGACGGGCATCGAGTCCGCATCACGCATCTCGGCCGGACGTGGGCGAAGATCGAACACTTCGATCTGATCATCACCACTCCGCAATATCGGCTACCGGTACGCTACAATGTGTTGCACAACAAAATGCCTTTAAACCGTATCACTAGTGAGCGACTTAAGAACGACGCCAGGCGCTGGCAGTGCCGGCTCGACCACTTGCCCGGCCCCCTCATCACCGTGGTGATCGGCGGAAGCAGTGGGCCATACACTTTCGGTCCCATCGCAGCGAGGCGGTTGGCGCGTCAAGCGTCGGCCCTAGCCGCCGCCCGCGGCGGCTCACTCCTGGTGACGACCAGTTCCCGGACGCCTGCTCCGACCATCGACATCTTGTGTGCGGAGGTGTCCGTGCCGGCATTTGTATATCGATGGTCGAAAGGTGATGCCGACAATCCATACTTTGCGTTTCTTGAACTCGCCAGTGAGATCGTCGTCACCGGCGACAGCATATCGATGCTGGCGGAAGCGTGCGCCACGCGTAAACCCGTCCACATTTTCGACGTTGGCGAAGGTGAGAACGCCATGCGGCCGAAATCCGGCAAGGCGCACCGCACCGATCGAAACTGGTTGCAGCGATGGACCCACGCCGAAGCGGCGCACATTCGCGCGTTCGGTTACCGGCAGATGATGCGTTTCGGTCCACCGAGACTAAGCCGCGACATTTGCCTCGTCCATGGCCACCTGATCGAACTCCGGTCGGGCCGTGTGGCTGGGCGACCCGTTTCCGCATGATCGTCGGCCTCCCGCGCTCGAGTGTCGGAGCCGGACCGTCAGCCGGGTGCGAGGACTGTTCGATTTCACCCTGGGCGGCGGCACAGCTTCCATGGAGGCTGGTAACTTTTCCCGTCTCGCGCACCACTCCTTCTGACGGGTCACCGGGCAACCGGCCCGTGGCCGACCGAGGCCCTGCTGTCGGCATCCGAGACCTGCAAAAGGCCTGTGATCGCCCTCGACGACAAGACCGCTGCAGGGCAGCTTCGACCCCGTCAACGAGCGCAAGGCACCCCAGACTTTGACGGATCCTGCAGCTGATCGGCGGACCGCGGCCGAGCCTCCATGATGGTTGATGACGCGGCTGTCTGACCTTAGGGGACAGATGCGTCCCGAGTGGACCGGCGACACCGTTGCGGATCGATACCGGCGCTATCCTGGGTCAGACCACAGCAGGAGCGGGATACCATTTCGACCTCGAAGACCGGCCATCTGGGATATGTCGGTCCACCTGTCGTGGACGAAGCAACCTGCCGCCCGGATCACCCGAGGTCAAGTGGGCCCCGTCGCTACCGGTCACGCGAATTTCGATCTGAGGCAGGCGACCGAAACGGAGACACGGTGCTCGATCGGGACTGTTGGCGGTGGCGACGTTGCTCGCCCTCGCTCCTTTCGGCGCATCGGCGGCGGCGGCGACCGCTACGCTGTTTCAACGCACTCTGTCGCTGCCCATCGGCGTCTGCTGCTGTTGGTGCCGGTAACCGGCGACCTGCGCTACCGCCTTCGTGACGGGCGGGCTGAGATCGATGGTCGCCTTACCGCCGATCTCGCCGAGGTGGACAGCGACAGCGGGCGCCGGCGGTGCTGTCGGCCCTGCTCGACCGACCGACAGCCGTGCGGCGATCGGGTGACAGTGCGCGATGGCCAGCTCGGGGCACACGAGGCGGCGCTGTCGGTCGTCGCCACCATCGATTACGGGCGCACCGTCTGTATCGCCGGCCAGGAGATAAAAATTCTGCCGCGCGCACGGTACAGACGTCGAGCTGCTTCTGCATCCGGTGGTCAGCGCCCGGTCACTGCGGATGACCTCGCAGCGGCTCGATCTGGTTGAGCTTGCTGCGATCTTCTATGATGAACCCGCCGCCGATCCCTCCCTGCCGTTCGCAGCCCTTCGCCTCGCCGATGCCGCAGTCGATTTCAACGCTAACACGGTGATCCTTCAGCCGGATCTGGGGGCCGACGACGTCGGCCTTGCAGGCGAAGCTGACACAAGGACAGCTCACCGCCACCGCCAGCTTGGGCGGCTTCCTCGACGGCAAGCTGACAGTCCGCTCGACCTGGGACGCAGCGACAAGTTCGATGTCCTTGCGGGTGCTGAGCGAAGAGGTGAAGGTCGGGCCGCTGCTGCGCGGCCTGCATGTATCCGACGCGATCGAAGGCGGGCCGTTGAAGGGCCGCATCGAACTCGCCGGCTGCGGGCGGACGGTCGGCGACTGGCTCGCCGGCGCCAATGGCCGGGCGGACGTCGTCATGGGGCCGGCAACCCAACGCAACCGCCTGATCGGCGTCCTCGGCAGCGACATCGCAACCGAGGTCATCCGCACTGTCAATCCGTTCGTCAAGACCGAGGAGAACACACCAATCGAGTGCGGCGTGTTCCGCAGCCGCATCAGTGCGGGCCGCATGACCTTCGACCGGTCGCTGGCGCTGGAAACCGAACCGGGTCGGTCTGATCGCTTCCGGCTCCATCGACCTGCCGAGCGAGCGCCTCGATATCAGGGTGCGCAGCGCGGCACGGAAGGGCCTCGGCATCAGTCTCGCCGGGGTGGTCTCGATGTTCGTGCGGATCGACGGAACGCTCGATCATCCGACCCTGCAGGCCAACCCGTTGGGCGCGATCACCGATCTTGCGGTGTTCGCGAAGGGCCTGGTGACGGACGCGGTCACACTCGATGCGACGGGCATCCTGCAGCTGCTGCGCGTCGACGGCGACTATTGCCGGTTCGCTCTCGGCAAGGCGCCGCCAACCAAAGGTCCCGTGCAGGCGATCGGCGAGGCGGTACAGGGCGCGGCCGAGGGCATCGGCCGCCGCATCGACAACCTGTTCGGCGAGTAGGCCTGACGCTTGCCTCTTCGCGAGGGAGGCGATGACGGGCGGCGTCAGTGGCGCTTCTCCCGCTTGCCGTCGGTCACGCGCCTCGCCGTCTTCGCGCCAGCGGTCGCGTGCATCCGGCGCAAGCTCGCCGCGATCGCGAGGACGACGGCTCGCAGCCTCGAACTGGTCACGTTGCACTCCACCGTTCGCCGCATGGTCTCGACACGCTCGGCATTGCAGCCGGCCTGCCGGTCGCCGAAGAGAACCGCGGAAACGGCAGCCGCTGCGGCAAGCCATCCCAGACAGCCCCAGGACATTGCGAAGCAGCCAGCCCTGGAGGAGCAACAACATCAGCGCAGGCCCTTGCGCCGTTCATCGATGCGCGCCCACAGCATGACGCCGATGCCGACCAGCGTGACGGCGAGGAGTTCCCATTTCGCCGCATCGAGGTACGGCACGACGCCGACGAGCGCGTCGTGCGCCTGGCCGACCGTCTCCTGAATGGCGCCGATCGCACCTGCGCCAATCGTCCGGCTGCGGCCACCTGCCCGCCCTTGACCGTCCGCGTCTACTGCAGCGACCGCTCGGCGGCACTACCCCGGCGCGGACCAGTGCTGGGGCCACCACGGCCTTTGAGCGGTGGAAGCTCGAGCCTGCACTTTTCGGTTTGGCAAATCGCAAGAGCGGTGTAGCAGCAACCTGCCGCGCATGCGGCGTCTGAACCGGGAAGAGGCACCATGTCCAAGCTTTTCTCAGTCGCTACCTCCGCCGGCATCATGGCGATACTGCTCGCCGGATGCGCGGCGATCGAGAAGCAGGACACCGAGGGCACCGAGCAACTGCTCTCCGCAGCCGGCTTCAACATCAAACCCGCCGACACACCGGAGAAGCTTGCGAGCCTGCAGGTGATGAAGCAGCACAAAGTCGTGCGCCGCGAGTTGAGCAACGGCCAACTGCGGTTCCTCTATGCCGATGCCGCAGTCTGCCGCTGTCTCTACGTCGGCGACGAGCAGGCCTATCAGCAGTACCAGAAGCTGGCGGTACAACAGGAAAACGCCTTGATGGATCAGCAGGCGGCGCTCGACAATTCGCTGGATAACTGGTGGGCATACGACTCCGAGGGTTACTGAAACGCCGCCGCGATCGCTGGCGAAGCCATAGGCCACATCCCGTCCGAGCGGGCAAAACTCGATCAGTTGGCGGCTACGGCAGGGAAAGCGCATTCCCGGCCTCAAACTCGACCATCCGCGACAGGTGGCACTGATGCAAGCTCTCGTCCGCTTCGCGCACATCCCTGCCGCCAACACGCACTGCCGAAGTCTATCCGCGTCATCGCGGCCCTGGCTGCCAGCGTACAGTACCCCTCGGCCTCCCTGCGCTACGACCTATCCAAACTCCGAGCCAAGGGCCTCGTCGAAAAGCCACCCCGATCTCGTCGCTACCGCTTGCCTGCCGAGGGCTATTCGACCTGCCTCATCTTCTTGAAGCCCTTCCAGCGCGTCTACGCGCCCCTCACCGCTGGCCTTCTCCGCCCGTCCCCGGCGATGCCACGTTCCCACGCCACAAACGCTCGCACCTCGATCGCCTCTATCAGCGCGTGACCGATGACCTCGATGAACTCCTCCGCGCCTTCGGCCTCACACCCTCCTCACCTGACAACACGAACCGCGCTCCTCACGAGCACTCGACGTGTGGCGAGTTGCCGGCTAGCATCCCGGCTTGTCGATCTCTTCGGGGTCGCTGTCGAGGATTGCTGTGTGACTCTAGCAGAGATGTCGCTTGTCTCGACGCCCGCGTCCGAGCCGAGGCGGGCGCTGTTGATCCGCTGCCACGACTGCGACCTGCTGCAGCGCGTGGCGGTGTCGCCTCGAGGAGAGCGCAAAGTGCCCACGGCGACGCCACGCTGTTTGGCTGCAAGCCACACGGTTTCGAGCGCGCGTTCGTGCTGTATCTGACGGCGCTACTGCTGCTGCTGATTGCCAATGCGTTCCCGTTTCTCACCCTAAAGGTGCAGGGACAGCTGCAGTCAAGCCACCTGATCTCTGGAGCCATCGACTTGTATCGCCAAGGCATGCCGGAGATTGCCGTCGCCGTCGTTCTGTTCGTCGTCGTTTTCCCGCTGTTGAAGATCCTCATCGGCCTGGCCGTCGTCGGGCCGCTCGCATTCAGGCCGTAACCTCCCCGGCGCCAACGCCTTGTACCAACTCTTCGACAAGTTGCACCCTGGGCGATGATGGGCGATCTTCGACGGCGCGTGCCCTGCTGGTCGCCGACGACATCCCTGCGGCGACCGGTCAGCGGCCAGGGATATAATTCCTACGCCGCATCGCTCAGCGGCGTGAGCGCCGACCTCGGTGACCGCATCGCACGGGCCGTGAATTCAATTCGTACTTCCACCGCACGACCGCTCGCATCGCAATCATCTCCATACGACCCGCGTTGAAAGAGGTCGCGCGCGGCCCTCGACGCTCGCGACGACGCCGCACCCCATGGCCGCCGTACCGCCAAGGCCGCCAGAAGCCCGCTTTGAGCCCGTTGATCCGGAGTTCGACGATGACGCCCGGGACCTGCTGCTGCTAGTCGGCATCATGCTGTCGTGGACTAATTCCTTCGCCGAATTCCTCGGCTCACCGCTGAGCCGTCGGCTGCGGAAGGCATGGTGGCGATGAACGAGCGCAATCGGCGCCTGGATGACATCGCTCGCGAAACGACGAGCAGGCTGAAAGCTCTCTGAGCCGGTCGGCGGCACGACCGCCACCGATGGCAGAGGGGCGCATTTGATTCCATGGTGCAGGTGGTGCTGACACAGGGCTTTGCGCGGCTGAAACGCACGCTTGCACGTCGCCGTCTTCACCAACGCCGGCGGGGGACCGGCGCGGCACCCAGTTGTAGGACGGCGATGGCGAGCTCGTCGGCCTTGTCGGTGGAGTGTCGAAGGGGCGCAGGCGCCGCTCTCTCGCCGAAGCGCTCGCATGCCCGCGCTTGATCCGCATCACCTGGTAGTCGGCGAGCATCTGCCCGATGGCCGAGCCGGCGGGCAACAAATCGACTTCACCGGCTGCCCGCGTTAGGAACTCACTGCCGTACTCGACCACGGGTGGACAGGGTACGAGCCGGCCTCATGCTCCGGCACGACCACGGACCGAACTACATGTCCGACGACTTCCAGAGCGAGATCGCCTTCCTCGGCATCGAGGCCTCGCCGTCCTTCGTGCGCCAGCCCGAGGGCAACGGCGTCGCCGAGCGCTTCATCCGGACGCTGAAAGAGAACCTGCTCTGGGTGCGCCACTTCGAGACCATCGAGGCGCTGCGCCTGGCGCTGCTCGATTTCGCCGCCTGGTACAACAGCCACTGGCTGGTCGCCCGCCATCGCCACAGGACACCCGCTCAGGTCAGAGCCGACCAGCAACCGGCCATGGATCAGGCCGCATGAACGATGCAGCCGCTTGTCTCATAACCGTGGCGCAGTACACATTCTCGTCACGACAATTCCTCCTGAACTGCGACGAACTCCCGGGCCATACGGCCGGCTGGAAACTATTTTGCGCTCTTCGGGCAGCGGTAGCGAACCAGCTTGGACTCGCCGGTCGCGTCGGTCACGTCCGTCAGCGACTTGTGATCGGGCGAGAGGCGAAAGTGATTGTAGGCGAGCCATATATCGCCTTCGCCGGAAAGCTCGGTAATCAGCGCCAGATCGGATTCCCCTTGCGTGACGACAGCCTTGATGGAGCCACGGCTCTCGTAAAACCGGATCCGCTCGGCACTGATCGTGAGCTTCGAGTCGTCGAGGTTGGTCCCGCAGTTCTTCAGGTTCGAGATCCATTCGCCCTGAAAGCGAGCCGGAACGGAGGCGTGCTGCTCCGCTGCGATTGCGGCACCAGCGCTCGTGGCCAAAGGCAGCACCAATGAAAGCAGTGCCACACATCGAATCATTGTTTACTCCGTCATGGCACGTAGTTGGAGATCAGCGGCCGCTCGATTTCTGCGAGTTCCTGGGTACGAGATACCGCCCTCCTAGGTAGTCGTGCCACACCGCCCGGCGGATGAGAAGCGAAATGCGGTTCCCCAGCGAGCCATTGATACAGCGGGCCGAACAAGAATGTGATCAATCGAGCGGACATGATCGGCCCGGAGACCAAGATGAGCCAGCGTTCGAAATTCCGGCCGCCGCGATTCTTGCCGGACCGGCCGTTCCCTCCCTACGCTTACGTTCCGGGCGAGACGCCGCATCCGACGCGCGATCCCGGCGGGCATAGCTATGGAGCAGAGTTCGTCATACCGGAGCCGCCGGATCCGGACAACTGGCGCGCCTGCCGCGATTATCTGTACGGCATCGACCTCTTCAACCACGGCTTCTATTGGAGGCGCATGAAGCCTGGGAAGGGCTCTGGGTCGCCTGTGGCCGCCGCGGCCCGACCGCGACTTACCTGCAGGCACTCATCAGCCTTGCCGCTGCCGGACTGAAAGCGCGATCAGGGAGTGCTCGCGGGATGAGGGCGAACGCAGATAAGGCGGCTCGCCTGTTCGAGTCCGTTGCGAGTCACGTTGGGTCCCACGGGACGCGTTACATGGGGCTCGATGTCCGCGCGCTCGCCGACTTCGCAGCCACAATCGCAAAGTCGTCGCAAACCACCGAGACGGCTGCCGGCGACGAGAACCTGCCGGCCTTCGATTTGCTGGTGCGGCCGGATTAGAGGGTTCGATATTGCCGTCATAAGTGTCGCCCGAACGAAGTCATGCGCGGTGGCAAGGCTGCC